>NZ_JBIMRA010000008.1:0-214975 GCF_043945515.1 Citrobacter freundii complex sp. 2024EL-00216 | reverse complement strand
ATTAAACTTCGTAATGAATTACGTGTTCACTCGTTGAGACTTGGTATTCATTTTTCGTCTTGCGACGTTAAGAATCCGTATCTTCGAGTGCCCACACAGATTGTCTGATAAATTGTTAAAGAGCAGTGCCGCTTCGCTTTTTCTCAGCGGTGCGGGGTGTGCATATTACGCCATCCCGCTACGAAGTCAAGCATTTAATTTCGCTTTCTTCGCCGGAGTTCTCAGTGGAACCCCGCTGACCCGGCGGCTTGTAATCCGTTGTTCCGTGTCAGTGGAGGCGCATTATAGGGAGTTATTTCAGGCTGACAAGGGGAAATTTAAAATAACTTTCCGAGTGCGTGTTTTTTCACCAAAACAACCATTAACATGCCATAAAATAAGCAAATTGCCGTTTTTGCAGCCGCAATCACACTTCCAGATGGCATACTAATGAATAAGAAAAAGAGTAAGGAAGAACATTCATGCCGTTAAATGCCCAACAGCTAGCCGCACAGAAAAACTTGTCCTACGTTCTGGCCGAAAAGCTGGCTCAGCGAATATTAAAAGGTGAATACGCACCGGGTGCGATATTGCCTGGCGAAATAGAGCTAGGCGATCAGTTTGGCGTGAGTCGCACCGCGGTAAGAGAGGCAGTAAAAACATTAACGGCAAAAGGTATGGTATTACCGCGCCCACGTATTGGTACACGCGTCATGCCGCAAGCAAACTGGAACTTCCTTGACCAGGAGCTGCTCACCTGGTGGATGACAGAAGATAATTTCCCGCAGGTCATTAAACATTTTCTGGTGATGCGTATCAGCCTTGAGCCTCAGGCGTGCTTACTGGCAGCGACCATAGGTACGGCTGAACAGAAAGCGCACCTCAACACGCTGATGGAAGAGATGGTCGAGCTGAAAAGAAACTTCAGACGCGAACGCTGGATTGAGGTTGATATCGCCTGGCATGAGCACATCTATGAAATGAGTGCGAATCCGTTCCTTATTTCCTTTGCATCTCTGTTCCATTCGGTTTACCAGACCTACTTTACCTCTATTACCTATAACGATGTGGTGAAACTGGATTTGCACCAGGCCATTGTCGATGCAATAGATGATAACGATGGCGATCGCGCCTTTGCTGCCTGTCAGGCATTGCTGATAGCACCGAACGTGCTACCGGATAAATAATATGTCAGAAAAGAAATCTCGCAGTATGGCCGGGCTACCGTGGATAGCAGCCATGGCCTTTTTTATGCAGGCACTAGACGCCACGATCCTCAATACCGCCCTACCCGCAATAGCACATAGTCTTAACCGCTCTCCACTCGCCATGCAGTCGGCCATTATCAGCTATACCCTGACTGTCGCGATGCTGATCCCGGTAAGTGGTTGGCTGGCAGACCGATTTGGTACCCGACGCGTCTTTATGATTGCCGTTAGCCTGTTTACGTTGGGATCGCTGGCCTGTGCGCTGTCCAGTTCCTTAAGCGAGCTGGTGATTTTCCGTGTCATTCAGGGGATCGGTGGCGCCATGATGATGCCCGTTGCCCGTCTGGCGTTATTGCGTGCTTACCCCCGCAGCGAACTGCTTCCCGTGCTTAACTTCGTCACCATGCCAGGACTTGTGGGGCCGATTTTAGGTCCGGTATTGGGCGGTGTACTGGTTACATGGGCCAGTTGGCACTGGATCTTCCTGATTAATATTCCAATTGGCATTGCCGGTATCTTCTATGCCCGCAAATATATGCCGAACTTCACCACGCCACGCCGCGGTTTTGATATGACCGGTTTCTTTCTGTTTGGTTTGAGCCTGGTGTTGTTTTCCAGCGGCGTTGAATTGTTCGGTGAGAAGCTTGTCGAGACCTGGGTCGCACTCGGTATTATTCTTGCCAGTGTGTTGTTACTACTCGCCTATATTCGCCATGCGCGTCGCCACCCAACGCCGCTGATATCGCTTCCGATATTTAAGACTCGGACCTTTTCTGTTGGGATCGCCGGAAACCTCGCCACTCGCCTGGGCACAGGCTGCGTGCCCTTCTTAATGCCGCTGATGTTGCAGGTAGGATTTGGATATCCGGCTCTGATAGCCGGCTGCATGATGGCGCCAACAGCGTTAGGTTCAATTCTGGCAAAATCCATGGTGACGCAGGTACTGCGCAAACTCGGCTACAGGACCACATTGGTGGGTGTTACGGTATTTATCGGCCTGATGATTGCGCAGTTCGCTTTGCAATCTCCTGCCATGCCGATCTGGATGCTAATCCTGCCGTTGTTCATTTTAGGTATGGCGATGTCCACACAGTTTACTTCAATGAATACCATCACTCTGGCGGATCTGACCGATGAAAACGCCAGCAGCGGCAACAGCGTATTGGCCGTTACTCAGCAGTTATCAATCAGTTTAGGGGTTGCCATCAGCGCCGCCGTTCTGCGTATCTATGAAGGTATGGAAGGAACCAATACGGTCGAGCAGTTCCACTACACCTTTATGACGATGGGCGCTATAACGGTAATATCCGCGCTGATGTTCATGCTGCTAAAAGCCAAAGATGGACGTAACCTGATCAAAGATCGGCACAAACCTAAACCGACCCCCGCTCCATCAGAACAGGAGTAAGCTGCAAACGCTGTTGCTGTAATGTGGGCTGCGCCATCCGGTGAATTAATACATCGATGGCCAGTTCGCCCAATTCATCTTTTGGTTGGTGGATGGTCGTCAGGGGCGGCGTCATATAGCGCGCCAGCTCGATATCATCGTAACCCACCACAGCCATATCCTGCGGAATGCGCAATCCTGACTGGTACAGAGCCTGATACGCGCCAACTGCCATTGCATCATTGCCGGTAAAAACGGCCTGCGGTCGCTGTTTATGCGACAGCAACGTTTGCATAGCTTCAAAGCCGCCGCCGAACTCAAAGTCACCGGTAATCTCGTAGCCTTCCGGGACAGGCAACCCCGCCCGCTTCATTGCTGCCCGATATCCTTCCAGACGCAAACGCGCCGGGGTTTTATCCAGCGGCCCGGTGATGCAGGCAATGCGCGTAAAACCTTTTTCGATAAGATGTTGCGTGGCTAAATCCCCGCCCAGCAAGGAGTTATCCTGAATCAGATCGCTTTCACCATCAAAAGGCGACCAGTCCATCATCACGGTCGGTATAGAAGGATAACGCTGCATTATCTCTCTGGAAGGCTGATGTGTTTCGGTGCAGAGCAGCAACAAGCCGTCCACACGTTTTTGCATCAGAGTTTCCAGGTTACGGTTCATGCGCTGTTCATCGCCTTCGGTATTGCACAGCACCAGGCTGTAGCCGCGCTCAAAACAGCTACGTTCAACGCCGCGCACTAGTTCAGAATAGAAGGGATTGGTACTGGCAGTGATTAACATGCCAATCGTGCGGGTCTGGTTTAACTTGAGGCTACGCGCCAGCGCGGAGGGCGCGTAGTTAAGCGCTTTAATTGCAGCTTCTACTTTGTCAGTGACGGACTCACTGACAAAGCGATCTTTATTAATGACGTGAGAAACCGTCGACGTGGAAACACCCGCCAGGCGGGCGACGTCCTTCATTGTAGCCAAGCGTTACCTCTGTTGACTTAAAAACGCTTCTATTTCTTCGCGCCACGGAACGGAAGGCTGTGCGCCTTTACGGGTAACCGCAATCGCCGCAGCGGCATGCGCAAAACGGATCGCTTCAGGCAGCGGAGTCTCTTCCAGCAACGCCGTAATTAACGCGCCATTAAAGGTGTCTCCAGCGGCAATAGTATCAACGGCTTCCACTTTAAAACCGGGCACACGCTGTCCTTCGCCATTAACACTGGCCCACACACCGCGACTACCTAAAGTAATCAGTACAGTATGGATACCTTTAGCGTGCAATGCCTGCGCCGCTTTGGCCGCGTCTTCATCATTTTCGACCCGGATCCCCGTCAGCTTTTCAGCCTCGGTTTCATTCGGGGTAATAATATCCACCAGCGCCAGCAGTTCATCAGAAAGCTCACGTGCCGGTGCCGGGTTCAGGGCGACCATGGTCTTATTTTGATGTGCAATCTTTGCTGCAGTCAGTACGCTTTCGATCGGCGATTCTAACTGCATAAGTAAGGCGGAGGCCTGCGCAATGCGATCGCGCTGTGCTTCCACCAGCGCAGGAGAAAGGGCTGCGTTTGCACCGGCGTGAATGCCGATAACGTTCTCACCTTCACCATTCACAAAAATCAGTGCCACACCGGTCGATTCCCCCGAAATTACGCTAATCGGCGCGATATCGATGTTGTCTTTGGCTAACTGTTTACGCACACTTTCGCCAATATCATCATCGCCCGTACAGGCAATGAATGCGATATTAGCGCCACTACGACCCGCAGCAACAGCCTGATTCGCGCCTTTACCGCCAAATGCGACCTGATAATGGCTACCTGTTACGGTTTCACCAGGTGTCGGGAAAGAGTTAAGGTTAAGGATGTGATCGGCATTGATACTGCCAAGAACAACGAGGTTGCCTGCGGTTTTCATATTTGGTGTTCCAAGTCAAAGTGCGCCACCGGGTTAGGGTGGCGCGTGCCCTGCTTTTCTTTTTACGCTTTCATCCCCAAAATCAGATACGGGGATGGCGTATTTATGTCTCCATCAGGCCGCGAGCGACCTGAATCGGTATTACTGCTTGATGACCAGCTTCAGGTCAACCGGATATTTAGCCTGAACCTTCTCGCCTTTCAGGACTTTATCCGCAGTCTCAACGCCTTTCGCGCCGATCTGATCCGGCAACTGAGCAATGGTCGCAGCCAGTTTGCCATCATTTACTGCTTTTTCGCCATCTGGAGTGCCGTCAAATCCAACCACCATCACATCAGATTTACCCGCGGTTTGCAGTGCGCGCAGCGCACCCAGCGCCATTTCATCGTTCTGGGCAAATACGGCCTGCACATCAGGATGCGCGGTCAGCAGGTTCTGCATGACGTTCAGACCTTTGGTGCGGTCGAAGTCTGCCGGCTGGCTGGCCAGTACGTTAAATTTGTGTGCCGCAACGGCCTGCTGGAAACCTTCGCCACGCTCACGCGCCGCTGAAGTTCCGGCAATCCCCTGCAGTTCGATAACTTTCGCGCCTTCACCTGCTTTCTTCGCGATGTAATCACCCGCAATTTTGCCACCCAACACGTTATCAGACGCGATGTGGCTTACCACTTCGCCTTTGGAGGCAACACGGTCAAGGGTAATAACCGGAATTTTTGCCTGGTTAGCCATCTTCACAGCATTACCAACGGCATCAGAGTCAGTCGGGTTGATCAGCAGAATTTTAGTTCCACGAACCGTTAAGTCCTGAACGTTAGCCAGCTCTTTCGCCGGATTGTTCTGCGAGTCCAGAATCACCAGGTTGTAACCCAGCTTATCCGCCTCTTTTTGCGCCCCATCCTTCAGAGAAACAAAGAACGGGTTGTTGAGGGTGGAGACCACCAGCGCAATGGTATCTTTCGCCATCGCATTCGCGCTCACGGTGGCGCTCAGCGCAACAGCAGAAACCAGGGTAGCCAGTTTTTTCATGTTCATATTTAAGATGTCCTGTAATCGTTGTTACTGCTTTTTGTTGTCTACCAGTACCGCCAGCAAAATCACCACCGCTTTGACGATCATCTGGTAATAGGAGGATACACCTAACAAATTCAAACCATTATTGAGGAAACCAAGAATCAATGCGCCGATCAGCGTCCCAACAATACGTCCTTTACCACCCGCCAGGCTGGTACCGCCTAACACCACCGCTGCGATAGCATCCAGCTCATAGCCAGTACCTGCTGTTGGTTGCGCAGAGGAGAGGCGCGCGACTTCAATGATGCCCGCCAGCGATGCCAGCAGACCGCACAGTGAGTAAACGATAATTTTGATTTTACTGACGCTGATACCAGACAAACGCGTTGCCGCTTCGTTACCGCCCAGCGCGTAGATATAACGGCCCAGACGAGTGTGGTGCAGCATGTACCACGCCGCGAGGAAGACAATCCCCATGATCCACACTGGCGTAGGGATGCCTAACGGACGACCAATACCAAACCAGCCAAACAGATCGGCATTGTCAGTAAACCCGGTATTAACCGGACTGCCGTTGGTGTACACCATGGTCACGCCGCGCAGCAGCAGCATCATCACTAGCGTTGCAATAAACGCCTGCACCCGGCCTTTCGCAACAATCACCCCGGTGACTGCGCCAATGGCAGCGCCGAGCGCCAGGGCCGCAGCAACAGCCACCAGCGCATTGACCTCAATCCCTACAATTGAAGCCGCAACCGCGCCGGTAAGCGCCAGCAAGGAACCGACGGACAGATCGATACCCGACGTCAGGATGACCAGCGTCATGCCAACGGCCATGATGGCGTTCACCGACGTTTGCTGGAGAATGTTGAACAGGTTATTAACGGTAAAAAAGTTAGGGCTCATGGTGGAAACAATCGCGATCAGCACTAACAGAGCGATGAGCGACTTTTGCTCCAGAAGCCATGCTTTAGTGAAATAACGGCGACCAGAAACAGCCTGGGTAGTCATCTTTTTTACTCCTGATTCACGCGATTAAGCTTGCCCACAGCGGCAGCCATTAATACTTCCTGAGTGGCCTGCTCGCGAGTGAACTCACCGCCGAGATGCCCTTCATGCATAACGATAATTCGATCGCTCATGCCCAATACTTCTGGCATCTCAGAGGAGACCAGAATGATGCTCAGCCCGTCAGCCTTAAACTGGTTGATAAGCTGATAGATTTCTTTCTTGGCTCCAACGTCAACGCCGCGCGTTGGTTCATCAAGGATCAACACTTTTGGCCGGGTCATCAGACCGCGTGCAATCGCCACTTTCTGCTGGTTACCACCGGAAAGCAGGCCGATAGCCTGTTCCATTGATGGTGTTTTAACATTGAACAGACGAATAAAATCACCCACCGCCTGCTGCTCATCTTTATGTTTAAGGCTTCCACCGGCGCGGCTGAAATAACGCAGCGCGGTCAGTGACATGTTCTCTTTCACCGACATGCCCAGCACTAAGCCATCGCGTTTACGGTCTTCAGAAATATAGACGATGCCGTTAGCCAACCCATCCTGCGGCGAACGGGTAACCACTTCATGGCCATCAAGCGTGACGTAACCGCTGGTGCGCGGCAATGCGCCGTACAACACTTTCATCAGTTCGGTACGTCCGGCCCCCATCAGCCCGGATACGCCAAGGATCTCGCCTTTACGCAGCGTGAACGAAACATCGTTTACGCCAGGACCGCACAGGTTATCGACCTTCAGGCGAATATCACCCGGCGCTTTTTCCAGGCGCGGGTACTGATCTTCCAGCTTACGTCCCACCATCATTTCAATCAGCGAGTCTTCTGTCAGCGAGGCAACTTCACGTTCGGCAATAAACTGCCCGTCACGGAAGACGGTTACGTCGTCGCAAATCTCGAAGATCTCTTTCATACGGTGAGAAATATAGACAATGCCGCGTCCCTGGGATTTCAGTTCGCGGATGACGCGGAACAGGGATTCGGTTTCGGTATCGGTGAGGGCATCCGTCGGTTCATCCATAATGATGACCTTCGATTCAAAGCTCAGCACTTTGGCAATTTCGACCATTTGCTGATCGCCAATCGACAGCTCACCGACCAGCCTGTCGCTTTTAAAGCGTAGATTGAGTTTGGCGAGCAGCAGATCGGCTTCGGCGTACATCTTCTTCCAGTCAATTTTGCCAAAGCGATTCACAAACTCGCGGCCAAGAAAAATGTTCTCGGCGATAGTGAGTTGCGGGATCAGGTTCAGCTCCTGGTGGATGATACCGATTCCGGCTTCCTGGGAGGATTTAGGGCCGTTAAAGGTGGTCTCTTTCCCCAGCCACAATAAAGAACCGGCATCACGGGTATAGATCCCGGTCAGCACTTTCATCATGGTGGATTTGCCCGCGCCGTTTTCGCCCACCAGCGCCATTACGCGGCCAGGGTAGACATTCAGCGCGGCGCCGGATAGCGCTTTTACGCCCGGGAACGCTTTATCGATCCCTTTGAGTTGCAGTAATGCGTTCATGATGGCCTCAGAACGTGACGCCAGCACAGAGAATGATATTCGCATACGGAGAACATTCTCCGCTGCGAATTACCGCCTGACTGTCTGCGGTTTGTTTTTTGAATTGTTCATGCGTGGTGTAACGAATTTCTATGGTGTTTCCCTGGTGTTGTTGCAGTTGCTCAATGTGGCTGAGCAACGTTTCGTGGAGTTGCGGATTATGTTGTTTAATTTCCGACGCGAGAATGGCTGCCTCGACCTGCATTTCACGTGTGACCACATCCAGTACCTGCATAAAAGAAGGTACGCCCTGGGTTAATGCCATATCAATACGCGTTGTGCTGTTCGGGATGGGTAAACCTGCATCACACACCACCAGCGTATCGGTATGCCCCAGACGGGAGATCACCGTTGAAATTTCAGAGTTGAGTACCGTGCCTTTCTTCATTTTCTTTCCCCACTAGCGAAACGTTTCGCTGGAGATAAGTGTAGTGCGAAGAGTGGACAGAAAACCACCGCGACGTTACGAAAATGTGATCGCCATCGAAACGTTTCGCAAGGATTATCATTTGATGAAATGAAAACTGAGAGGGGCAAAACAAAACGCCCCCTTTCGCGATGAAAGAGGGCGTCGATGAGATTAAATCTCTACCTGAGTACCAAGCTCAATAACCCGGTTCGGTGGAATTTCAAACTGGTCCGGCGCGCGCAGAGCGTTGCGCTGTAGCAGCAGATACAGCTTGCCGCGCAGACGCAGGTACCATGGCCGCTTGCCAACAATCAACGACTCATGCGACATGAAGAAGGACGTTTCCATCATCCGACAGCTTAAACCTTCCAGACCGCAGCGATGGAACACTTCCTCCACGTTCGGCGTTTCGCGCCAACCGTAGCTGGCCACCACACGCCAGAAGGTGGGCGATAACTGCTCAATCTGCACCCTACGCACGTTGTGCACGTATGGCGCATCTTCCGTGCGCAGCGTCAGCAGAATAACGCGCTCATGCAGCACCTTGTTATGCTTGAGGTTATGCAGAAGTGCAAACGGGATGACGTTCAGTGCGCGGGACATATACACCGCCGTTCCCGGCACGCGTACCGGTGGCGATTTCTCCAGAGAAGCAATCATCGCCTCCAGAGAGTTACCGTGCTCATGCATGCGACGCAGCAGACGGAAGCGTTCGCTTTTCCAGGTGGTCATGATGGTGAACATCACCAGACCCAGCGTCAGAGGCAGCCAACCGCCGGAAATAAGCTTATCGAGGTTCGCGGAGAACAGCGGAACATCGACGCACAAGAACGCCACCAGGATCAGGAAGACGAAGTATTTATTCCAGTGCCAGTTTTTGCGCGCCACGGTGGTCGACAGAATTGAAGTCAGTACCATCGTCCCCGTTACCGCAATCCCATACGCCGCGGCAAGGTTACTGGAGTGTTCAAAGCTCACTATCACGATAACTACCGCAAAATAGAGCATCCAGTTAACGAAAGGAATGTAAATCTGGCCCGATTCCATTTCCGAGGTATGGATGATACGCATCGGCGATAAATACCCCAGACGTACGGCCTGACGCGTCAGCGAGAAGACACCGGAGATAACCGCCTGAGAAGCGATAACCGTTGCCAGCGCGGCGAGGATCAACAATGGAATTAATGCCCAGTCCGGCGCCAGCAGGAAAAACGGGTTTTTGATCGCTTCAGGATGCTTTAACAGCAACGCGCCCTGCCCAAAATAGTTCAGCACCAGTGAAGGCAATACAACTGAGAACCATGCCAGACGAATCGGCAATTTACCGAAGTGGCCCATATCCGCATACAGCGCTTCAACACCGGTAATCGACAGTACCACCGCACCCAGCGCGATAAAGGACAGCGTTTTGAATTCGAGGAAGAAATGCACCGCCCAATACGGATTGAGCGCCTGCAGCACTTCCGGATTGCCAATAATACTGCGCACACCTAATACCGCGAGCGTCAGGAACCATAGCAGCATAATCGGCGCAAACAGCTTACCGACCATGCCGGTACCGTGTTTTTGAATCAAAAACAGCAGGGTCAGCACAATTATTGAGAGCGGAACAATCCAGGTATCCAGTTGCGGGGCAACTATCTCCAGACCTTCAATTGCAGACATCACCGAAATGGCTGGCGTAATCACCACTTCACCATAGAAGAAGCTGCCGCCTATCAATCCCATAATGACCAGCATGGAGGTTGTTCGCGCCGAGGTATTGCGCCCGGCCAATGACATCAGCGTCAGGATCCCGCCTTCTCCGGCGTTATCTGCGCGCATGACAAACGTCAGGTATTTAATGGAGACAACAAAGATCAGCAGCCAGAAAATCAGCGAGAGAAAACCAAATACGGCATCACGTTCAACGCCAAAACCAAACTGGCCGGACAAACATTCACGAAGCGTATAAAGTGGGCTGGTACCAATATCACCGTAGACAACCCCAATGGCCGCAAGGGTAATCGCAGACAATGATTGTTTATTATCAGTGCTCATAGACTCGTCTTTCGTTTATACACATCATCTTTCAAGTCACTCCGTGTGGGCTGCATTCGTTATTCCCCCCATCCCAGAAGAAAACTCCATTGCCGCCTTGGTGCAGCTTGATTGATTTGGTGTATATATAAGAAATGTGTGCGTCGTCCCTTGGCCCACAAAAAGGCGCACAGTATGCACGATTAATCACAAAATCGTACCCCTAAATGAGACCAGATTAATCTGGCTCAAAGAAAAATAAGCGCACCTTCAGTCTATTACTGCAATGGTGTGAAGCATCTATACTCGCAGTTTATGCAGTACATTTGGCGAAAGGACGCCACTTCATTATGGCTCACCCACATTTATTAGCGGAAAGAATTTCCCGTCTGAGCAATGCGCTGGAAAAGGGACTTTATGAACGTAGCCACGCCATTCGTCTGTGTCTGCTGGCAGCACTCAGCGGCGAGAGCGTTTTCTTATTAGGCCCCCCGGGGATCGCAAAAAGCTTAATTGCCCGTCGACTGAAGTTTGCCTTCCAAAATGCACGCGCTTTTGAATACCTGATGACGCGCTTCTCTACGCCCGAAGAGGTGTTTGGTCCGCTGTCCATTCAGGCCCTTAAAGACGAAGGTCGCTATGAACGCTTAACGGCGGGCTATCTTCCTGAAGCTGAAATCGTTTTTCTCGATGAAATCTGGAAAGCAGGCCCGGCAATTCTTAACACCCTGCTGACCGCCATTAACGAACGTCACTTCCGTAACGGCGCGCATGAAGAGAAAATCCCGATGCGCCTGCTGGTGGCGGCTTCCAACGAACTGCCTGAAGCCGACAGCAGCCTGGAAGCGCTGTACGACCGTATGCTGATTCGCCTGTGGCTGGATAAAGTTCAGGACAAGGCCAATTTCCGCTCCATGCTGTTAAGTCAGCAGGATGAAAGCGACAATCCGGTCCCGGCATCATTGCAGGTGACGGATGAAGAGTATCACCAGTGGCAAAAAGACATTGGTGCCATCAAGCTTCCCGATCGCGTGTTTGAGCTCATTTTCACGCTGCGCCAACAGTTGGACGTGTTACCGAATGCTCCTTATGTGTCCGATCGTCGCTGGAAAAAAGCGATCCGCTTACTCCAGGCCAGTGCTTTCTTTAGCGGACGCGATGCGGTAGTACCTATCGACCTGATCCTGCTGAAAGATTGCCTGTGGTACGACGCGCAAAGCCTGAATCTGATGCAACAGCAGCTTGAAATATTGATGACCGGACACGCCTGGCAACAGCAAGCCATGCTGACGCGCCTGGGCAGCATTGTGCAGCGCCGCATTCAGCTCCAGCAGCAGCAAAGCGACAAAACGGCGTTCACGGTGATCCGCCAGGGAGGAATGTTCAGCCGTCGTCCTCATTATGATTTACCGCCAGAAGCCTCGTCTTCTGTCGTGACATTACTGCTGCAAAAGCCTTTAAAACTGCATGATATGGAGGTTATCCATATAGCTTTCGAACGTGGCGCGCTGGAACTGTGGCTAACAAAAGGCGGTGAGATCCGCGGAAAACTAAACGGGATCGGCTTTGCCCAAACGCTGAATATGGAAGTCGATAGCGCACAGCATCTGGTTGTACGCGATGTCAGTTTACAAGGTTCTCGCCTGGCGCTGCCGGGTGCTTCGCAAGAGAGTATGCCCGCAGAGATAAAACAGGAGCTTGAAGCGCTCGATAATGAGTGGCATCAGCAACACAGCGCATTCAGCGAACAGCAAAAATGCCTGTTTATTCATAGCGACTGGTTAGGCCGCATTGAGGCCAGCCTACAGGATGTCGGGGCGCAAATCCGCCAGGCGCAACAATGCTGACCCTTGATACGCTCAACATCATGCTGGCAGTCAGCGAAGAGGCGATGATCGAAGAGATGATCGTCGCCCTGCTGGCTTCCCCAAAGATGGTGGTATTTTTTAAAAAATTTCCTCGCCTTAAAAAAGCGATCACTGACGACATTCCCCGCTGGCGTGAATCATTGCGTAGCCGCCTCAAAGATACCCATGTACCGCCGGAGCTGATGGAGGAGGTTATGTGCTATCAACAAAGCCAGCTCCTCTCTCATGCGCAGTTTATCGTTCAGCTACCGCAAATATTATCGCTATTGCACCGCCTCCATTCGCCTTGGGCCGGGCAAGCGCAGCAACTGGTCAATGACAACAGCACCTTTACGCCTGCCCTACATACGCTTTTTCTCCAGCGCTGGCGCCTGAGCCTGGTGGTGCAAACCACAACGCTGAATCAGCAACTGCTGGAAGAAGAGCGCGAGCATTTGCTCAGTGAAGTACAAGAACGGATGACCCTCAGCGGGCAACTGGAACCTGTACTGGCAGAAAATGACAACGCAGCAGGCCGGTTGTGGGATATGAGCGCGGGCCAAATCAAGCGCGGTGATTATCAGTTGATGGTGAAATACGGCGAATTTCTGACGCAACAACCCGAACTCCAGCGCCTGGCCGAGCAGTTAGGTCGTTCCAGAGAGGCGAAATCCGTGCCGCGTAAAGATGCGCCAATGGAAACCTTCCGTACCCTGGTGCGCGAACCTGCAACCGTCCCGGAGCAGGTGGATGGCATCCAGCAAAGTGACGATATCCTGCGCCTGCTACCGCCAGAGCTGGCCACGCTGGGCATTACCGAACTGGAATACGAGTTCTACCGACGGCTGGTGGAAAAGCAACTGCTCACCTACCGCCTGCACGGCGAAGCATGGCGTGAGAAAGTAACGGAACGTCCGGTGGTGCATCAGGATTTTGACGAGCAGCCGCGCGGGCCTTTTATCGTCTGCGTTGATACCTCGGGATCGATGGGCGGATTTAATGAGCAGTGTGCGAAAGCCTTTTGTCTGGCGCTAATGCGCGTTGCCCTTGCCGATAACCGGCGCTGTTTCATTATGCTGTTTTCAACAGAAGTGGTGCGCTATGAGCTTTCCGGTCCGGAGGGCATCGAACAGGCTATCCGCTTTTTAAGTCAGCGCTTTCGTGGCGGCACTGATATTGCCAGCTGTTTTCGCGCCATAATTGAGCGCATGCAGGGTCGGGAATGGTTTGATGCAGATGCGGTGGTGATCTCAGATTTTATCGCTCAGCGATTGCCCGATGAGGTCGTCAGCAAAGTAGGGGAATTACAGCGGGTACACCAGCACCGTTTTCACGCGGTGGCGATGTCAGCACATGGCAAACCCGGCATCATGCGCATTTTCGATCATATCTGGCGCTTTGATACCGGGATGCGAAGCCGCCTGCTCAGACGCTGGCGGCGTTAATTGTTACAGCAGAGATGCGACGCTTTCACGTATCTGGGCCGGCCATACGCCACACTGAACCTGACCAATGTGAGGTAATTGCAGCAACAGCATGGTCAGACGCGACTGCCCAATGCCGCCACCAATTGTCTGCGGCATTTCACCGCGCAGCAGCGCCTGGTGCCACTCCAGACTCAGGCGATCTTCATCACCGGTCAGAGACAGCTGGTGTTTCAGGGCGTCAGCATCCACACGAATCCCCATAGAAGACAGCTCAAACGCATCTTCCAGAACCGGGTTCCAGACCAGAATATCACCGTTCAGACCGGCATGACCCAGCTCGGACGCTGAACTCCAGTCATCATAATCGGGCGCACGTACGTCATGACGGTGACCGTCACTGAGCTTACCGCCGATCCCCACCAGGAATACCGCACCCAGCTCTTTAGCGATCGCACGTTCACGACCTTTTGCATCAAGATCCGGATAACGAGATAACAGCTCCTGGCTATGAACAAAGTGGATCTGCTCTGGCAGGAACGGTGCCAGACCAAACTCTTTGCTAACCGCAGCTTCGGTGGCCTTAATTCCCGCCCAGATAGCCTCTACCGTGCTTTTCAGAGTGGAGAATTGACGCTCACCGTCACCCATCACGCGCTCCCAGTCCCACTGGTCAACGTACACTGAGTGCAGCGGGGAGAGGCGATCTTCATCGGGACGCAGGGCTTTCATGTGCGTGTACAGCCCCTCGCCTGCGCTAAAGTCGTGTTGTCCTAACGTTTGACGCTTCCACTTCGCCAGTGAATGAACCACTTCGAATTGAGCGTCTGGCAATGCTTTAACCTTCACCTGCACCGCTTTTTCACAGCCCGACAAGTTATCCTGCGTACCATCTCCAACGCGGCTGAGGATCGGCGCCTGAACTTCGATCAGGCCTAAACGCTCTTCCAGCTGGCGAGAAAAATGAGATTTTACGAAGCTAATTTGACGTTGTTTGGCAATGTAAGCGGTTTTCATTATGTGTACTCCTGTGTCCTGTTGCCTATGATTAAGCAACAGAATGGAGGTAATATTCAATAATCAACAAACAAAAAGCCGACTTCGATTTTGATTCGTTAAAAATTACGTCTAAAATAGAGTGAATCATTAATCTACATAAGAAAAACCTATGGAAAATTATCAGATCGACAATCTGGACCGCGGCATTCTTGACGCCTTAATGGAAAATGCTCGTACCGCCTACGCAGAATTAGCCAAACAGTTCGGCGTCAGCCCAGGAACAATTCACGTTCGCGTAGAAAAGATGAAGCAGGCGGGGATTATTACCGGCGCGCGGATTGATGTTAGTCCCAAACAATTGGGTTATGACGTCGGCTGCTTTATCGGCATCATCCTGAAAAGTGCGAAAGACTATCCGTCAGCGCTGGCCAGACTGGAAAGCCTCGATGAAGTGACCGAAGCGTATTACACCACCGGGCACTACAGCATCTTTATTAAGGTGATGTGCAAGTCGATCGACGCATTGCAGCAGGTACTTATCAACAAGATCCAAACAATTGACGAAATTCAGTCCACGGAAACGCTGATCGTCCTGCAAAACCCGATCATGCGTACCATCAAGCCGTGATCGCTTTTTTTAATACCCTGGTTTTCCACAGGTAGATCCCAGCTCGCTCACAGCGTACAATACGCCCTCTTTATAAAGGTGGGCGATCATGGCAGACATCACTCTTATCAGCGGTAGTACGCTTGGCAGTGCGGAATATGTAGCAGAGCATCTGGCTGAAAAGCTGGACGACGCCGGTTTTTCCAGCGAAATACTGCATGGGCCAATGCTTGAAGAGGTTCCGACTGACGGGATCTGGCTGATTATCAGCTCCACGCACGGTGCGGGAGATATTCCTGACAACCTGCAGCCTTTATATGATGCGTTACGCGAGCAAAAGCCGGACCTGTCACAAGTGCGCTTTGGTGCAATCGGGATCGGCAGTCGTGAATATGACACCTTTTGCGGCGCAATCGACAAGCTGGAAGCCGAATTGAAGGCCTGTGGGGCAAAACAGATCGGCGAAACTCTCAGGATCAACGTGCTGGAACATGAAATTCCGGAAGATCCGGCTGAAATTTGGCTGGGATCGTGGCATCCGTTGCTCAGAGATTTGTAAAGATCGTACTTTTTTATGTGGATAACTCTGGTTAAAAGCTTGGATCAACCGGTAGTTATCCCAAGAACAACCGTTGTTCAGTTTTTGAGTTGTGTATAACCCTTCATTCTGATCCCAGCTTATACGGACCAGGATCACCGATCATTCACAGCTAATGATCCTCAGCAACCTGTTGATCTTACTTAAAGGATCGTCCTTATCCACAGAAAGGTGCGATCCTAATAAGAGATCACAATAAAACAGATCTCTAAATAAAAAGATCTTCTTTTTAATACCCAGGATCCCAGGTCTTTCTCCATCGACTAAAGTTGAGTAGAATCCACGGCCCGGGCTTCAATCCATTTTCACACCGCGTTATGCGAGGCAATTACCATGTTTTATCAGGATCCTTTTGACGTCATCATCATTGGCGGGGGTCATGCAGGCACCGAGGCCGCAATGGCCGCGGCGCGAATGGGTCAACAGACTCTGCTTTTGACACACAATATCGACACTCTGGGGCAGATGAGCTGCAACCCGGCGATCGGCGGTATTGGGAAGGGACACCTGGTAAAAGAAGTGGATGCGCTTGGTGGGTTAATGGCAAAAGCGATCGACCATGCCGGTATCCAGTTTAGGATACTAAACGCAAGCAAAGGGCCAGCCGTTCGCGCTACCCGAGCTCAGGCCGATCGTGTGCTCTATCGTCAGGCGGTACGCACCGCACTGGAGAATCAACCCAATCTGATGATCTTCCAACAAGCGGTTGAAGATCTGATTGTCGAAAACGATCGCGTTGTGGGAGCAGTAACCCAAATGGGACTGAAGTTCCGTGCCAAAGCGGTCGTATTAACCGTGGGGACTTTCCTCGACGGCAAAATTCATATTGGCCTGGATAACTACAGCGGTGGCCGCGCTGGCGATCCGCCGTCCATCCCGCTGTCACGCCGTCTGCGTGAACTGCCGCTGCGCGTCAGCCGCCTGAAAACCGGTACACCGCCGCGTATCGATGCGCGCACGATTGATTTCAGCGTGCTCGGCCAGCAAAACAGCGATAACCCGATGCCGGTCTTCTCATTCCTGGGCGATGCTTCTCAGCATCCGCGCCAGATGCCGTGTTACATCACGCATACCAATGAGAAAACCCATGACGTGATCCGCAACAACCTAGATCGTAGCCCAATGTACGCTGGCGTGATCGAAGGTATCGGCCCACGCTACTGCCCGTCGATCGAAGACAAAGTGATGCGCTTTGCCGATCGTAACCAGCATCAGATCTTCCTCGAACCGGAAGGACTGACCTCTAACGAAATTTACCCGAATGGCATCTCCACCAGCTTGCCGTTCGATGTGCAGATGCAAATTGTCCGCTCCATGCAGGGGATGGAAAATGCCAGAATCGTCCGCCCAGGCTACGCGATTGAGTATGATTTCTTCGATCCGCGTGACCTGAAACCTACTCTGGAAAGCAAATTCATCCAGGGTCTGTTCTTTGCGGGCCAGATTAACGGTACAACCGGTTATGAAGAAGCCGCCGCACAAGGCATGCTGGCTGGTCTGAACGCCGCACGTTTGTCTGCTGAAAAAGAGGGGTGGGCACCGCGTCGCGATCAGGCTTATCTTGGCGTGCTGGTGGACGACCTGTGTACGCTGGGCACCAAAGAACCGTACCGTATGTTCACATCTCGCGCTGAATACCGTTTGATGCTGCGTGAAGATAACGCCGACCTGCGTCTGACCGAAATTGGTCGTGAACTGGGTCTGGTGGACGATGAGCGCTGGGCTCGCTTCAACGAGAAACTGGAGCGTATCGAACAGGAACGCCAACGTCTTAAATCAACCTGGGTGAATCCGTTAGCGGAGTCCGCAGCAGAAGTGAATGCTCACCTGGCTACACCTCTGTCACGTGAAGCGAGCGGTGAAGATCTGCTGCGTCGCCCGGATATGACCTATGCTCAGTTGACCTCTTTATCTGCGTTCGCACCCGCGCTTGATGATGCTCAGGCCGCAGAACAGGTTGAGATTCAGGTGAAATACGAAGGGTATATTGCCCGTCAGCTGGAAGAAATTGAAAGACAACAGCGCAATGAAAACACCCTGTTGCCTGCAACGCTGGATTATCGTCAGGTCTCTGGCTTGTCGAATGAAGTTATCGCTAAGCTGAACGATCACAAACCCGTTTCGATCGGTCAGGCATCGCGTATTTCCGGCATAACGCCTGCCGCCATCTCCATTCTTCTGGTATGGCTGAAAAAACAAGGTATGCTGCGCCGCAGCGCTTGATAACACTATTTTGGCGGGGGCGCTTCGCTTGCCCGCCGTACAAATTTGTAGGCCCGATAAGCGAAAGCGCATCGGGCATTTGATTATTAACAGGTAACGACCGTGCTCAACAAACTCTCTCGTCTGCTGGCTGACGCCGGTATTTCTCTTACCGATCACCAGAAAAATCAGCTGATTGCGTATGTCGATATGCTGCACAAATGGAACAAAGCGTACAACCTGACGTCGGTGCGGGATCCCAACGAAATGCTGGTACGCCATATTCTGGACAGCATTGTCGTTGCACCGTATCTGAAGGGTGAGCGTTTTATCGATGTAGGTACGGGACCGGGCCTGCCGGGAATTCCGCTCTCTATCGTGCGCCCTGAAGCGCATTTCACACTGCTCGATAGCCTGGGAAAACGTGTTCGTTTCTTGCGTCAGGTGCAGCATGAGCTTGCGCTTACTAACATCACTCCAGTGCAAAGCCGTGTTGAAGAATTTCCTTCAGAACCGCCGTTTGATGGGGTGATTAGCCGTGCTTTCGCTTCACTCAATGATATGGTGAGCTGGTGTCACCATTTGCCGGGCCAGAATGGGCGTTTTTATGCGCTAAAAGGGCAGTTGCCTGCAGATGAAATTGATTCGCTGCCAGCAGAATTCAGCGTTGAGTCCGTCGAAAAATTACGCGTTCCGCAGTTGGATGGTGAACGTCATTTGGTGGTTATTAAGCCAAACAAAATTTAATTTTTATCAAAAAAAATAGAGAAAAAACGGCTTTTCAGGTGTTAAAAGTCATAGGTAATAGTGTGGTTAAATGTCGTTACATTTCACTAGTGCCTTACGGTTTTGCATCATAACTATAACGTACCGTTTTTTGTTAAAAGCGAAACAAGTCAGCTGTGAAAATATCAGTCTGCTAAAAATAGAACGTAAGAATCACCGTTCGTGTTAATTTTTTATTATAAATGTCAATGAGCGGTTTTTTTGTTGTTAGGCGTTGTTTTTGAAATAGTGGCTATTTTTACGCTTAAATATCAAAAAGATGAAAAGGCATCAATTGCCACGTAAATAAATTATGCGAAGGTGAATATGTTCAATATGTGATCTGGTGCACGCTTTGGCGCCAGTGTTTTCGCGGCATTTGCAGTTTTGCATGATCGTTCACAGTTTGCCTAAAAGTAATAAATGTGGGGCAGCGAAAAATATTTAAACATTTATTCACTTTTTAGCTACTTATTGTTTGAAATCACGAAGGCGCACCGTATAATTTGTCCGCTTTTTGATGCTTGACTCTAAGCCATAAAGAACGTTTTATACGACACGCGGCATACCTCGAAGGGAGCAGGAGTAAAAACGTGATGTCTATGTCGCTCTTGAGTCGAAACGTTGCTCGTAAGCTTTTGCTCACACAGCTTCTGGTTGTAATAGCAAGTGGATTGCTGTTTAGCCTCAAAGACCCTTTCTGGGGCATCTCCGCGTTGTGTGGAGGATTGGCAGTGTTACTGCCTAATGTGTTGTTTATGATATTTGCCTGGCGTCACCAGGTACATACACCAGCGAAGGGCCGAGTAGCCTGGTCGTTCGCTTTCGGCGAAGCCTTCAAGGTATTAGCGATGCTGGTGTTGTTGGTGGTGGCGTTGGCTGTTTTGAAAGCGGTATTCATGCCGCTGATCGTTACGTGGGTTTTGGTGCTGGTGGTTCAGATACTGGCGCCGGCTGTAATTAACAACAAAGGGTAAAGGCATCATGGCTTCAGAAAATATGACGCCGCAGGATTACATAGGACACCATCTGAATAACCTTCAGTTGGACCTACGTACATTCTCGCTGGTGGATCCGCACAACCCCCCAGCCACCTTCTGGACGCTCAATATTGACTCCATTTTCTTCTCGGTGGTTCTGGGTCTGTTGTTCCTGCTTATGTTCCGTAGCGTAGCCAAAAAGGCGACCAGCGGCGTACCAGGTAAATTTCAGACCGCGATTGAGCTGGTAATCGGCTTTGTGCATGGTAGCGTGAAAGACATGTACCATGGCAAAAGCAAGCTGATTGCTCCGCTGGCCTTGACGATTTTCGTCTGGGTATTCCTGATGAACTTGATGGATTTGCTGCCTATCGACCTGCTGCCGTACATCGGTGAGCATATCTTTGGCCTACCGGCTCTGCGTGTGGTTCCGTCTGCTGACGTGAACATCACCCTGTCGATGGCGCTGGGCGTATTTATCCTCATTCTGTTCTACAGCATCAAAATGAAAGGCATCGGTGGCTTCGCGAAAGAGTTGACGCTGCAGCCGTTCAATCACTGGGCGTTCATCCCTGTCAACTTAATCCTTGAAGGGGTAAGCCTGCTGTCCAAACCAATCTCTCTTGGTCTGCGACTGTTCGGCAACATGTATGCCGGTGAGCTGATTTTCATTCTGATTGCTGGTCTGTTGCCGTGGTGGTCACAGTGGATCCTGAATGTGCCTTGGGCCATTTTCCACATACTGATTATCACGCTGCAAGCCTTCATATTTATGGTTCTGACGATTGTCTATCTGTCGATGGCATCTGAAGAGCATTAATTTACCAACACTACTACGTTTTAACTGAAACAAACTGGAGACTGTCATGGAAAACCTGAATATGGATCTGCTGTACATTGCTGCCGCTGTGATGATGGGTCTGGCGGCAATCGGTGCTGCGATCGGTATCGGCATCCTCGGGGGTAAATTCCTGGAAGGCGCAGCGCGTCAACCGGATCTGATTCCTCTGCTGCGTACTCAGTTCTTTATCGTTATGGGTCTGGTGGATGCAATCCCAATGATCGCTGTAGGTCTGGGTCTGTACGTGATGTTTGCTGTCGCGTAGTAAGCGTTGCTTGAATTAAGAGCAATATCAGAACGTTAACTAGATAGAGGCATTGTGCTGTGAATCTTAACGCAACAATCCTCGGCCAGGCCATCGCGTTTGTCCTGTTCGTTCTGTTCTGCATGAAGTACGTATGGCCGCCATTAATGGCGGCCATCGAAAAACGTCAAAAAGAAATTGCTGACGGCCTTGCTTCTGCAGAACGAGCACATAAGGATCTTGACCTTGCAAAGGCCAGCGCGACCGACCAGCTGAAAAAAGCGAAGGCGGAAGCTCAGGTAATCATTGAGCAGGCGAACAAACGCCGTGCTCAGATCCTGGACGAAGCTAAAACTGAAGCAGAGCAGGAACGTACTAAAATCGTGGCACAGGCGCAGGCGGAAATTGACGCCGAGCGTAAACGTGCTCGCGAAGAGCTGCGTAAGCAAGTTGCTATCCTGGCTGTTGCTGGCGCCGAGAAGATCATCGAACGTTCCGTGGATGAAGCTGCTAATAGCGACATCGTGGACAAACTTGTCGCTGAACTGTAAGGAGGGAGGGGCTGATGTCTGAATTTATTACGGTAGCTCGCCCCTACGCCAAAGCAGCTTTTGACTTTGCCGTTGAGCACCAAAGCATTGACCGTTGGCAGGATATGTTGACGTTCGCCGCTGAGGTGACAAAAAACGAACAAATGGCAGAGCTTCTCTCTGGCGCGCTGGCGCCGGAAACGCTCGCTGAGTCGTTTATCGCCGTGTGCGGTGAGCAGCTGGACGAAAGCGGCCAAAACCTGATTAGGGTTATGGCTGAAAATAACCGTCTGAATGCGCTCCCGGATGTTCTTGAGCAGTTTATTCACCTGCGTGCAGCCAGTGAGGCTATCTCTGAGGTAGAAGTCACTTCTGCCAATGCACTGAGTGATGAACAGCTTACGAAGATTAGTGCTGCGATGGAAAAACGTCTGTCACGCAAAGTTAAGCTGAATTGCAAAATCGATAAGTCTGTAATGGCAGGCGTAATCATCCGAGCGGGTGATATGGTCATTGATGGCAGCGTACGCGGCCGTCTTGAGCGCCTTGCAGACGTCTTGCAGTCTTAAGGGGACTGGAGCATGCAACTGAATTCCACCGAAATCAGCGAACTGATCAAGCAGCGCATTGCTCAGTTCAATGTTGTGAGCGAAGCTCACAACGAAGGTACTATTGTTTCTGTAAGTGACGGTGTTATCCGCATTCACGGCCTAGCCGATTGTATGCAGGGTGAGATGATTTCCCTGCCGGGTAACCGTTACGCTATCGCACTGAACCTGGAGCGCGACTCCGTAGGTGCAGTTGTGATGGGTCCATACGCTGACCTCGCCGAAGGCATGAAGGTTAAGTGTACGGGTCGTATTCTGGAAGTTCCGGTTGGCCGTGGCCTGCTGGGTCGTGTGGTGAACACTCTGGGTTCCCCGATTGACGGTAAAGGTCCGGTTGATAACGATGGCTTCTCGCCAATCGAAGTTATCGCACCAGGCGTAATCGAACGTCAGTCCGTCGACCAGCCAGTACAGACCGGTTATAAATCTGTTGATGCCATGATCCCAATCGGTCGTGGCCAGCGTGAGCTGATCATCGGTGACCGTCAGACAGGTAAAACTGCGATGGCAATCGATGCCATCATCAACCAGCGTGATTCCGGCATCAAATGTGTGTACGTGGCTATCGGCCAGAAAGCGTCCACCATTTCCAACGTGGTTCGTAAACTGGAAGAACACGGCGCACTGTCCAACACCATCGTTGTTGTGGCGACCGCGTCTGAATCTGCTGCACTGCAATACCTGGCACCATATGCCGGTTGCGCAATGGGCGAATACTTCCGTGACCGCGGTGAAGATGCACTGATCGTTTACGATGACCTGTCTAAACAGGCCGTTGCTTACCGTCAGGTTTCCCTGCTGCTGCGTCGTCCGCCAGGACGTGAAGCATTCCCGGGCGACGTATTTTACCTCCACTCCCGTCTGCTGGAACGCGCATCCCGCGTAAACGCGGAATACGTTGAGAAGTTCACCAATGGTGAAGTTAAAGGTAAAACCGGCTCCCTGACCGCTCTGCCGATTATCGAAACCCAGGCGGGTGACGTTTCTGCGTTCGTTCCGACCAACGTAATTTCCATTACCGATGGTCAGATCTTCCTGGAAACCAACCTGTTTAACTCCGGTATTCGTCCGGCAGTTAACCCGGGTATCTCCGTATCTCGTGTTGGTGGTGCAGCGCAGACCAAGATCATCAAGAAACTGTCCGGTGGTATTCGTACCGCTCTGGCACAGTATCGTGAACTGGCAGCGTTTTCTCAGTTCGCTTCCGACCTGGATGAAGCTACTCGTAAGCAGCTGAGCCATGGTCAGAAAGTAACTGAACTGCTGAAGCAGAAACAGTATGCGCCAATGTCTGTTGCACAGCAGGGTGTGGTGCTGTTTGCGGCTGAACGCGGTTACCTCGAAGATGTGGAACTGGCGAAAATCGGTAGCTTCGAAGCCGCTCTGCTGGCATACGTTGACCGTGACCACGCTCCGCTGATGCAAGAGATCAACCAGTCCGGTGGCTATAACGATGAAATCGAAGGCAAGCTGAAAGCTATCCTCGATTCCTTCAAGGCAACCCAGTCCTGGTAACGTCTGGCGGTCTGCTTTAGGGCGGACCGCAAGGCATTGAGGAGAAGCTCATGGCCGGCGCAAAAGAGATACGTAGTAAGATCGCAAGCGTCCAGAACACGCAGAAGATCACTAAAGCGATGGAGATGGTCGCCGCTTCCAAAATGCGTAAATCGCAGGATCGCATGGCGGCCAGCCGTCCTTATGCAGAGACCATGCGCAAAGTGATTGGTCACCTTGCGAATGGTAATCTGGAATATAAGCACCCTTACCTGGAAGAACGCGACGTTAAACGCGTGGGCTACCTGGTGGTGTCGACCGACCGTGGTCTGTGCGGTGGCTTGAACATTAACCTGTTCAAAAAGCTGCTGGCGGATATGAAAACATGGTCCGATAAAGGCGTTCAGTGCGATATCGCAATGATTGGCTCTAAGGGCGTGTCTTTCTTTAACTCCGTTGGCGGAAACGTGATCGCTCAGGTAACCGGCATGGGGGATAACCCTTCCCTGTCCGAACTGATCGGTCCGGTTAAAGTGATGCTGCAGGCCTACGATGAAGGTCGTCTGGACAAACTGTACGTTGTCAGCAACAAATTTATTAACACCATGTCTCAGACGCCAACCATCACTCAACTGCTGCCTCTGCCGGCATCAGATGATGATGAATTGAAGCGTAAATCTTGGGATTACCTGTATGAGCCAGACCCGAAAGCGCTGCTGGATACCTTGCTGCGTCGTTATGTCGAGTCTCAGGTTTATCAGGGCGTGGTAGAAAACCTGGCCAGCGAGCAGGCCGCACGTATGGTGGCGATGAAAGCCGCGACCGACAATGGCGGCAGCCTGATTAAAGAGCTGCAGTTGGTATACAACAAAGCTCGTCAGGCCAGCATTACTCAGGAACTCACCGAAATCGTCGGTGGTGCATCCGCGGTATAACCAGGTTAATTCGTAGAGGATTCAAGATGGCTACTGGAAAAATTGTCCAGGTAATCGGCGCCGTGGTTGACGTCGAATTCCCTCAGGATGCCGTACCGCGCGTGTACGATGCTCTTGAGGTTATGAATGGTAAAGAGAGCCTGGTGCTGGAAGTTCAGCAGCAGCTCGGCGGCGGTATCGTACGTACCATCGCCATGGGTTCTTCCGACGGTCTGCGTCGTGGTCTGGAAGTTAAAGACCTCGAACACCCGATCGAAGTCCCGGTAGGTAAAGCAACCCTGGGTCGTATCATGAACGTCCTGGGTCACCCGATCGACATGAAAGGCGATATCGGTGAAGAAGAGCGTTGGGCTATCCACCGCGCAGCACCTTCCTACGAAGAGCTGTCCAGCTCTCAGGAACTGCTGGAAACCGGCATCAAAGTTATCGACCTGATGTGTCCGTTCGCTAAGGGCGGTAAAGTCGGTCTGTTCGGTGGTGCGGGTGTAGGTAAAACCGTAAACATGATGGAGCTGATCCGTAACATCGCGATCGAACACTCCGGTTACTCCGTGTTTGCGGGCGTAGGTGAACGTACTCGTGAGGGTAACGACTTCTACCACGAAATGACCGACTCCAACGTACTGGACAAAGTGTCCCTGGTATATGGCCAGATGAACGAGCCGCCGGGAAACCGTCTGCGCGTTGCACTGACCGGTCTGACCATGGCTGAGAAGTTCCGTGACGAAGGTCGTGACGTTCTGCTGTTCGTTGATAACATCTACCGTTACACCCTGGCCGGTACAGAAGTATCTGCACTGCTGGGTCGTATGCCATCAGCGGTAGGCTACCAGCCGACCCTGGCGGAAGAGATGGGTGTTCTTCAGGAACGTATCACCTCTACCAAAACCGGTTCTATCACCTCCGTTCAGGCGGTATACGTACCTGCGGATGACTTGACTGACCCATCCCCAGCAACCACCTTTGCTCACCTGGATGCAACCGTGGTACTGAGCCGTCAGATCGCTTCTCTGGGTATCTACCCGGCAGTTGACCCGCTGGACTCCACCAGCCGTCAGTTGGATCCGCTGGTTGTTGGTCAGGAACACTACGACACCGCGCGTGGCGTACAGTCCCTGCTGCAGCGTTATCAGGAACTGAAAGACATCATCGCCATCCTGGGTATGGATGAACTGTCTGAAGAAGATAAACTGGTGGTAGCACGTGCGCGTAAGATCCAGCGCTTCCTGTCCCAGCCGTTCTTCGTTGCGGAAGTATTCACCGGTTCTCCGGGTAAATACGTTTCCCTGAAAGACACCATCCGTGGCTTTAAAGGCATCATGGAAGGCGAATACGACCACCTGCCAGAGCAGGCGTTCTACATGGTTGGTTCTATCGACGAAGCCGTGGAAAAAGCCAAAAAACTTTAACGCCTTAATCGGAGGGTGATATGGCAATGACTTACCACCTGGACGTCGTCAGCGCAGAGCAACAAATGTTCTCTGGTCTGGTCGAGAAAATCCAGGTAACGGGTAGTGAAGGTGAACTGGGTATTTTCCCGGGTCACGCCCCGCTGCTCACCGCCATTAAGCCTGGTATGATCCGCATCGTTAAACAGTTCGGTCATGAAGAGTTTATCTATCTGTCCGGCGGCATTCTCGAAGTGCAGCCTGGCAGCGTGACCGTACTGGCTGATACCGCGATTCGCGGACAGGATCTCGATGAAGCGAGAGCCCTGGAAGCGAAGCGTAAGGCTGAAGAGCACATTAAGAGCTCTCATGGTGACGTGGATTACGCTCAGGCATCTGCGGAACTGGCCAAAGCGATCGCGAAACTGCGCGTTATCGAGTTGACCAAAAAAGCGATGTAACACCGGCTTGAAAAGCACAAAGGCTAGTCTGGTTTCCAGGCTGGCTTTTTTTATGGCTTGGTTACAGGAAATATGTAAATAAAAAGCAGTTTTATTATTTCGTGATTTAGATCATAAAAATATTGATTGGTTAAAAAATGAGGCGTAGACTCTTTTTTATGTGATGTATGTCACATAATGAACTCAGATAAAAAAAGAGATACCAACATGAAATTGATCAACAAAATCATCGCCCTGTTCAGCAATATGAGTTTTTAGTCTTTCCCCGCCTGCTCTGTGGCGCGAAGCTTAATGCGGTTTATCAGCTAGCGTCATCGTCATTAAATCCCCCCCTCCTTCGCTGTATCATTTGTTCTCTATCATTCCTCCCCTCAATTTTCCCAACCCGTTTTTCTGCTTCTCACTGAATCACATAAATAAAATCGTACTATGCTGATGTAATGCTTTATTCATGCGGTAAAAAAATAGCAAAAACATTAACCTAAGGCTTTAATAAGAGCAGACTCCTGGTTTTTGGGAGACAAAAGACGCAGATATAGACGAAAATAGTGAGTTATCAGATGGGGAATACCCCCTGTTGAACGTTTTATCTTCGGTCCATTTCACGCTGAAAAAAATGTAGTATTTTCAATGTGAAACGGTATAAATTCGTTCTCAAATTACAGTCAGGACGTGTATGTTGAATAATGCTATGAGCGTTGTGATCCTTGCCGCAGGCAAAGGCACGCGTATGTATTCCGATCTTCCTAAAGTGCTGCACACCCTCGCAGGAAAGCCGATGGTTCAGCATGTCATTGATGCAGCTAATGAATTAGGTGCGACTCATGTACACCTTGTCTACGGACACGGTGGCGATCTGCTTAAGCAAACGCTGAAAGATGGCAATCTGAATTGGGTTCTGCAGGCTGAGCAGTTGGGTACCGGCCATGCAATGCAGCAGGCGGCGCCATTCTTTAGTGATGACGAAGACATTTTAATGCTCTATGGAGATGTGCCGCTGATCTCTACCGATACCTTACGTCGCCTGCGTGAAGCCAAACCGCAGGGTGGTATCGGTTTGTTAACGGTAAAACTGGACGACCCATCCGGCTATGGGCGTATTACCCGTGATAACGGCAAAGTTACTGGCATTGTTGAGCATAAAGATGCAACCGACGAGCAGCGTCAAATCCAGGAAATCAACACTGGTATTCTGATTGCCAACGGCGCTGACATGAAGCATTGGCTGTCTAAACTGACCAACAACAACGTGCAGGGTGAATACTACATCACCGATATCATCGCGATGGCGTATCAGGAAGGACGTGAAATTGCGGCAGTACATCCGGCACGAATCAGTGAAACGGAAGGGGTAAATAACCGCCTTCAGTTATCCCGTCTGGAACGTGTGTATCAGTCCGAGCAGGCAGAAAAACTGCTGCTGGCGGGCGTGATGCTGCGCGATCCTGCACGTTTTGATCTTCGCGGTACGCTGATTCACGGGCGCGATGTTGAAATTGATACTAACGTTATCATTGAAGGTAACGTAACCGTTGGGGATCGCGTCAAGATTGGTGCTGGCTGCATCATCAAAAACAGCGTGATTGGTGAGGGTTGTGAGCTTAGCCCGTACAGTGTGGTGGAAGATGCCCATCTGGAAGCCGCATGCACCATCGGTCCATTCGCGCGTCTGCGCCCGGGTGCTGAGCTGCAGGAAGGTGCACACGTGGGTAACTTCGTCGAAATGAAAAAAGCGCGTCTGGGTAAAGGCTCTAAAGCTGGTCATTTGACCTATCTGGGCGATGCGGAAATTGGCGATAACGTGAATATCGGCGCGGGTACGATCACCTGCAACTACGATGGTGCCAATAAGTTTAAAACCATTATTGGTGATGATGTGTTTGTGGGTTCTGATACTCAGCTGGTGGCACCTGTCACCGTGGGTAAAGGTGCGACGATTGCCGCAGGAACCACCGTAACGCGTAATGTCGCCGATAACGAATTGGTATTAAGCCGTGTACCTCAGGTCCATAAACAGGGCTGGCAGCGTCCGGTGAAGAAGAAGTAATTTATTTTTGCCGGATGGCGGCCTACGTGCGGTGACGTTCTGTAGGCCTGATAAGCGTGAGCGCCATCAGGCAGACAAGAGATGAGGGGATAATATAATCCTCCGCTCAACAAGCAGTACCTATAAAAATAACCCCACTCTCTACAAGGCTCGGGGCGCCCGAAATACGGGTATCAGGTTGACCGACAACGACAGGCTAATGCCTAAATTCGGAATCAAAAAATATGTGTGGAATTGTTGGCGCTATCGCGCAGCGTGATGTAGCTGAAATCCTTCTCGAAGGTTTACGTCGTCTGGAATATCGTGGTTATGACTCTGCTGGTCTGGCCGTTGTCGATGCTGAAGGCAACATGACCCGTCTGCGTCGTCTGGGTAAAGTGCAGATGCTGACTGCTGCTGCGGAAGAACATCCGCTGCATGGTGGTACTGGTATTGCTCACACCCGCTGGGCGACACACGGTGAACCTTCAGAAGCGAACGCGCATCCCCATGTTTCTGAACACATTGTTGTGGTGCATAACGGCATCATTGAAAACCATGAACCACTGCGTGAGCTGTTGAAAACGCATGGCTACACCTTTGTTTCTGAAACCGACACCGAAGTGATTGCTCACCTGGTGCACTGGGAGCTGGAACAGGGTGGTACGTTACGTGAAGCCGTGCTGCGTACTATTCCGCAGCTGCGCGGTGCCTACGGCACGGTGATCATGGATACCCGTAACCCGGAAACCCTGCTGGCGGCCCGTTCTGGCAGCCCGCTGGTGATTGGTCTGGGTATGGGTGAGAACTTTATCGCTTCCGATCAGCTGGCACTGCTGCCGGTAACCCGTCGCTTCATCTTCCTGGAAGAGGGCGACATCGCGGAAGTAACCCGTCGTTCGGTCTCTATTTTCGACAAGTCTGGCGCGGAAGTGAAACGTCAGGATATCGAATCTAATCTGCAATACGATGCGGGCGAAAAAGGTATTTATCGCCACTACATGCAGAAAGAGATCTACGAACAGCCGAACGCAATTAAAAACACGCTGACCGGCCGTATCAGCCACGGTGAAGTGGATTTAAGCGAGCTGGGTTCGCATGCCAACGAGCTGCTGTCTCAGGTTGAGCATATCCAGATTATCGCCTGCGGTACGTCGTACAACTCCGGTATGGTGTCCCGCTACTGGTTTGAATCGCTGGCTGGCATTCCTTGTGATGTCGAAATTGCTTCCGAATTCCGCTATCGCAAATCCGCCGTGCGTCGTAACAGCCTGATGATCACCCTTTCCCAGTCTGGTGAAACGGCAGATACCCTGGCGGGTCTGCGCTTATCCAAAGAGTTGGGCTATCTGGGTTCGCTGGCTATTTGTAACGTACCGGGCTCTTCTCTGGTGCGCGAATCCGACCTGGCGATGATGACCAATGCCGGTACCGAAATCGGCGTGGCCTCCACGAAAGCATTTACCACTCAGCTGACCGTTCTGCTGATGCTGGTGGCGAAACTGTCTCGTCTGAAAGGCCTGGATGTGGCTATTGAGCAGGAAATCGTTCACGGTCTGCAGGCGCTGCCGAGCCGTATTGAGCAGATGCTGTCTCAGGACAAACGCATTGCCGCTCTGGCTGAAGGATTCTCTGATAAACACCATGCGCTGTTCCTGGGCCGCGGCGATCAGTACCCGATTGCGCTGGAAGGCGCGCTGAAGCTGAAAGAGATCTCTTATATTCACGCTGAAGCTTATGCCGCAGGCGAACTGAAACACGGTCCGCTGGCGCTGATTGATGCCGATATGCCAGTTATCGTGGTTGCGCCGAACAACGAACTGCTGGAAAAACTGAAGTCCAACATTGAAGAAGTTCGCGCCCGTGGTGGTCAGCTGTACGTCTTTGCTGACCAGGATGCTGGCTTTACCAGCAGCGAAAACATGCACATCATTGAGATGCCGCATGTAGAAGAGGTGATTGCACCGATCTTCTATACCGTTCCGCTGCAGCTGCTGGCGTATCATGTGGCGCTGATTAAAGGCACCGACGTGGATCAGCCGCGTAACCTGGCGAAGTCGGTTACCGTAGAGTAATCCGTACCTAACTGAACTGAAAATGCCCTGCTATAAGCGGGGCATTTTTTTAAACTTGTTCTGTTTTTAATCAATTATCCCGCCTGTTTTATGTGACAAACCGTCATCTTCAGCTACTGTTTGCAGTGTCATAAAAAGAAAATTTTAGCGAAATGTTATTGTCATGGTAATAGATAACATTTTGTTTTAAATGAATTTTTAGATAAATAACTTCCCGTATTTTTCATTGTCATAAAACTGTCATATTTCGTACATTTAACTGTCACCTGTTTGTCCTATTTTGCTCACAGTAGCAACTCAAACAACGATTTACGAAAACCGTGCAGGAGACATTATGAAAGTTATGCGTACCACTGTCGCAACTGTTGTCGCCGCGACCTTATCCATGAGCGCGTTCTCTGCGTTTGCAGCAGCGAGCCTGACAGGTGCAGGTGCAACCTTCCCTGCGCCAGTGTATGCCAAATGGGCAGATACCTATCAGAAAGAGACCGGTAGCAAAGTAAACTACCAGGGTATCGGCTCCTCCGGTGGTGTAAAACAAATTACGGCCAATACCGTTGATTTCGGCGCTTCTGATGCACCGCTGTCTGACGAGAAACTGGCACAAGAAGGCCTGTTCCAGTTCCCGACCGTTATCGGTGGTGTGGTACTGGCAGTCAACATCCCTGGCCTAAAATCCGGCGAGCTGGTGCTGGACGGTAAAACGCTCGGCGACATCTACCTCGGTAAAATTAAGAAGTGGGATGACGAAGCCATCACCAAACTGAACCCAGGTCTGAAGCTGCCTTCGCAGAATATCGCCGTTGTGCGTCGCGCTGATGGTTCTGGTACTTCCTTCGTCTTCACCAGCTACCTGGCGAAAGTGAACGAAGAGTGGAAATCTAAAATTGGTTCCGGCTCTACCGTTAACTGGCCGACCGGTCTGGGCGGTAAAGGTAACGACGGTATCGCCGCGTTCGTACAGCGTCTGCCGGGTTCTATCGGTTACGTTGAGTACGCTTACGCTAAGCAGAACAACCTGGCGTACACCAAGCTGGTCTCTGCTGATGGTAAACCGGTAAGCCCGACCGAAGAAAACTTTGCCAACGCCGCTAAAGGCGCTGACTGGAGCAAAACCTTCGCTCAGGATCTGACTAACCAGAAAGGTGACGATGCGTGGCCAATCACTTCCACCACCTTCATCCTGGTCCATAAAGAGCAGAAGAAGCCTGAGCAGGGCGTTGAAGTGCTGAAATTCTTCGACTGGGCATACAAAAATGGTGGCAAACAGGCTAATGACCTGGATTACGCCAGCCTGCCGGACAGCGTGGTTGAGCAGATTCGTGCTGCATGGAAGACCAACGTGAAAGACAGCAGCGGTAAAGCGCTGTACTAATAGAATATCTTTAACGAGTTGGCGGATGGCGCTACGCTTATCCGCCCTACAGTTCCGACTGTAGGCCCAATTTGTAGGCCGGATAAGCGTAGCGCCATCCGGCAGGGCAATTTCGTAAACGCGTTTAACTTAAAGAGTGATTTATGGCTGCAACCAAGCCTGCTTTTAACCCACCGGGTAAAAAGGGTGACATGATATTCAGCGCGCTGGTAAAACTGGCTGCGCTGATTGTGCTATTGATGTTGGGTGGCATTATTGTCTCTCTGGTTATCTCCTCCTGGCCAAGCATACAGAAATTTGGTTTCTCCTTTTTGTGGACCAAAGACTGGGATGCGCCGAACGATATCTACGGCGCGCTGGTACCGATTTACGGTACGCTGGTCACCTCGTTTATTGCATTGCTGATTGCCGTTCCGGTGAGTTTCGGCATTGCGCTGTTCCTGACTGAACTTGCACCCGGTTGGCTGCGTCGTCCGCTGGGTATCGCTATTGAACTGCTGGCAGCAATTCCGAGTATCGTATACGGCATGTGGGGCCTGTTTATCTTTGCCCCGCTGTTTGCGACGTACTTCCAGGAGCCGGTCGGAAACATCCTTTCCAACATTCCGTTTGTTGGTGCACTGTTCGCTGGCCCGGCGTTTGGTATCGGTATACTGGCGGCTGGTGTGATCCTCGCTATCATGATCATTCCGTACATTGCTGCGGTTATGCGTGATGTGTTCGAACAAACGCCGGTGCTTATGAAAGAGTCAGCCTACGGCATCGGCTGTACCACCTGGGAAGTTATCTGGCGTATCGTCCTGCCGTTCACCAAAAATGGTGTGATCGGCGGTGTGATGCTGGGTCTGGGCCGCGCGCTGGGTGAAACCATGGCGGTCACCTTTATCATTGGTAACACCTACCAGCTCGATAGTGCCTCGCTGTACATGCCGGGCAACAGTATTACCTCTGCGCTGGCGAATGAATTTGCCGAAGCGGAATCTGGCCTGCACGTTGCTGCGTTGATGGAACTGGGTCTGATTCTTTTTGTGATCACCTTCATCGTACTGGCGGCGTCTAAGTTCATGATCATGCGCCTTGCGAAGAACGAGGGGGCACGCTAATGGCTACGCTTGAAATGCAAAACACCACTGCGCTGGCGGAGTCCCGCCGTAAAATGCAGGCACGTCGCCGTCTGAAGAACCGCATCGCGCTGACGCTCTCTATGGCGACCATGGCGTTCGGTCTGTTCTGGCTCATTTGGATCCTGATGTCCACGATCACCCGCGGTATTGACGGTATGTCGCTGGCGCTGTTCACCGAAATGACGCCTCCGCCGAATACAGCGGGTGGTGGTCTGGCGAACGCCCTGGCCGGTAGCGGACTGTTAATTCTGTGGGCGACCGTGTTTGGTACACCGCTTGGCATTATGGCGGGTATCTACCTGGCAGAGTACGGACGTAAGTCCTGGCTGGCTGAGGTTATCCGCTTTATCAATGACATTCTGCTGTCTGCGCCATCAATCGTGGTCGGTCTGTTCGTTTACACCATCGTGGTAGCAAAAATGGAGCACTTCTCTGGCTGGGCGGGCGTTATCGCGCTGGCGCTGCTGCAGGTGCCCATTGTTATCCGTACCACGGAGAACATGCTCAAGCTGGTGCCGGATAGCCTGCGTGAAGCTGCCTATGCACTGGGTACGCCGAAATGGAAGATGATTTCTGCGATCACCCTGAAGGCGTCTGTCTCGGGGATCATTACAGGCGTTCTGTTAGCGATTGCTCGTATCGCAGGTGAAACGGCTCCGCTGCTGTTTACGTCGCTCTCCAATCAGTTCTGGAGCACCGACATGATGCAGCCTATTGCCAACCTGCCGGTCACTATCTTTAAGTTTGCGATGAGCCCGTTTGCTGAGTGGCAGCAACTGGCCTGGGCCGGGGTACTGATTATTACCTTGTGCGTACTGCTGCTGAACATTCTGGCGCGCGTCATTTTCGCGAAGAAGAAACACGGTTAATTTTTACGGCGTGGCTGATGCGGCGCCGGATGAGGAAGAGATTGAAATGAGTATGGTTGATACTGCCCCGGGTAAGATTCAGGTTCGTGATTTGAACTTCTACTATGGCAAATTCCATGCCCTGAAGAACATCAACCTGGATATTGCTAAAAACCAGGTAACGGCGTTTATCGGGCCGTCAGGCTGTGGTAAATCAACGCTGCTGCGTACGTTCAACAAAATGTTTGAACTGTACCCGGAGCAGCGTGCGGAAGGTGAAATCCTGCTGGATGGCGACAATATTCTCACCAATACCCAGGATATCGCTCTGCTGCGTGCCAAAGTGGGCATGGTATTCCAGAAGCCGACGCCGTTCCCGATGTCCATCTACGACAACATTGCTTTTGGCGTACGTCTGTTTGAGAAACTCTCGCGTGCGGATATGGACGAGCGTGTGCAGTGGGCATTGACCAAGGCCGCATTGTGGAACGAAACCAAAGATAAATTACACCAGAGCGGGTACTCTCTCTCGGGTGGTCAGCAGCAGCGTCTGTGTATTGCGCGTGGTATCGCCATTCGCCCGGAAGTGCTTCTGCTTGATGAGCCATGTTCAGCGCTCGACCCTATTTCTACCGGGCGTATCGAAGAGCTGATCACTGAGCTGAAAGAGGATTACACCGTCGTTATCGTTACCCACAACATGCAGCAGGCTGCGCGTTGTTCCGATCACACGGCATTTATGTACCTGGGCGAGTTGATTGAGTTCAGCAACACGGACGATCTGTTCACCAAGCCCGCGAAGAAACAAACTGAAGATTACATCACCGGTCGTTACGGCTGATTCAGGAGCTTGTTGTGGATAACCTTAACCTTAATAAACATATTTCCGGCCAGTTCAATGCAGAGCTGGAAAGCATCCGTACCCAGGTGATGACCATGGGCGGCATGGTCGAGCAGCAGCTTTCTGATGCAATCACGGCGATGCACAACCAGGACAGCGAGCTGGCAAAACGCGTCATTGAAGGCGATAAGAACGTCAACATGATGGAAGTGGCGATCGACGAAGCCTGCGTGCGTATCATCGCCAAGCGTCAACCGACAGCGAGCGACCTGCGTCTGGTGATGGCGATTATCAAAACCATCGCTGAGCTGGAACGTATTGGCGACGTGGCGGACAAAATTTGCCGTACCGCGCTGGAGAAGTTCTCGCAACAGCACCAGCCGCTGCTGGTAAGCCTGGAATCACTGGGCCGCCACACCGTACAAATGCTGCATGACGTGCTGGATGCGTTTGCGCGTATGGATCTGGACGAAGCAGTGCGTATTTATCGCGAAGATAAGAAAGTTGACCAGGAATATGAAGGCATCGTGCGTCAGCTGATGACTTATATGATGGAAGACCCACGTACCATTCCAAGCGTGCTGACCGCGCTGTTCTGCGCACGTTCCATCGAACGTATCGGTGACCGCTGCCAGAATATCTGCGAATACATCTTCTACTTCGTGAAGGGACAAGACTTCCGTCACGTGGGCGGGGATGAGCTGGATAAGCTGCTGGCGGGCAAAGATCCGAAGGAATAAGCAGTTTGTTGCGTTCGCCGGGATCCCCCGGCGTCGCTATTGTAGGCCGGATAAGGTGTTACGCCGCATCCGGCATTCTGCGCTATTCGCCTGATGGCGCTTTGCTTATCGGGCCTACTGTTTATTCGACGATATTCCAACCCCGCGCTTTCCACAATTCCGGCAACTGTGCCAGATCGGTAAACGTCGTCACTTTTGGATGATCGATCGGTTTGTTATGCGGATCGGCGCAGAAGTAGAACACTTCCATCCCGGCGGCAATCCCCGCCTGCGCACCTGCGCTGGAATCATCAACCAGAATGCAGTTCTCAACGTTAACGTCCATCGCTTTCGCCGCATGGAACATCAGGGCCGGATCGGGCTTCCAACGCTGAATATCGTAGCCGCTGAACAGTAAATCAGGGAAATGGTGCAACATGCCCAGCTTACCCAGCGAATGCTGCATTTTGCTGACTGGACCGTTAGAGACCACACACATTGGTACGGCCATGCTGTCCAGTAGCGCATTGGCACCGGCAATCACCTCCAGTTCCGTATCGAACAGACGTGCGACCTCAGCGCGGTAAACCGGTTCTAAATCGGCTTTTGCCAGTTCGACACCGTGCTCTTCGTTGATAATGTCGATGATCTCGTACAGCTTTACCCCCTTGAAGCGTTTGAAAATTTCTTCAAGATCGAGCGTAATGCCAAACGCCTGGAACATGCTGACATACGCGCGAGAACAAATCACTTCACTGTCGACAAGGGTACCGTCACAGTCAAAAAATACGGCTTCTATCTGGGACATGTCATTTCCGTTTTAACAAGTTTAACGTTTTCGTAATGCATTATTGGGCGACGCAATCGTTGCCGTATAAGCAAAATCAATGAAAAAAGTTGCTCATAACCCAACCCTATTGTCGCATTTTGGTATAGGATAGCGACGAATTTTCCCTCCTTGTTCGGAAATTGATAATGAGTCAACAACACACAACCCAGGCTTCTGGCCAGGGGATGCTGGAACGCGTGTTCAAACTGCGCGAACATGGCACGACGGCACGGACCGAAGTGATCGCCGGTTTAACGACCTTCCTGACGATGGTGTATATCGTTTTTGTTAACCCGCAAATTCTTGGCGTGGCTGGCATGGATACCAGCGCTGTCTTTGTTACCACCTGCCTTATTGCTGCATTTGGTAGCATCCTGATGGGCCTGTTTGCCAACCTGCCGGTCGCACTTGCGCCTGCTATGGGCCTGAACGCATTCTTCGCTTTCGTGGTCGTTGGCGCGATGGGGCTGTCATGGCAGATTGGTATGGGCGCTATCTTCTGGGGCGCTGTTGGTCTGCTGCTGCTGACGATTTTCCGCGTTCGTTACTGGATGATTGCCAATATCCCGGTTAGCCTGCGTGTGGGGATCACCAGCGGTATTGGTCTGTTCATCGGCATGATGGGGCTGAAAAACGCCGGTGTTATCGTCGCCAACAAAGACACGCTGGTGTCTATCGGTAACCTGACGTCCCACAGCGTACTGCTCGGTATCCTGGGCTTCTTTATCATCGCGATTCTGGCGTCCCGTAACATTCACGCGGCGGTGCTGATTTCTATCATCGTAACCACGCTGCTGGGCTGGATGCTGGGCGATGTTCATTACAACGGTATCGTTTCTGCGCCACCGAGCGTGATGTCCGTTATCGGACATGTCGACCTGGCCGGTTCGTTTAACATTGGCCTGGCGGGTGTGATTTTCTCGTTCATGCTGGTTAACCTGTTCGACTCCTCCGGTACGCTGATTGGCGTTACGGATAAAGCCGGTCTGGCGGATGCGAAGGGCAAGTTCCCGCGCATGAAGCAAGCGCTGTATGTGGATAGCGTGTCGTCGGTTACCGGGGCGTTTATCGGGACTTCTTCCGTTACTGCGTATATCGAATCTTCTTCCGGGGTTTCGGTCGGTGGACGTACCGGTCTGACCGCCGTGGTCGTTGGCCTGCTGTTCCTGCTGGTTATCTTCCTGTCGCCGCTGGCGGGGATGGTACCGGGTTATGCAGCCGCTGGTGCGCTGATTTACGTTGGCGTCCTGATGACATCAAGCCTGTCGCGCGTTAAGTGGGATGACCTGACAGAAGCGGTTCCGGCGTTTATTACCGCCGTGATGATGCCATTTAGCTTCTCAATTACCGAAGGTATTGCGCTGGGCTTTATTTCTTACTGCGTGATGAAGATTGGTACCGGACGTTTCCGCGATCTCAGCCCGTGCGTCATCATTGTCGCGCTGCTGTTTGTGCTGAAGATTGTGTTTATCGACGCGCACTAATCGCTGTTTATTTGCCCATATATCAAAAAGCCCGGCATATCGCCGGGCTTTTTCTTTTACGCTTTCACGCGCTGAATGTAGTCGCCAAATGCGGTCAGTTGACCGGTCAGATGGTCCAGCGTGCTTTGGTCGATCACTTCACCTGTCTGCGGGTCTACTTTATTCTGAATGACGCCGCCCATAAATTCCGGCTTGTTCATTACCATGGCGTCGAGGAATACCAGGATCTGACGCAGATGATACTGGCAGCGCGCGCCGCCAATAGCGCCCATAGAACTGGTCTGGATCAGCACCGGCTTACCCGATAATGGCTGATCGGGCAGGCGGGACAGCCAGTCGATGGCGTTCTTCAGTCCGCCCGGAACAGAATAGTTATATTCAGGTGTGACGATGACGACACCGTCAGCCTTTCTGATTTGCTCAGCCAGTGCTTCTACGCTGGCCGGAAAACCTTCTTCCTGTTGGAGGTCGGCATCGTACAGAGGGATATCACCAATCGACGGCAGCGCGTTCACTTCCATTCCCGCTGGAGCAATCTTGGGCAGCGTACGGGCAACCATTCCATTAAACGAACCTTTGCGCAGACTTCCCAGTAACGTAACAACATTCAATGTTTCAGACATGGTGACTCCTGTTTCATCATGAAGGTTAAATCAAAGCGTATGGCTCTTCGCTGCACATAATTGAGAGAACCGGATCAGACGACCCGTTGGCTCATTGGCGCGAGTCTGGATATCAGGCAAACTTTTCCAGTCCTGTTTACCATCAAACTCCCAAACTTTGAGTTTTTCAATGGTTGGCGTAACCGCAACTGACCACACCAGTACATCTTCCGCATCGCAAATGGCTTCAACCTGCGCCACATGGGCACATTTCAGGCGCCCTGCGCCGGGTAAAAGCTGGAGCTCGCGCGGATCGTCATTGCACACATCGCCAGTGAGTTTGAGTACGCTCTGGCGCAATGTAATGAGCTGCGCGCGTGCTTCGTTGGGGTCGTTTTGGTTATTGATCCACAGGTTTTCGTTACTGGAGAAGCGCCACGTTTCCACTGAATTTGGATTGTGAAACCCGCGGGTGGCCCGCTGAAGTTCCATATCCAGGCCGCACGTTCCTTCAGTTGTCAGCACAACGCCGACGATATTCCCGGCATAGGAAATCGAAAAACCCGGCAGGTTCTTATCGCGAAAAACGGGCTTACCTTTGGCCTGAGTAACAATTTCGGGCAGCGTGCTGGTGCCGTAAAGCATAAACATCAGTTCAGCGAGAAGACTTCGGGAAGCCAGGAAACGTGTCCGGCGATGAGCGGGTAGATCTCTTGCTTCGATATGACATGGAGAAGGGAGGCGAGCTGAAACCAGGTGTCCCTCCGTAAGAATCCCTCTGGCAAAATGTGTCGCCATTTGTCGCTCCGTGATTAATGGTCCGTGATTATTACCAGAGTAACATTTACACGGCTTCCGGGCAGGCTTTGCTGCCCAAAAAATAAGCGAAAATGGGAGACATTACGCGATATTTACATTTCTGTTGCCAGAATGGTCGATTTAGCAACACCAAAATGAAGGATCGTCAGGAGATATCGCGATAAAGCGCCTTGATCGTGTCTTTTAGCCAGACGATCTTAGGATTGTGGCTGTTGCGTTTATGCCAAAGAAGAGTGAACGGTACGCGCATTTTTTCCAGTTGCGTCGTATCAAATGGCATTGGCCGTGCAACGAGTGGAAGCTGGTGGAGTTGGTTATAACGCTGGCAATAGACCGGTGCGGTGGCTATCAGCGCGTGATCCGGCTGCGCGGCCATAAACAGCGATTGCTCAAAACCGGGCAGACATAACGCGATATTGCGTGCGCGTCCCATTTCTTGCAGGACTTCATCCAGCGCCCATGTATCGCTTTGCTCCCAGCTAATGCTGATGTGCGGATAGCGCAGAAAGGTGTCCAGATTCCACTCTTCCTGCAGTGCGGGATGATCTTCACGTAGCCAGACGCAGGGCAGATCGGAAAACAGCACTTCATGGTCGATCGACAATGGCAACAAACTCAGCAGTTCGCGCGAACGCGGATGACTTTCGCGCCCGGTAAAGCCAATATCCACTTCACCGCGAATAATGGCATCCAGTGAATCATAGTCCCAGTTGCGTATTTTGATCGTCGCCTGGGGATAGCGCTGATAAATCTGCCGGGAGAGCGAGTTGAACATGATCATCACTAACGGCGTTTCGGCCACCAGATCAAACTTCAGCCCGCGCGGAGACTCATGGTGCGGCTTATCGAGCAGCTGATTGCCCATCTGCATCCATTCAGCCAGGCTCTGCTCCATGCTGACCATCAGCGGCGTCGGCGATAGCCCCAGCGGGGTGTTCACAAACAAGGGATCGTCAAACCAGGCCCGCAGCTTCGACAGCGACTTACTGACCGCCGACGGTGTGACGTTCATCCGTTTGGCGGTTTTAGTGACGCTGCGTTCCTGCATCAACAGCTGCAGACAGAGCAATAAATTAAGATCGAGACTGCTGAGGGATTTCTTCATGAGTTGGCGCGGACCGGTTAGGTGCAACAGTGATAATCAGCATGATACTCACTATGCTACAGCCAATCAGAATCCCGATCAGCATATTCAGCGCATCAAGGCCAAGAACCGCCGCCAGCCAAATCCACAGCGAGGAACCGCAAACCTGGGCAATACCTAATGCCGAGCTGGCGACGCCCGCGCGCAGCGAGAACGGCCCAAGCGCCTGGCTCATCGCAACACCGAAGCCGACCGAGAATCCGGCGCAGATTAACGTCAGCCCGAAAAGCGTTACTGCGTGTGAAGTGGCAAGGGTTAACACCACGCCGGCACACAGAAACAGCACCTGTGAGGTCAGCATCAGAACGCGAGGCTTAAATACGCTCAGAGCAAATGGCGTAGAGAAAGAGACCGCCATACTGATGCCTGCGGTCATGGCCATCGTGGTGGCATACTCACCACGGTCGAAGCCCATCACTTCCATCAGCAGCACCGGAGACGTATTCACGAAGGTCAGGATCACCGACACGCTGAGGGTGGTAATGGCCAGACGGCTTAAGAAAAAGCGGTTTACCAGTGATTCGGTCGTGTGGTTCTTTTCCGTCGTCGCCATAAGCGTTGCTGGGCGCGATTCTCGCAGGACAAACACCGACAGCAGGCAAACAGCCACACCCATTCCCATCATCGTGTAGAACAGGCTCTGCCACGGGTATTTGAGCATGATCAGATGCCCCATCACCGGAGCCAGAACCGGCACGATACAGGTAATACCGTTCAACAACGACAGTACCTTCGCCCGGCGGCGATCGTCGAGCGTATCGCGCAGGATAGCGAAAGCCACCACGTAGCAACAGCCCGCACCTACGCCCTGAATAAAACGACCTATGAGGAATGGCGTACCGCTTTCGGCGAAAGAACATAGCGCAGAGGCGAAAATAAAGATGAGTGCGCCGACTATGGCGACCGGTTTGCGACCTGACTGGTCGGCAATTTTACCGGCGAACAGCATCGCCGTCGCCATTCCTGCCAGATATACCGAAAACGCGATATGCAGTTGCGCCTCGCTGGCCTGTAAATCGGCAGCAATACGGGGCAGCCCCACCAGATACATATCAATACCGGCAGGATAAAGAAGAACCAGGGCGAAACTGCAGATTAGAAAGCGTGTCATAGCGACCTCATAAGAAATGTGGCGCTAAGCATACGGTCAGAGAGTCAACTGCACGAGTTGCCATTTGGACAACAGTGATTTCCACATGGGAAATAGTTGTTGCCGGATGGCGGCGTAAACGCCTTATCCGGCCTACGAGGCCTGTAGGCCCGGTTAGCATCGCGCCACCGGGCAACACAACGTTACTTACCAATACAGAAGCTGGAGAAAATCCGTCCCAGCAGATCGTCGGAGGTAAATTCTCCGGTGATCTCACTGAGGTTCTGCTGCGCCAGGCGTAGCTCCTCAGCCAGCAATTCTCCGGCCCATGCTCCGAGCAGTTGGGCTTTACCCTGCTCGAGATGCTCTGCAGCTTCTGCCAGCGCCTGCAGGTGACGACGACGGGCCAGGAAGCCGCCTTCCATATTGGTTTCAAAGCCCATGCTCTGTTTGAGATGATTACGCAGTACGTCAACGCCTTCACCGGTACGCGCGGAGAGTCGAACCAGTGAGTGGCCATTTACTTCACTAAGGCCCAGCGTCTCACCGGTAATATCCGCTTTGTTACGCACCACGGTGATCGGCAGTTTGGCTGGCAGACGGGCAATAAAGTCTGGCCAGATATCTGCCGGGTCCACGGCGTCGGTGGTGGTGCCATCAACCATAAACAGTACACGGTCGGCCTGTTCAATTTCCTGCCAGGCACGTTCGATACCGATGCGTTCAACTTCGTCGCTGGCATCGCGCAAACCGGCGGTGTCGATGATGTGTAGCGGCATGCCGTCGATATGAATATGCTCACGCAGCACGTCGCGGGTAGTCCCGGCGATATCGGTGACAATGGCCGCCTCACGGCCAGCCAGCGCGTTCAGCAGGCTTGATTTCCCGGCGTTTGGACGCCCGGCAATCACCACCTTCATCCCTTCGCGCAGCAGGCTGCCCTGACGCGCTTCCGCACGCACGGCATCAAGATCGCTGATAACGCTGTTGAGTTGCGCTTCAATCTTGCCGTCAGACAGGAAGTCGATTTCTTCATCCGGGAAGTCGATCGCTGCTTCAACATAGATGCGCAGGTGAGTGAGCGCTTCCACAAGATGATTTACCCGTGCGGAAAATGCGCCCTGCAACGAGTTCAGCGCCGAGCGAGCGGCTTGCTCTGAGCTGGCATCGATCAGGTCGGCAATCGCCTCTGCCTGGGCTAAATCGAGCTTATCATTGAGAAACGCTCGCTCGGAGAATTCACCTGGTCTGGCAATGCGCAGCCCGGGAATGGTCAGAATACGTTTGAGCAGCAGGTCAAGAATCACCGGACCGCCGTGGCCCTGAAGCTCTAAAACGTCTTCGCCGGTAAAGGAGTTTGGGCCGGGGAACCACAAGGCAATCCCCTGATCCAGCGCGCTGCCATCCGCGTCTTTGAACGGCAGATAATCGGCATAACGCGGTTTGGGCAGTTTCCCCAGTACGGTTTCTGCGACCTCACGCGCTTTCAGGCCGGAGATACGCAGGATACCCACGCCACCACGTCCCGGTGGGGTGGCCTGAGCGACGATGGTGTCGTTATGGCTCATGGTTTGTCTCTTCTTAATGCAATAAAAAAGGCGGTCTAATGACCGCCCTTTACTTTATGTTCCGTTTGCCGGATGGCGGCTTCGCCTAATCCGGCCTACACCGAATCAGGAGTTTTTCTTCTCGCGGCTATGCAGGCCACGTTTCTCCAGACCACGGTAAATCAGCTGCTGCTGAATAATAGTTACCAGGTTGCTGACGATATAGTACAGCACCAGACCTGACGGGAACCACAGGAAGAACACGGTGAAGATGACCGGCATGAAGGTCATGATCTTCTGCTGCATCGGGTCGGTTACGGTGGTCGGAGACATCTTCTGAATGAAGAACATCGTCACGCCCATCAGAATCGGCAGGATGTAGTACGGGTCCTGTGCAGACAGGTCATGGATCCACAGGGCGAACGGCGCATGACGCAGTTCAATGGAGCCCATCAGCATGTAGTACAACGCCAGGAAGATTGGCATCTGGATGATCAGCGGGAAGCAGCCGCCCAGCGGGTTTACCTTCTCAGCTTTGTACAGGGCCATCATTTCCTGGCTCTGACGCTGTTTGTCATCGCCCAGACGCTCACGCATAGCCTGAATCTTCGGCTGCAGCATACGCATCTTCGCCATGGAGGTGTACTGCGCTTTGGTCAGCGGGTACATGATGCCACGAACGATAAAGGTGATAACGATGATGGAGAAGCCCCAGTTACCCAGGAAGCTATGGATCCACTTCAGCAGTTTAAACAGCGGCTGAGAAATGAACCACAACCAGCCGTAGTCCACGGTCAGATCAAGGTGCGGTGCAACGGCCGCCATTTTATCCTGAATTTCCGGGCCGACCCACAGGGTGCTGGTCATCGCGCCAGTCTGGCCAGGCTGTACCAGTACCGGCTGTGATTTATAGCCGATAGCGGCAATGCCGTTACCCAGGTTAGCGGTATAGAAGTTGTTGGTGCCGTCGTTACGCGGAACCCATGCCGTTGCGAAATACTGTTGCAGCATTGCGACCCAGCCGTCTTTAGCATTGACGTTCAGGTTTTCGTTTTCAGCAATGGTGTCGAATTTGTATTTCTCATACTTCTCATCCGGCGTGGAGTACGCCGCGCCACGGAAAGTGTGCAGCGCAAAGTTGCTGCTACCGGTGTCACGATGAGATGGCAGATTGATGGATTGCTTCAGCTGACCAAAGGTGGAGATTTCCAGCGGTTTTTCGCCGGCGTTCTGCACGCTGTAGTTAACGTTGACAGCATATTCACCACGCTTAAGAACAAACGTTTTAGTGAATGTGTTACCCGCTGCGTCAGTATAGGTCATCGGGATCTGCAGTTCGTTCTGACCGTCAGCCAGTACAAACGCGTCTTTATCGACGTTGTACAGCGGACGTGGGCCGTTAGCCGGGTTATCCGGGCCGTCACGACCTGTCAGGCCACTCTGTGCCTGGTAGATGAACTGTGGCGTGGTTTCCAGTAACTGGAACGGTTCGGTAGAACCGAGTTCTTTCGGGTAAGCTGGCAGTGAAGCCTGTTCCACATCACCACCACGGGTGTTGATGGTCAGATCAAGCACGTCAGTTTTAACCGTAATCAGTTTCCCCTGGCCACTGGCCGGTACGCCCTGGTCTGCGGCGCTACCCGCTGCGGTGGTCGTTGTCTGCGTGGTCTGTTGGGCCTGAGGTTGCGGGTTTTTATCCTGCTCCCAGGCTTGCCAGATCATGAAAGACACGAACAGCAAAGCGATGACTAAAAGATTGCGTTGCGAATCCATCGTTAGTGTTCTCTGGTATCAAATGGTCCGGGCGGGACGGGATCGTCACCACCAGGGTGTAAAGGGTGGCATTTTAATACGCGTTTCACCGTCAACCAACTGCCTTTTATCACTCCAAACCTGCGCAATGCCTCAATTCCGTAGCTCGAACAGGTTGGAGTGAAACGGCAATGCGGCCCAAGCAGCGGACTGATCAGGCGTTGATAGACCCGAATGAGGGCTATCAGGACCCGCGAGCCAGGCGACAATGGCGACGCCATAATTTTTCCAACGCTTCCGAGAGAGCACGGTTATCGAGGTCAGCAACCCCTTTTTTCGCCACCACCACGAAATCCATTGCTGGAAGCTCGTGCTGACGTAAACGGAAGCTTTCACGCGTCAGACGTTTAATCCGATTGCGTTCATGCGCACGTTTAACATTTTTCTTGGCGACTGTAAGACCGATACGGGGATGCCCCAGCGAATTCAGGCGGCCGAGGATGGTGATTTGCGGCGTGCCAGCCCGTTGTGGCTGCTGGAAGACGAATGTGAAATGAGTGGGAGTTAACAAACGTAACTCCCTGGGAAATGCGAGCTTAACCACTCAGGGGCTAGCTTTTATTACTTAGAAACGGTCAGACGAGAACGGCCTTTAGCACGACGACGTGCCAGAACCTGACGACCATTTTTATTAGCCATACGAGCACGGAAGCCGTGAGAACGGTTGCGCTTCAGTACAGACGGTTGAAAAGTGCGTTTCATGGCGATTTCTACCTAAACTTGAATAAATTCACTGACTTTTGCGTATACCCGAACGAATTTCGAACGACTTACGCCACAGTGTGGGTGATTAAAGAGGCCGGATTGTAATAATTGTACACTCCGGAGTCAATTCTCTTTCCTTATTTCCCGCTTTTTTCCGCATGGTTTCGCGTAAAAAACAGGCAGCGTTGACGCCGTAAGGCGACCGTTACTCGCTGGGGGTAAGAATTATACGGGCTGGTGGATAAAGCGCAAGGATCGCACGGGATCTTTATTAGATCGTTTAAGCAGTAAAGCATCTTTACTCATTAATTTTTTCAATATGCGCGCTAAAACCTGCAGCACTTCTCCAGGATCGTTTACACTTAGCCGATTCTGGATCATCCTGTGGATAAATCGGGAAGAATCTGTGAGAAACAGAAGATCTCTTTCTCAGTTTACGCTATGATCCGCGGTCCTGATCGTTTCAATGGATCCTGATCGGGTAAAAATTGCAGATAGCAATTCGCACGTCACCCTTTGCATAGGGTCTTGTCGATGTGCGTCAACAATCATGAATGTTTCAGCCTTTGTCATTTATCGACTTTTGTTCGAGTGGAGTCCGCCGTGTCACTTTCGCTTTGGCAGCAGTGTCTTGCCCGATTGCAGGATGAGTTACCAGCCACAGAGTTCAGTATGTGGATACGCCCGTTGCAGGCGGAACTGAGCGATAACACGCTGGCTTTGTATGCGCCAAACCGTTTCGTGCTCGATTGGGTAAGGGATAAATACCTTAATAATATTAATGGATTACTCAATAATTTCTGTGGAGCGGATGCCCCACAGCTGCGCTTTGAAGTCGGTACTAAACCCGTCACGCAAACGCTGAAAACGCCGGTCAACAATGTTGTTGCGCCCGCCCACGTGGCTCAGCAAGTGCAACCACAACGTGCTGCTCCGGCGGCGCGTCCAGGCTGGGATAACGTCCCGGCTCCGGCAGAACCTACCTATCGTTCTAACGTCAACGTCAAACACACGTTTGATAACTTCGTTGAAGGTAAATCTAACCAACTGGCGCGCGCGGCGGCACGTCAGGTGGCGGACAATCCTGGCGGCGCCTACAATCCGTTATTCCTTTATGGCGGTACGGGTCTGGGTAAAACCCACCTGTTGCACGCTGTCGGTAACGGCATTATGGCGCGTAAGCCAAACGCCAAAGTGGTGTATATGCACTCCGAGCGTTTTGTGCAGGACATGGTCAAAGCCCTGCAAAACAACGCGATCGAAGAGTTTAAACGCTACTACCGTTCCGTTGACGCGCTGCTGATTGACGATATCCAATTCTTCGCGAATAAAGAGCGATCGCAGGAAGAGTTTTTCCACACCTTTAACGCCCTGCTGGAAGGCAATCAGCAGATCATTCTGACCTCGGATCGCTATCCGAAGGAGATCAACGGCGTTGAAGATCGTCTGAAATCCCGCTTTGGCTGGGGACTGACTGTCGCGATCGAACCGCCTGAACTGGAAACGCGTGTTGCGATCCTGATGAAAAAAGCCGACGAAAACGACATTCGTCTGCCGGGTGAAGTAGCGTTCTTTATTGCCAAGCGTCTACGCTCTAACGTACGTGAGCTGGAAGGCGCACTGAATCGCGTGATCGCCAACGCCAATTTTACCGGCCGGGCGATTACTATCGATTTCGTGCGCGAAGCGCTGCGCGATCTGCTGGCTTTGCAGGAAAAGCTGGTCACCATCGACAATATCCAGAAGACGGTGGCGGAGTATTACAAAATCAAAATTGCGGATCTGCTTTCTAAGCGTCGATCTCGCTCGGTAGCTCGCCCGCGCCAGATGGCGATGGCGCTGGCAAAAGAGCTCACTAACCACAGTCTGCCGGAAATTGGCGACGCGTTTGGTGGGCGTGACCATACTACCGTGCTTCATGCCTGCCGCAAGATTGAGCAGTTGCGTGAAGAAAGCCATGATATTAAAGAAGATTTCTCCAATTTAATCAGAACATTATCTTCGTGACGCTATGAAATTTACCGTTGAACGTGAACATTTATTAAAACCGCTTCAGCAGGTCAGCGGCCCGCTGGGTGGACGTCCTACACTGCCTATTCTCGGAAACCTGCTGCTGCAGGTTGCTGACGGCACGCTTTCGCTGACCGGTACCGATCTCGAAATGGAGATGGTGGCGCGCGTGGCGCTGATCCAGCCTCATGAACCTGGCGCGACCACCGTTCCGGCGCGTAAATTCTTCGATATTTGCCGTGGATTGCCGGAAGGCGCGGAAATTGCCGTTCAACTGGAAGGCGACCGTATGCTGGTGCGTTCTGGCCGCAGCCGTTTCTCGCTGTCTACGCTGCCTGCCGCCGACTTCCCGAATCTGGACGACTGGCAGAGCGAAGTCGAATTCACCCTGCCGCAGGCGACGATGAAGCGCCTGATTGAAGCCACGCAGTTTTCGATGGCGCATCAGGACGTACGTTACTACTTAAACGGCATGCTGTTTGAAACCGAAGGGGAAGAGCTGCGTACCGTGGCGACCGACGGTCACCGCCTGGCGGTTTGTTCAATGCCTGTTGGTCAGCCGTTGCCAAGCCATTCGGTGATCGTACCGCGTAAAGGTGTGATTGAACTGATGCGTATGCTCGACGGCGGCGATAACCCGCTGCGCGTGCAGATTGGCAGCAACAACATTCGTGCGCACGTTGGTGACTTCATCTTCACCTCTAAGCTGGTTGATGGCCGTTTCCCGGATTATCGCCGCGTATTGCCGAAGAATCCGGACAAACATCTGGAAGCCGGTTGCGATATCCTCAAACAGGCGTTTGCGCGTGCGGCGATCCTCTCGAACGAGAAATTCCGCGGCGTGCGTCTGTATGTCAGCGAAAACCAGCTCAAAATCACCGCCAACAACCCGGAGCAGGAAGAAGCAGAAGAAATTCTGGATGTCTCCTATCCTGGTACAGAACTGGAAATCGGCTTTAACGTGAGCTACGTACTGGACGTTCTGAACGCGCTGAAGTGCGAGAACGTGCGTATTCTGCTGACCGATTCCGTATCGAGCGTACAGATTGAAGATGCAGCGTCACAATCTGCAGCCTATGTCGTCATGCCTATGCGCTTGTAAAGAATATCGGGCTATCTTACTTGTTATTCTGGCTCCGGGCAGTGCTCGCAATCCTCACGTACTTCAGTACGCTCCGGTTGCTGTGCGCTGGCCGTAACCAGACTAACTGCGACGATAACGCCCTGGTTATGAGTTGATATGTCGCTATCCCGACTCCTGATTAAAGATTTCCGCAATATTGAAAATGCGGATCTCGCTTTATCCCCTGGCTTTAACTTCCTGGTTGGCGCGAACGGCAGCGGCAAAACCAGTGTGCTGGAAGCCATCTATACGCTCGGCCATGGCCGGGCGTTTCGCAGTTTGCAGATTGGCCGCGTGATTCGCCACGAGCAGGAGTCGTTTGTTTTACACGGGCGTTTGCAGGGTGAAGAACGTGAGACGTCGATTGGCCTGACGAAAGACAAACTGGGCGACAGTAAAGTGCGCATTGACGGCACTGACGGGCACAAGGTCGCAGAACTGGCGCACCTGATGCCTATGCAACTGATCACGCCTGAGGGGTTTACTTTACTCAACGGCGGCCCCAAATACAGAAGAGCATTCCTTGACTGGGGATGTTTTCACAATGAAGTCGGATTTTTCACCGCCTGGAGCAACCTGAAGCGACTGCTCAAGCAGCGCAATGCAGCACTGCGCCAGGTGAGCCGTTATGAGCAACTGCGCCCGTGGGATAAAGAACTGATCCCACTGGCGGAACAAATCAGCACCTGGCGCGCGGAGTACAGCGCCGGTATCGCGCAGGATATGGCGGATACCTGCCAGCAGTTTCTTCCCGAGTTTTCGCTCTCCTTCTCATTCCAGCGCGGCTGGGAGAAAGAGACTGATTATGCCGAAGTGCTGGAACGCAGTTTTGAACGCGATCGCATGTTGACCTACACTGCGCACGGCCCGCATAAGGCGGATTTCCGCATTCGCGCCGACGGTGCGCCGGTGGAAGATACGTTGTCGCGTGGGCAGCTAAAGCTGCTGATGTGCGCCTTACGTCTGGCGCAAGGGGAGTTCCTGACCCGTGAAAGCGGGCGGCGCTGCCTGTACCTGATAGATGATTTTGCCTCTGAACTGGATGACGCGCGTCGCGGACTGCTGGCCAGCCGCTTAAAAGCCACGCAATCTCAGGTCTTTGTCAGCGCAATAAGCGCTGAACACGTTATAGACATGTCCGATGAAAATTCGAAGATGTTTACCGTGGAAAAGGGTAAAATAACGGATTAACCCAAGATAAAATGAGCGAGAAACGTTGATGTCGAATTCTTATGACTCCTCCAGTATCAAAGTCCTGAAAGGACTGGATGCGGTGCGTAAGCGCCCGGGTATGTATATCGGCGACACGGATGACGGCACCGGTCTGCACCACATGGTATTCGAGGTGGTAGATAACGCTATCGACGAAGCGCTCGCGGGTCACTGTAAAGATATCGTGGTAACGATTCACGCTGACAACTCCGTGTCCGTTACCGATGATGGCCGTGGTATCCCAACTGGTATTCACCCGGAAGAGGGCGTTTCGGCAGCGGAAGTTATCATGACCGTTTTGCACGCAGGCGGTAAATTCGATGATAACTCCTATAAAGTTTCCGGCGGTCTGCACGGCGTGGGTGTTTCCGTCGTTAACGCCCTGTCACAGAAGCTGGAACTGGTGATTCGTCGTGAAGGCAAAGTGCATCAGCAAACTTACGTGCACGGTGTGCCGCAGGCGCCGCTGGCAGTAACCGGCGAAACAGAATTGACCGGGACTCAGGTCCGTTTCTGGCCAAGCCACGAAACCTTTACCAATGTTGTTGAATTTGAATACGACATTCTGGCGAAACGTCTGCGTGAGCTGTCATTCCTGAACTCCGGCGTCTCTATTCGTCTGCGCGACAAGCGTGACGGCAAAGAAGACCATTTCCACTACGAAGGTGGCATCAAGGCGTTTGTTGAATACCTCAACAAAAACAAAACGCCGATCCACCCGAATATCTTCTACTTCTCCACCGAAAAAGACGGTATCGGCGTTGAAGTTGCGCTGCAGTGGAACGATGGTTTCCAGGAAAACATCTACTGCTTCACCAACAACATTCCACAGCGTGACGGCGGTACTCACCTTGCAGGCTTCCGTGCGGCGATGACCCGTACCCTGAACGCCTACATGGACAAAGAAGGCTACAGCAAAAAAGCGAAAGTCAGCGCTACTGGTGACGATGCCCGTGAAGGCCTGATTGCCGTTGTTTCCGTGAAAGTACCGGATCCGAAGTTCTCCTCACAGACCAAAGACAAGCTGGTCTCCTCTGAGGTGAAATCGGCGGTAGAACAGCAGATGAACGAACTGCTGAGCGAATATCTGCTGGAAAACCCGTCTGACGCGAAAATCGTTGTTGGCAAAATTATTGATGCTGCACGTGCTCGTGAAGCTGCACGTCGTGCGCGTGAAATGACCCGTCGTAAAGGCGCGCTCGACTTAGCCGGTCTGCCGGGCAAGCTGGCGGATTGTCAGGAACGTGACCCGGCGCTGTCCGAACTGTACCTTGTGGAAGGGGACTCCGCGGGCGGTTCTGCGAAGCAGGGCCGTAACCGTAAAAACCAGGCGATTCTGCCGCTGAAGGGTAAAATCCTCAACGTCGAGAAAGCGCGCTTTGACAAGATGCTATCCTCTCAGGAAGTCGCGACGCTGATCACTGCGCTCGGCTGTGGCATCGGTCGAGACGAGTACAACCCGGACAAACTGCGTTATCACAGCATCATCATCATGACCGATGCGGACGTCGACGGCTCGCACATTCGTACGCTGCTGTTGACCTTCTTCTATCGTCAGATGCCGGAAATCGTTGAACGCGGCCACGTTTACATTGCACAGCCACCGCTGTACAAAGTGAAAAAAGGCAAGCAGGAACAGTACATTAAAGATGACGAAGCGATGGATCAGTATCAGATCTCTATCGCTCTGGATGGCGCAACGCTGCACACCAACGCCAGCGCACCAGCCCTTTCAGGTGAGTCGTTAGAGAAACTGGTTTCAGAATACAACGCGACGCAGAAAATGATTGGCCGTATGGAACGTCGTTTCCCGAAAGCGCTGCTGAAAGAGCTGGTTTATCAACCGACGCTGCCAGAAGCTGATTTGGCTGATGAAGCGAAAGTTACGGCCTGGGTTTCCCAGTTGGTTAACGTGCTTAATGAAAACGAAATGCACGGCAGCACCTGGAATAGCTTCGTGCGTAAAGACGCTGAACTGAACCTGTTCGAACCGGTGATCCGGGTGCGTACCCACGGTGTCGATACTGACTATCCATTGGAACATGAATTTGTGACCGGTGGCGAGTACCATCGTATTTGTACGCTTGGCGAGAAGCTACGTGGGCTGATCGAAGACGATGCGTTTATCGAACGTGGCGAGCGTCGCCAGCCGGTTGCCAGCTTTGAGCAGGCGCTGGAATGGCTGCAGAAAGAGTCTCGTCGTGGCCTTGCTATCCAGCGTTATAAAGGTCTGGGCGAGATGAACCCGGAACAGCTGTGGGAAACCACCATGGATCCGGAAAGCCGTCGTATGCTTCGCGTTACCGTGAAGGATGCGATTGCTGCCGACCAGCTGTTCACCACGCTGATGGGCGATGCCGTTGAACCGCGCCGCGCATTTATCGAAGAAAACGCCCTGAAAGCGGCGAACATCGATATTTAAGCCAATCTGTAGGCCGGATAAGGCGGTTTACGCCGCCATCCGGCAAGACGTTATATTGTGCCTGTTGGCGCGTTGCTTATCAGGCCTACAAACGACAACCAATCTACAAAAAGGGGAATCTCGATTCCCCTTTCTATCCCCCTTTTCGTAGCTGTTTTTTGAGCGGAATCGCGTTAGCATGAGGACGGACTCATTTAATCCGGGGAACTCATGGCTATCAAACTTATTGCTATCGACATGGATGGCACACTTCTGCTACCCGATCACACCATTTCACCAGCGGTCAAAACGGCGATTGCCGCGGCACGCGCGCGTGGCGTGAATGTGGTGCTGACCACGGGACGCCCGTATGCCGGCGTTCACAGCTATTTGAAAGAACTACATATGGAACAACCCGGTGACTACTGCATTACCTACAACGGTGCGCTGGTGCAGAAAGCAGGGGATGGCAGTACCGTGGCGCAAACCGCGCTGAGCTATGATGATTATCGTTACCTGGAGCAGCTCTCCCGGGAAGTCGGCTCGCATTTCCACGCCCTCGATCGCAATACGCTGTATACCGCGAACCGTGATATCAGCTACTACACGGTGCACGAATCGTTTGTCGCGACCATCCCGCTAGTGTTCTGTGAAGCCGAGAAAATGGATCCCGCAACCCAGTTCCTGAAAGTGATGATGATTGACGAGCCGGAGATCCTCGATAAAGCTATCTCTCGTCTACCTGCGGAAGTAAAAGAGAAGTACACCGTGCTGAAAAGTGCGCCGTACTTCCTCGAAATCCTCGATAAACGCGTCAATAAAGGGACGGGCGTTAAATCGCTGGCCGATGCGTTAGGCATTAAAGCCGAAGAGGTGATGGCGATTGGCGATCAGGAAAACGACATCGCGATGATTGAATACGCAGGGGTGGGCGTTGCCATGGATAACGCTATTCCGTCAGTCAAAGAAATCGCCAACTTCGTGACGAAATCTAACCTTGAAGATGGCGTCGCCTGGGCGATAGAGAAATACGTCCTTTCCTGATGCGTGTTATGCCTGGCCTCGGCTGGGCATTAACATTAAGATGTTATAAAACATATATTTATATTATCAGATGTGAAACCGCACATTAATACCTCCACATAGTACGTAACTTCTATACTCTCCCTTCTTCTTTTATATCTGGGCAATTCCTGCCTGCTACTAAACTTTCTTATGACAAACACAAGCATCCGCGTGGTGTTGATAACGTCTTCCTGTCTGGTTTTTCATGCCAGTGCCGCGACGGATTCCAGCTCAACTATTACACCTCTCTTTGGCTATCAGGATGACGGTCTGTCTGCGCCTGTACCGGAAAAAACGACGGTTAAACCTGCTGAAAACCACACTATTTTGCCCTTTTTAGGCGATGAAGCGCGTAAGCGCGGATATGAACTACCGGCACCGTTTGGCGTGAATATTAACTACATGAATATCCGACAAAATATTAATGTGGATAGTATTAACTTCAACGGTCTTTCCCTCGGTGGCCGCTCACTGGATAACGCGTTTAAAATTAGCGTCGGCAATACGCGTGAACGCAGTAAAACCGAAACGCTGAAGCTGGATGCCTGGCTGCTGCCGTTTATGAATGTCTATGGCTTGATTGGCTATACCGATGGCCACTCCGTTTCGCAAATAGGCGTCGGGATAAAAGGCCCCCTTAAAGACCGCACACCAAGCAGTTTGCAGAATCTGGCGTTTCAGCTCGATTTTAAAGGCACCACCTACGGCGTAGGGACGACGTTGGTCGGCGGTGTAGGCAACTGGTTTACTGCTTTTGATGCCAACTACACCCAGACGCGGTTCGATATTCTGGATGGGAGTATTGACGCCTTAACTCTTTCTCCGCACATCGGATATCGCTTTACCACCCCCAGTGTGGATGCGCTGCACCTGCCATCCGGAAAGTTGAATCTATGGGTTGGCAGTATGTACCAGGACGTGCAGCAAGAATTTAGCGGTAGCCTTAACGACCTCACCATGCCGTCTGAAACGCTGCAAAGACTCGTTGATATTGCCAACAAAGACGGTAATGGTCGCTTTGACGTTAAACAGCATCTGCAATCCCCCTGGAACGTGCTGGTGGGCGCACAGTATGAAATTACCCGGAACTTCAACGTCACGACCGAAATCGGCTTTGCTGAACGTAACAGTTTCTTCATGGCGGGAGAGTATCGCTTTTGAGCCGTCTTACCCTCTTCCTGCTGTTCAACATGCTCTCCTGTACAGTGCGGGCAGCGTTGCCAAGCCGAGGCGAAGTTGACGGTTGGCTAAATAAGTTGGGTGCCAGTGATAGCTTTGACGCCAGCAAAGGCATTGACTGGGGAGTAATGCCGGGACCGTTTTATACCCCGGAGCTGGGGTTAGGGATCGGTACAGCGGTGGTGGGGATGTATCGCCCTGACCCGAATGATACGGTAAGCCAAAACTCGACGCTGACGCTCAGCGGCTATTTTAGCTCAACTGGCGCATTCGGTATCACGATGCAAAATTACGCATTTTTTGCCGACGATCGGTGGCGATTTTTTCTCAATGGCGCATTAACGGATACTCCAACCTACTACTGGGGGCAAGGTTTTAGCGCTGGGGATAAAGATAACCAAAAACAGCAATACACCGCTCAGGTTCTGGAGTTGCGTCCAACGTTGTATCGCCAGTTGGCACCCAATGTTTATCTGGGGCTTGGCTGGTCGCTGAACGCCCAGCACGCTACCCAAATGGACGATAACGATCCGCCCAACATTGAGCATACCGGGCAGGGGGCGTCGGTTCTCAGCTCCGGAAGTAGTGTCGAACTCAGCTGGGACGATCGTGATTTCGTTCCCAACCCGCGTAAAGGACAGTATGCCGATGTGCGCTATACCCGATTCACACCAGAGGTGGGAAGCGATACGCGATTTGATGAATATCAACTGCACTACAGCCGCTATCACTCGCTGGACGAGAACAATGTGCTTGCCTGGGAGATGGACGGCGCGTTTACCCAGGGCGATGTGCCGTGGAGCATGATGCCGCTGCTTGGCAGCAATCAGCGTATGCGCGGTTATTACGAAGGGCGCTACCGGGATAAAAACGCCGTCAGCGGGCAACTGGAGTATCGGCGGAAACTTGACTGGCGGCATGGTGTGGTTGGTTGGCTCGGTGCGGGCACGATGGGACCCTCTTTTCATGCGCTGGACGATGGACGCTGGTTACCGTCCGCCGGTGTGGGCTACCGCTTTGAATTTAAGCCCCGGGTGAATGTGCGTCTTGATTATGGGATTGGCAAAGGGAGCAGCGGTTTTTATTTTCAGGTTGGAGAGGCATTTTGATCAATAAGGTGGTGTTAATAGCGCTCTTATGGCTGGCAACGGCGATAGCCCGTGCGGCAATACCTGTAACTTTGCAGCTCGTTTCTACAGAGGATAAGGCCCAGGGTACTGCCTGGCCGGTAGTTTCGCCCCTCCCTGCACCTCAGGGATTACGTCCGTGCTGCGCGTTTGGCTACGACCTGCACGCACAGGTACTGCATATGCCGGTGCCATTTTATGAACTTGATAATGTTGTCACGATCGATAGCATCGGCGAGCACCGCTATAACGATAGCCTACTGTTAGGGCTAGCGAATCTGGCAGGGATCGGGCATGAGAATAACGGCATAGTGTATACCGCTCGCGGTGGCTTCATTGATACCGCACATGTCCGTGATACCGCAGACATGACGGCCTGGCTCTTTAGCCATCTTCTTCCACGGCTTGGTCAATCATTTACGCTGCGTCTGGATGATGAGCTTGCGCAACGGCATGTCGTATTTAACGCTTTCACCCCCCCCACAGAGCCTGCTGATCGTTACGCGCTGGCGGCATGGATGGCCGCGCATCTGGCGTTTCAGCTCGCTGCCTGGCATGAAATTGCGCAATGGTATGGTTTTGAGTCCGTCCCTGGATTTTCGGAGGAGGTTTCTGCATTTTCCCCGGAAGATCTCTACTCAAATTTGTTGGGTGCCAGAATTGCGGTATCGCTGATCCTCAATGGGCAACTGGCAACAACGGAAATGTACGATGCGGCGATGAACAACGCGCTGCGCCAGGCGTTGAAGCAATTGGGGGCTAAACCGGAAAAAATCACCCGCTTTCAGTTTGATATGCTGGATGGTAAATGGTGGAACAGCCAGCGTCGGGTACCAGAGAAATATTTGGTTCTGCACAGAAACTATGATGTGAGTGACTCGCGTTTACCGACGCCGGTACCGGGTGAACAAGCCTCGCCATTGAGACTGATGTTGCCACATCACTGGCGACAATATTCCCTTGATGCGTTGGCACAACTCGAACTTTGGCCTGGCCATACAATGGAGCGGCTGCCTACGCCAGGTTCCTGGTACACCGTCGCCAACTTTCCCGCGCTGGCTACGGTGGCACAAGGCCGTGACAGTGAGGTGAACTCAGTCCCTTAAAAAAACGCGCCATAATGTCATAGCCATACTACGCGATTTCTCACGCTTTGCTTTCGCTGGCGGGTGACTTTCAGATTTTGCCAAGGGAATATGCGCAACGCCGCTGCGCATAATCCATTTACGGGAAAATGCCGACGTCAGGGCCCGGCTTTTCAGGATTTTGCCATACAGTTTGAGACGTAACTTGTGGGTGGCTTTACGGTAAGCGTGATTCATATCTGGCGTATCCCGCAGCAGTACCGATTTGAGGATCTCCGCGCTGTCCAGCGCATAGCTAATCCCTTCCAGCGAGCTGGCGCTGATAAAACCGGCCGCTTCACCAATCAAAAATGCGTTGTCCTCGCCGCAGACGAAGTCTTTCCAGCGTGAGGGGAATAGCACCGTACATTTTTCACTTTTCACCGGTTTGCCGAACTGGAAATGGAACGCTTCCAGCTTCTCTTTCAGCGCGTCAAAGCGTGCCTGTCCGTCCTTCATGGGGTAGGCGCCACCAAAGATAAAATAGCCATCTTTGCTGATACTCCAGGAATAACAGTCAGTTGCATCGTTATCAAAAATACAGGAATAGAACGGTACGGGATGCTTTTCCGCAAACCATTGTTGAATAGCGACATATTTACGGATTTGGTGCTGTGGATAGAGATGACGGCGCACCAGTGAGTTCGCACCGTCTGCCCCCACCAGATAACGTGCAGTTATCTGCTGCTCCCAACCGTCGGCGCGGAAGATAACATGCCATTTATCGCCCTCGCGCCAGATTTTCCGGCACAGGCTGTCGTGATAAACCTGCACATCATCAGGGATGAGATATTTAAGCCATAAATCAAAAGCATGGCGGTTGATATTAATGTAGCTGCGCTGGTAGTTACGCGTCAAAGAAGCGGCAACATCAACCGTTTTAACGCTAAAAATCTGCGGGTTGGCGATGACATCAACGGGTAAGGTTATCCCGTCGCGGATAAACGAACGCTGGGCGTCCGGGGCCAGCAGACCGCCGCAGGGTTTAGTGAAACCTTCGTTGCCGCACTGGCGTTTTTTATCCAACGCAATCACGCGCATTTTTCCGCTCAACTGTCGCGCCAGCGCTGCGCCTGCCGGACCTAAACCGATAATCGCTACGTCAAAATGTTCCATCTTTCTGTCCGCAAAAATGAAGATGGCGATACGCTAAAGCCTGAAAGTGAAGTGCTTGTGAAGTATGATTGTTTTAATCGTCTTGTATCAGGGCATCTCATGAAGCAAATCACCTTTACGCCGCGTAATCATCAGCTTACCAATATCAACACCTGGACATCGGACAGCCAGTGGCTGGTCTTTGATGTGCGCCCTTCCGGCGCTTCCTTTACCGGTGAAACAATTGAGCGCGTCAATATCCATACTGGCGAGCTGGAGGTGATTTACCGGGCTACTCAGGGATCGCACGTTGGCGTGGTGACCGTTCATCCAAAGTTGGAAAAATATGTCTTCATTCACGGGCCTGAAAATCCTGATGAAACATGGCATTACGACTTCCATCATCGTCGTGGGGTGATTGTTACGCAGGCTGGGGTGGAGAATCTGGATGCAATGGATATTACTGCGCCCTATACGCCAGGTGCGCTGCGCGGCGGGAGTCATGTGCATGTCTTTAGCCCGAACGGTGAGTTTGTCAGTTTCACCTATAACGACCATGTACTGCATGAGCGCTCTCCGGCGCTCGATTTACGCAACGTCGGTGTGGCTGCACCGTATGGTCCGGTGAAGGTCTCCGCGCAGCATCCGCGTGAATACAGTGGCAGCCATTGGTGCGTGCTGGTGAGCCAGACGACACCAACGCCAAAACCGGGTTGCGATGAGATTAACCGCGCCTATGAAGAGGGCTGGGTTGGAGAAAACAGGCTGGCGTTTATCGGTGATACGCTATCAGCCACTGGCGAGAAAGTACCAGAGCTGTTTATTGTTGATTTGCCACAGGATGAAAGCGGCTGGAAACAGCCGGGGGACGCGCCTCTGGAGGGGACTGACATGACCATGCCTGCGCCACCATCTGGTATCCGCCAACGCCGTCTGACGTTTACCCATGAGCGCGCCTTCCCGGGGCTGGTGAATCAGCCTCGCCACTGGGTACGCAGTAATCCAAAGGCAACTGAGATTGCGTTTTTAATGCGTGATGACAACGGTATTGTGCAGCTATGGCTGATTTCCCCACAGGGTGGATCGCTGCGTCAGCTTACCCAGTGCGCTACGAATATTCAGTCAGCCTTTAACTGGCACCCATCGGGGAAATGGCTGGGATTTGTACTGGAGAACAGAATTGCCTGTTGTGATGTTCAAACGGGCGAGATTGATTTTTTAACGGAACGTCATGATAACCCGCCGTCGGCCGATGCGATCGTCTTCTCCCCTGATGGTCGACAGGTTGCGTGGATGGAAGACGTCGAGGGTTTCCGCCAGCTGTGGGTGACTGAAACCGGGCGTTAATTTATGGAGCAGACATTTCTGCCGGGGGAATAACGGCGTTCGTGGCCTGGGTTCTCTCCTCGCTCTTTTCTACGCGGGATCTCACCGAGTTATCTTTGCGAAAGAGATCCCAAGGTAGCAATACCGTATCGAGCACCGCGGTAAAAGGCATATCCAGAATCGCCAGCGACTTGGTTCCCCAGTTTGTATCACTTTCGCTAATCATTGTGGCACTGGCTCGCGTGCCAGGATACGTCCCTTCTTTACCACCTGTATGCGACATGATGCTGGAACAACCGCTTACAAACGCCATCCCACTACACATCGTCAGTGTTACCAACATTTTTTTAATCATCATTTATTCATCTGTATTTATCGTGTTTGCATGGTGAGTTAAAGCGATCCGTTGCGAAAATAACATCACCATTTCGTCGCACTGTGGCGGCCATCGCGATTTAACGAGAACAACTGCTCCCCCCAGTGTATGCAATAGACAACAAACTGCAAAAAAAGTCAGATGAATACGCTTGAAAAGTTTGTATTAAGACCCATTTTTAGAGTGTAGACAAATGAAGGGCATGCCTGATGGGTGTCCTGGCTACCTGACCTGTCCATGATGGAAGGTCAATTATTCTCGCTGATTTCAGGAGCTATTGATTATGCGTAACTTTGATTTATCCCCGCTGTACCGTTCTGCTATTGGTTTTGACCGTCTGTTTAACCTGCTGGAAAACAATCAGGGCCAGAGCAATGGCGGCTACCCTCCGTACAACGTTGAGCTGGTAGACGAAAACCATTACCGCATTGCAATTGCTGTTGCCGGTTTTGCTGAAAGCGAACTGGAAATTACTGCCCAGGACAATCTGCTGGTGGTAAAAGGCGCCCATGCGGACGATCAAAAAGAACGTACTTACCTGTATCAGGGTATTGCCGAGCGCAACTTTGAACGCAAGTTCCAGTTAGCGGAGAACATTCATGTTCGCGGCGCAAACCTGGTAAATGGTCTGCTGTATATCGATCTTGAGCGCGTGATTCCTGAAGCGAACAAACCGCGCCGCATCGAAATCAACTAATTCTGTAGGCCGCTTCAGGCGGCCTTGCTAAGTCATCGGCTTGCCGTCAGGGAGCCGAAAGGTACCTACTCGCTTCTTAGAAGGAGATTATTATGCGTAACTACGATTTATCCCCACTGCTGCGTCAATGGATCGGTTTTGACAAACTGGCCAATGCCTTGCAAAACAACGGTGAAAGCCAGAGCTTCCCGCCTTATAACATCGAAAAGAGCGATGATAACCACTACCGCATTACCCTTGCGTTAGCCGGTTTCCGCCAGGAAGATCTGGATATTCAACTGGAAGGCACGCGCCTGACCGTGAAAGGTACGCCGCAGCAGCCGGAAAAAGAGACCAAATGGTTGCATCAGGGGCTGGTCACTCAGCCGTTCAGCCTGAGCTTTACGCTGGCTGAAAATATGGAGGTCTCCGGCGCAAGCTTCACTAACGGCTTGCTGCATATTGATTTGACCCGGAATGAACCTGAAACCATTGCTCCACAACGTATCGCCATCAGCGAACGTCCTGCATTAGATAGTTAAATAGCTCCATGCCTTTGCCCCGCCAGAAATGACGGGGCTTTTTTGTGCTTTACCACCCATACATTGCGACTGTACTCTGCGAGAATCCATTTACTTAATGATGTTATTCACAGGGAACAGGATATGAGTGATATAGCATTGACGGTCAGCGTTCTGGCATTAGTGGCAGTTGTCGGGTTATGGATCGGCAACATAAAAATACGTGGCGTGGGTTTTGGCATTGGAGGTGTGCTGTTCGGCGGTATTATCGTCGGGCATTTTGTCGATCAGGCAGGGATGACCCTGAGCGGCGACATGCTGCATTTTATTCAGGAATTTGGCCTGATTCTTTTCGTCTACACCATTGGTATTCAGGTGGGGCCGGGCTTTTTTGCTTCTCTGCGCGTTTCGGGCCTGCGGCTGAATCTGTTTGCTGTGCTGATTGTCCTCATGGGTGGCCTGGTCACCGCGATCCTGCATAAGATTTTTGCCATTCCTCTCCCTGTGGTGCTGGGAATATTCTCTGGAGCGGTCACCAATACCCCGGCGTTAGGTGCGGGGCAGCAAATTCTGCGCGATTTAGGTACGCCTGGCGATGTGGTTGATCAGATGGGGATGAGCTATGCCATGGCTTATCCTTTCGGCATCTGCGGAATTTTACTGACCATGTGGCTGATGCGCCTTATTTTCCGCGTTAACGTCGATGCTGAAGCCCAGCAGCATGAATCCACGCTGACCAACGGGCACGCACTGATTCAGACGATGAACATCCGCGTGGAAAACCCAAACATCAACAATATGGCGATTCAGGATGTCCCGATTCTGAACAGCGACAAAATCATCTGCTCGCGTCTGAAACGTGACGAGACATTGATGGTGCCGTCGCCAGGGACGGTTATCCAGATGGGCGACCTGCTACACCTGGTCGGACAGCCTGCTGACCTGCATAACGCGCAGGTGGTGATTGGGCAGGAGGTAGACACATCGCTGTCTACGCGAGGTACCGATTTACGCGTCGAACGCGTGGTGGTGACTAACGAGCAGGTGCTGGGTAAACGTATCCGCGACCTGCACTTTAAAGAACGTTACGACGTGGTGATTTCCCGCCTGAACCGTGCGGGTGTTGAGCTGGTAGCCAGCAGTGACGCCAGCCTGCAATTCGGGGATATCCTCAATCTGGTGGGGCGTCCCGCGTCCATTGATGCCGTTGCCAATGTTGTGGGTAACGCGCAGCAAAAACTGCAGCAGGTGCAGATGCTGCCGGTATTTATCGGTATCGGGCTGGGTGTTCTACTGGGTTCAATCCCGCTGTTCATCCCAGGGTTCCCGGTGGCGTTGAAACTGGGGTTGGCCGGCGGGCCGCTGATTATGGCCCTGATCCTGGGGCGTATTGGTAGCATCGGTAAGCTGTACTGGTTTATGCCTCCCAGCGCTAACCTGGCGTTGCGAGAGTTGGGTATCGTGCTGTTTCTTGCGGTGGTGGGTCTGAAGTCAGGCGGTGATTTTGTCGATACCCTAACACAGGGCGATGGCCTGAGCTGGGTGGGTTACGGTATTTTCATTACCGCGATTCCGCTCATTACCGTGGGCTTGCTGGCGCGAATCTTTGCCAAAATGAACTATCTGACGCTGTGCGGCATGTTGGCTGGCTCAATGACCGATCCCCCGGCTCTGGCGTTTGCTAATAACCTGCATGCCACCAGCGGGGCAGCAGCGCTCTCCTACGCTACCGTTTATCCGCTGGTCATGTTCTTGAGGATTATCACCCCGCAACTGTTGGCGGTGCTCTTCTGGGGATTAGGTTAAAACTGACTTATCCGGCCTGCATCTCCTGTAGGCCGGATAAAACGCAACTCTCCATCCGGCATTACAAACACCCTCTCTCTTTCCCATTGTCTCATCACCCGACTCGCCCACTCGTTTGAGAATCAGGTTCATACTCCTTAACTGTTCCGGTATAACGACCAGACAACAATATTTAAGGAGCTGTCATGAAGATTTCTCGCCTTGGAGAAGCACCGGATTATCGCTTCTCGCTGGCAAATGAACGTACCTTTCTGGCGTGGATCCGCACCGCGCTCGGATTTCTGGCGGCGGGGGTTGGCCTTGATCAACTGGCCCCGGATTTTGCCACGCCGGTCATCCGTGAGGCGCTTGCCTTGTTGCTGTGTCTGTTTGCCGGCGGTCTGGCGATCTACGGCTACCTGCGCTGGCTACGTAACGAAAAGGCGATGCGACTGAAAGAGGACTTGCCCTACACCCACAGCCTGCTGATTATCAGCGTCATGCTGACTATTGTGGCGGTGATTGTCATGACGCTGGTGCTGTATGCCGGATAGCCGCAAATCGCGACGCATCGCTGACCCGGGGTTACAACCGGAGCGGACTTCACTGGCCTGGTTTCGCACGTTGTTGGGCTATGGCGCGTTAATGGCGCTGGCGATTAAGCACAACTGGCACCAGGCGGGAGCGTTGTTCTGGATATCGGTAGTTGTGCTGGCGATAGTGGCGATTATCCTCTGGCGCTACACCCGCAGCCGTAATCTGATGGATGTGAGTCATAGCGATTTTTCTGAATCTCGCGCGGTGCGTGACAAATTTATGATCTCCCTCGCGGTGTTATCCCTCGCAATGCTGTTTGCTGTAACGCATGTTCGCCAACTTATCGTATTTATCGGGAATTTTGCATGACAGGATGTGAGAACATGGATGTTAGTGATGATGTTTTAAACGTGGTGATTGACCATCAGAAGTGTTTACAACCGGTTGAAGTGTACCGTGGTTTGCAACAAGGAAATGTTCGCCTGGTACAGTTTATTCCGCTGGTTAAGCACGATGGTTCAGGTCATCTGACAGACGAATCGGTTACGTCTGAGGCGTGGGGCCGATTTTTAATTACGATATTTGATATCTGGGTACGTGAAGATATTAATCAGATATCTATACAGCTTTTCGATAAAACGCTTCGCCAGTGGTGTGGTCTGACGGCACAGATTGAACGACAGACCATGTCATCAATGAATACGCGTTGCCAGACATGCTCATTGTTTCAATATTACCACGGTGATTGTCCTGCGTACTGCGAGGAAAATGGAAAGGGCGTGCTGTGTGCAGGCTATCAGGCTTTCTTCAGCCACACCGCACCGCATATGCGCGTGATGCGTGACCTGCTTAAGCAGCATCGCTCACCGATGGAGCTGATGGCGATGCTGCGTTAAGCTCAGCTGTATTTAACGTCCTTTGGCCAGATACTGCGCCATTTCATCTTCCGGGACCATTCCACCGCCGGTCGCCCACACCAGATGAGTGGCGTTATTGAGCTGATCCGCGCTGAAGCCGTGCATGTGCTGATAGTCAGCAGAGGCGCAAACGTGTTGCGGACCGGCCATCCCTGCCAGCGCTGACGGTTCGAGGCGAATACCTTCTTCCTGCGCCAGCCAGCCCAGCATGTCGTACATCGTCTGATCGTCCAGGGTGTACAGACCGTCGAGCAGACGTTCCATTGCCCGGCCAACAAAGCCAGACGCACGGCCGACAGCCAGCCCATCAGCCGCCGTCAGGTTGTCGATGCCAATATCCTGCACGGAAATCGTATCGTGCAGCCCGGTATAAATCCCCAGCAGCATGCACGGTGAATGGGTTGGTTCTGCGAAGAAGCAGTGCACGTTATCGCCAAACGCCAGCTTCAGGCCAAACGCCACGCCGCCAGGGCCACCGCCGACGCCGCATGGCAGGTAAACAAACAGTGGATGGTCTGCATCCACCACGCGTCCCTGCTGGGCAAACTGCGCCTTTAAGCGCTGTCCGGCCACCGCATAGCCTAAAAACAGCGTGCGGGAATTTTCATCATCGATAAAGAAGCAGTTTGGATCGGACTCCGCCGCCTTACGGCCTTGTTCAACCGCCACGCCGTAATCTTCTTCATACTCCACGACCGTTACACCGTGGCTGCGCAGTTTGGCTTTTTTCCATGCGCGGGCGTCGGCCGACATATGCACCGTCACCTTAAAGCCGATACGGGCGCTCATTATACCAATCGACATGCCGAGATTACCGGTGGAGCCTACCGCGATGCTGTACTGGCTAAAGAACTGTTTGAATTCGGGCGAAAGCAGAACGCTGTAATCGTCTTGTGTGGTCAGCAGACCGGCTTCCAGCGCCAGTTTTTCCGCGTGGGTCAGTACTTCATAAATGCCACCACGGGCTTTAATCGAGCCAGAAATTGGCAGGTGACTGTCTTTCTTCAGCAGAATTTCGCCATTGATGCGCTGCCCGTACTCTTTCTCCAGCCGCTTTTGCATGGCCGGAATCGCGGCCAGCTCAGATTCAATAATGCCGCCGGTGGCCGCGGTTTCCGGGAATGCCTTTGCCAGGTACGGCGCAAAGCGCGTCAGACGGGCGTGAGCATCCTGAACATCGTGTTCAGTCAGGCCAACATACGGTAAACCTTCCGCAAGAGAGGTGGTGCCAGGGTTAAACCAGGTTGTCTCCTTGAGAGCAACCAGATCTTCCACTAAAGGATACTGGGCGATAAGTGTTTGAATGTTTTCCATAGTCAGTCTCTTTGCGCTTATATAATAAAGGAAAGCAGGAATGTGCAAGCCAATGCAATCACGGACGCGATAAATGTCGCGGTCGTATAGTATTTAAACGTTTCATTCAGGGTGGCACCGCAGTATTGCTTCACCAGCCAGAAGAGGGAATCGGTAACGATCGTGCAGCCAATAGCGCCGGAACCGATAGCAATGGCGATGATCTCCGGGCTGACGTTGGGATAGAGCGGCAGCATCGGTGCAACGATTGCCGTGGCGCCCATCATTGCCACCGTGGCGGAACCCACCGCGGCATGCAGGATTAACGCCACCAGCCACGCCAGCAGAATCGGGTGCATATGCATGTTCGAGAGGATCAGTGCAAGAGTATCCGCCAGCCCACTGCTCTTGAGGATAGCGTTGAATGCGCCGCCTGCGCCGATAATCAGCAGAATGTTAGCGATGGAGCCAAAACCGTTTTCAGTGTGAGTCAGCAACGTACCCATACCGATGTGCTGACGCAGGCCGAGAATGTAATAGGCAACGAAAACGGCAATAAACATCGCGGTGATCGGGTTACCAATAAACTCCAGCAGCGTATATACCGTGCTGCCTTTCGCCATGTTCAGCTCAGCGACGGTTTTTACCAGCATCAGGCCAATCGGTAGCAGAACGGTAAACAGGGTAGCACCCAGCGACGGTAGTGTACTTTCGTCACGCACTTTAAGGTCAGAAAACTCAGCCGGAACCGGTTTAAACGGCAGACGGTTACCCAGGAATTTCAGGTACAGAGGACCGCCTATCAGCGAGGCCATCAAGCCGACCAGTAAGCCGTAGACAATCACGGTGCCAATGTCTGCGCCCAGCTTGTTCGCCACGAACAGGGCAGCCGGATGCGGTGGTACCACGCAGTGCACCGCCATCAGCGCCGTACACAGCGGAATCGCCAGCTTCAGTAATGAAGTATTGGTTTTCTTGGCAATTGAAAAGGCCAGTGGAATCAACAGCACCACGCCGACTTCAACAAACAGCGTGATCCCGCAAATCAGCCCAACCAGAACCATAATGACGTCGGCGGATAACCAGCGGCAGCGCTGTAGCGTCAGGCCAATGCGTTCGGCTGCGCCGGACACTTCCATCATTTTGCCCAGAATGGTCCCTAGGCCGATAACCGCGGCGAGGAAGCCCAGCGTACCGCCGATGCCACTCTCAATGGCATTGACCATATCCAACGGTCCCATGCCCATCATCGTACCCACGAAGAAGCTGGCTAACAGCAGCGCCAGAAACGGGTGGAATTTGAACTTCACGATGGTCAAAACGATTAACACGATGCTTATCAGCAGCGTGCTCACAACCCAGATTTGAGAGTGCATAACTCACCTTGCCCTGTGATTAATATAGGGTTATTGGACAAAAATAAGGCATGGTCTGACAAACGATATAAATCCCCATTCACATGAGCCAGATTGCATCAAGTGCGTGATTTATGTCTAATTGCGCTTTGTTTATGCGATATGGTTCAATCTGATTCACCTTTGAGCTGATTTTTGCAGCGAACTTTTTTACACTCCAGCGCATGAATCAGAAGGAAAGGAGGTGAGAATGGATCCCCTACGCGAAGTCAGAAACCGGCTGCTCAACGGCTGGCAGTTGTCAAAGCTGTATACTTTTGAAGTGGCGGCCCGGCATCAGTCGTTTGCGCTGGCGGCAGACGAGCTGTCATTGAGCCCCAGTGCCGTCAGCCATCGCATAAATCAGCTTGAAGATGAGCTTGGTATCCAATTATTTGTTCGTTCTCATCGCAAAGTGGAACTCACTCATGAGGGTAAGCGGGTATTTTGGGCTCTGAAGTCGTCGCTGGACACGCTTAACCAGGAGATTCTTGATATTAAGAATCAGGAGCTCTCGGGGACGCTCACCGTCTACTCACGGCCTTCTATCGCCCAGTGCTGGCTGGTTCCGGCGCTCGGCGACTTTACCCGTCGCTACCCGTCAATTTCGCTAACCATGTTGACCGGGAACGACAACGTCAATCTACAGCGTGCGGGTATCGATCTCGCCATCTATTTTGACGATGCACCCTCCGCGCAACTCACGCATCACTTCCTGATGGATGAAGAGATCCTGCCGGTGTGCAGCCCGGACTACGCCCGCCGCCATGACCTTACCGGTTCGCTGGTGAATTTGCCGCACTGTACGTTGCTGCACGACAGACAGGCGTGGAGTAACGATTCCGGGACCGATGAATGGCACAGTTGGGCGCAGCATTTTGCGGCGAATTTGCCGACATCGTCGGGGATTGGTTTTGATCGTTCTGATTTAGCAGTAATTGCGGCAATGAACCATATCGGCGTGGCGATGGGACGAAAACGGCTGGTGCAAAAACGCCTCGACAGCGGAGAATTGATTGCGCCTTTTGGCGATATGGCACTGAAATGTCATCAGCATTACTACATCACCACGCTGCCCGGCAGGCAGTGGCCGAAAATCGAGGCGTTTATTGGCTGGCTGCAGGAGCAGGTTAAATAAGCGGGTCGCGAATATTTTTTACGCTTTCGCTCTACACGGAAAGGGAAAAAGCGTGCTAAATACGTGATATCACTCCTGATGATTTGCGTAAGGACGACCGTGTTAAAGCCGATTGTTTCCCTTTTACTGTTGGCCAGCGCCACCGTGTGTGCCGCGCAACCTGCGTTGACGGCGGCGCAGTATGTGCAGCAGCTTGGGGTTGGGATGGACGTAGATTGGGCGCGTACCGATCGGGGCATCCGTGAATTCGATCCGCTGGTGGTGAGGGATTATAAGGCGAAAGGGTTGACTCACGTGCGTATTCGCGTGGCGGGTGAGCCTACGGAGGCGCGGCTCATTCATCTGCGCAAGCTGGTGGAAGCCTGCGAGCAGTATGGCGTGATCCCGATAATCGCCTATCAGGCTGACGAGTATAAAAAAGACCCCAGTGCCAGTAACGAAAAAGAGGTGGTTAACTGGTGGGTGGCGGTGGCGCATTACTTTGGCCAAAGCTCGCCGTTGCTGGGTTTCGACCTGATTTATGAACCTGCCGATAAGCTCAACCATAATCAGGCGTCGCTCAATAGGGTGTATGACAAAACCATCCGTACCATCCATGCCATCGATCCACAGCGAATGATATTTATCGCGCCGAAACTGCATGCCGCTCCTGAAGATTTGCCCAACCTAAAGTTGCCGCCGCAAAGTCAGAATACCGTGCTGGCCCAATGGCATATTTTCCCGTGGGGGCCGCTGAAAAATAACGGTAAATACCCGTGGACCTCAGGGACAGCGGCAGAAAAGGCCGCCATTCGCGCCCGTATCAATACTGCCATTCACTGGCAGCAGAAAACCGGTCATGTTAGTTGGGTAGGAGGCTGGTCGCCGGGAGAAACCATCAGGAATGCGCCTTCTGCCTCGCAAATGGCGTTTGCCCGCTTTATGGCTTGCGAGCTGAAGAAAGCGAAAATTCCCTATGCTATCAATGCGGATACGCAGTTCTATGATGGTGAGGAAGGGGCATGGAGACCGGCGCTGGAGCCGTTGTTGAATACCATGATTGCCCCTGAGTGTGAAAAGCCCGGCGAGAAGCCGGGCCATCATACGCTTAAACCGCCTGTCCCTGATGCGACACGCGTGAAGCCAGCGGAAGCCAGCAAACAAAAATCAACAGCCCCATAAGGGTCATCAGCAGGCCCAGACTGGCTTGCCCGGTCTGCGGCAGCATGGCAGAGAACCACGCCAGCACGCCGGAACCAATGTTCTGTAATCCACCAACCAGCGCACCAGCAGTACCGGCCAGGAACGGGAAAGGCTCCATTGCGCCGCTGGTTGCCAGCGGAAACAGCATCCCGGCGCCGAAGAAAAACAGTGCGGCGGGAACCAGCAGCGTCCAGACGTTCATCACGTCGAACAGACCAGGGATCCACATCATCAAACCGGCGACCAGACAGCAGATAACTGACTGCCACATTAGCGTCGAGAAACGCTTATTCGGGCGACCGGCGAACCAGGCACCAAAAAACGCCGCCGGAATGGGCAGAATAAACAGGATACTGACCACCATGCTGCTTAAGCCGAGACGCGCGCCTAACAACACCCCGGAACAGGCTTCGAAGACCGCAACGCCCGCCAGGCCGCCGATCAGCATCAGCACGTAACAGGTGAAAGAGCTGTTGCCAAACAGCGTTTTGTAGCTGGCGATAAGCCGTGGACGCGGCGCACCTGCGGGGCGCGTTTCCGGCATCCAGCGCGCCATGCTAAACGTGACGCCTGCACACAGCACCAGCAGGAAGATGTAACAGGCGCGCCAGTTCCACAGGGTATCCAGCATACCGCCAATCAATGGTGCCAGCAGTGGGCTAACCAGAATCCCCATGTTTAACAGGCTGTTCGCATGGCGTAACTGCGTGCCTTCATACAAATCGCGCGGTAACGTTCTCGCCATCACGCCGCCGACGCCTGTTCCCATCCCCTGTATTGCGCTGGCGATAATCAATACCGTCAGGCTGTGGGTGGTTATGGCGACCAGCGTAGCCAGCATAAAAATGGACATCCCGGCGAGGATCACCGGGCGGCGGCCAACGCGATCGGAAAGTGGGCCGTAAATCAGTTGTGACAGGCCGTAGGTCAACAGATAGGCGGCCATCACGCTTTGCACCGCCCCTTCGCGAACGTTCAGTTCACGCGCCATATCAGCAATCGCGGGGATATAAATGGTTTGCGCCATCTGACCTACCGCCACAAGTAATACCAACATCAACAACAAATTGACGCTTCTATGCCTTTTCATTTCGCTGATTACTTTTCAAAAAGTGAAAAAATAAGAATAAGGTGCTGCACTTTCCCGTAAATGCGCGTGGAATCTACCACAACAGAAAAAGAAGGCCAGATAGTGGGCTGGAATGTTTAAATGATGAACGGCAGGAAATGTAAACAAAAAGCGGCAACAAATGTTGCCGGATTGCATCGGGTTTACAGAGGTCATGATAAGCGTAGCAAAACTGCGCCTATGGCAATGCCTCCAGCCGCAACAAGACGTATTCCGGCAACCTTCTCTTTCAGTAGCAGCCACGCGAGCAGCGCGCCAAACAGGATGGAAGTTTCACGCAGCGCAGCGACTACCGCCAACGGAGCCTGAGTCATGGCCCACAGCGCCAGACCGTAAGAACCCATTGTGCCAATCCCGCCAAGAATACCTTTCTTCCACTGCTGTACCAGATAGCGCGACGCTTCCCGGCGTCGGGCAATCATCGCCCAGCCCAGCAGGCAGGAGCCGTTCAGAAAGAAGGTCCACAGCGTATAACCCAGCGCAGTTTCTGATAAACGTACGCCGGTGCCATCAACCAGCGTATATCCGGCGATAAAGCAGGCGTTAATGAGCGCCAGCACGATCCCGCGTTGCGAGCTGCTGCGTCCGTTAAACGCCATGCCGAGGATCGCCAGACAGATCGTGGCAATCCCCACCCAGGCTAGCACAGAGAGGCTATCGCCAAGAAACAGGACGCTGATAATTGCGACCAGCAGCGGCGCTGTGCCGCGCATTAACGGATAGGTCTGGCTCATATCCGAAACCTGATAGGTTTTGGCGACCAGGACGGTATATACAATTTGCAACGCAGTTGAGACGGCTAAAAAAGGCAGGCTGGCGGCGGAAGGTTGCGGCGCAAAGGGTAAGCAAATCAATGCCATAATTGCGGCAGAACCGCTGACACCGATCGCTGAGTACAGTTTATCGTTTCCAGCTTTAACAATGGCATTCCAGCTGGCATGCAGCAGCGCGGCGAACAGCAAAATGCAGAAAACAGAAAGCGTCATGGTGGAATTCTTCCCTGAGAATGTCATAAAAACGTAACATATTGGCGCGACACAAGCACCAGGGAGAAGGTGAAAGGGGAGCGGAGTGTTACCCGCCCCCCTTAGGTGCGACTTGAATCCGAATTACTTAACGTATTTCAGAACGGCATCAAGTAGTTGCAGTGCTGCAACAATGAGTTTGAGGATAAGAATAGCGATATCCACGAGGCTCATACGCTCTCCTTTTGGTACAAGGAGCACGGTGCTGACGTACCTCGCCGCTGCCTGTTGCCAGCACCTTTGTTGACATAACACAGTGTGCTCACACGGGGGTTAAGGCGCTGACGGCACCACCCGTTTCAGCCAGGACTTTGATGCGCCGGTTTACGATGCGGCCCCCGCATAACACATTGCGTACCGAGACATTATAGATAAACACTGTATAAATTAACAGTATTTTATGGACGTTACGCTATTCATGTTCCATACTCAAAACCATCAAAATTCGTGCCGAAATTGCGTGTTCTTCGCAGAACGCGTATACTTTTTTCGTTGACATAACACAGTGTGTTCGGCGGCTACCAACCGCACAGCACTGAAAAAAACCTCGCTCCGGCGGGGTTTTTTGTTTTTCAGCAATGCACAACGAAATGTGATCGTTGACGCATTTTTATGCAGATGAAAATTTTTCCATTGTCACGCTGAAAAACCTGTGTTTGTATAAATCCAGTTAATCAACAAACAGACAGGTCCCTAATGAACCCTTCCATGCTGACTGCGACCCTACTAAAAACTGCGCCATCTCGCGCAGCGGTCGTCGTGCGTGTGGTGGTGGTCGTCGGCAATGCGCCGTAGGGTCCGAATCAACACACGATTCCAAAACCCCGCCGGCGCAAACCGGGCGGGGTTTTTCGTTTCAGAGACCTGCCCGGAGCAAAGGCCCAGAATAAAAGGACTGGAGCATGGCAAGTTCGGGCATAACATCCAAGCGTACGCGTTTTACGGGCGCAGAATTCATCGTTCATTTCCTGGAACGCCAGGGAATTCAGGTTGTTACTGGTATTCCCGGCGGATCGATTCTTCCCGTCTATGACGCCTTAAGTCAAAGCACGCAAATCCGTCATATCCTGGCGCGCCACGAGCAAGGAGCAGGGTTTATCGCGCAGGGAATGGCGAGAACCGATGGCAAACCCGCCGTCTGTATGGCCTGCAGCGGACCGGGCGCAACCAATCTGGTGACCGCCATTGCCGATGCGCGTCTGGATTCCATCCCACTGGTGTGTATCACCGGGCAGGTTCCGGCTTCAATGATCGGCACCGACGCCTTCCAGGAAGTCGACACCTACGGCATCTCTATCCCCATCACTAAGCACAACTATCTGGTCCGCCATATCAGTGAATTACCGCAGGTCATGAGCGATGCGTTCCGCATTGCGCAGTCCGGACGTCCAGGCCCGGTGTGGATAGACATTCCTAAGGATATTCAAACCGCCGTTTTTGATATTGAAGAGATGCCGGAGCCTGCGCAGAAAATGGCGGCACCAGCGTTCAGCCAGGACAGCATTCGCGATGCCGCAGCCATGATTAACGCCGCACAGCGTCCGGTGCTGTACCTCGGCGGCGGCGTGATTAACGCACCTGAGCGCGTACGTGAACTGGCGGAAAAAGCGATGCTGCCCACCACTATGACCTTAATGGCGCTCGGTATGTTGCCGAAAGCGCATCCGCTGTCGTTAGGCATGCTGGGCATGCACGGCGCGCGTAGCACTAACTTTATTCTGCAAGAAGCGGATTTATTGATTGTTCTGGGCGCACGTTTTGATGACCGGGCGATTGGTAAAACGGAGCAGTTCTGCCCGAACGCCAAAATCATTCACGTGGATATCGACCGCGCGGAGCTGGGTAAAATCAAACAACCGCACGTGGCGATTCAGGCGGATGTCAATGAGGTTCTGGCACAATTGATCCCATTAATTGACGCGCAGCCGCGAGAGTCGTGGCATCAGACGGTGGCCGATTTACAACGTGAATTCCCTTGCACTATTCCGCAGGAAAGCGACCCGCTCAGCCACTATGGATTGATCAACGCCGTGGCTGCCTGCGTAGACGATAGCGCCATTATCACCACCGACGTAGGCCAGCATCAGATGTGGGCGGCACAGGCTTATCCGCTGAACCGTCCGCGTCAGTGGCTGACCTCCGGCGGTCTGGGGACCATGGGCTTTGGCCTGCCAGCGGCGATTGGTGCAGCGCTGGCCAACCCAGACAAAAAAGTGCTGTGCTTCTCCGGCGACGGCAGCCTGATGATGAATATTCAGGAAATGGCGACAGCCAGCGAAAATCAGCTGGATATTAAAATCATCCTGATGAATAACGAAGCGTTGGGTCTTGTATATCAGCAGCAGAGTCTGTTCTATAAGCAGGGTGTTTTTGCCGCGACCTATCCGGGGATGATTAACTTTATGCAGATAGCCGCCGGGTTTGGTCTCGAAACCTGCGATCTGAATAACGAAGCGGACCCACAGGCAGCGTTGCAGGAGATTATTAATCGCCCTGGGCCTGCGCTGATCCACGTGCGCATCGATGCCGAACAAAAAGTGTACCCGATGGTGCCGCCGGGTGCGGCAAACACAGAAATGGTGGGGGAATAAGCCATGCAACAGCAGACACATGACAACGTAATCCTGGAACTCACCGTACGCAACCATCCGGGCGTAATGACTCACGTTTGCGGGCTGTTCGCCCGCCGCGCGTTCAACGTAGAAGGCATTCTCTGTCTACCGATTCAGGACAGCGATAAGAGCCGCATCTGGCTACTGGTCAACGACGATCAACGTCTTGAGCAGATGATAAGCCAGATCGACAAGCTGGAAGATGTGGTGAAAGTGGCCCGCAACCAGTCCGATCCGTCGATGTTTAACAAAATTACCGTGTTCTTTGAGTGAGTTAGTCGCCGTCTGAATCCGGGGTGATCACTTTTACAGAGCCGTTCCGGCAGTGGGTTGCGTAATCTGCCGGTAACGGACGGTCGCTTATCAGTACGTCAAAGGTGGAGAGTGGACCAATGCTGGCGGGGGCGACCTCATCGAACAGGGCGTGGCGCGTCAGCAGAATTTTGCGTAATCCACGTTCCATCGCTTTGCGTTTTGTGGCCAGATCGTCCGGATTGAACCAGCTAACGCCGAAATGCTCATGGACTCCGCTGGCGGAGATAAAGACTTTCCGTGGGTTGAGTGCATCCAGCGGGGAGGGATTGCTGGTGTCGTAAAAGGCGTCACTTTTCGCCCGGTAGGTCCCCCCGCAAAGAATCGCTGTGGCGTTGGGCTTTTCATTTAGCGCTACGAACACCCGGTGCGAGTAGCAAATCCCGGTAAAGGAAATATCGTCCGGGATCATGCTGACCACCAACGGCATTTCCGCACCATTATCAAAAAAGACCAGATCATTTTCACTCACCAGTCCCGCAGCCAGAATGGCAACCGGTAAATCGTCGCGGTGATACTGTTTTTGCGCGGGGAGTGGCGCGTTAACGATGGTGGCAGGTTTGTTCACCATCACAATGTAACCACCAAGCAGCGTGAGTGGTAACGGTTCGTCATCCTGACTGAGATCCCGACGAATAGTCATCACGGAAACTTCCAGCATTCGTGCCGCCTCTTTCAGATGGATTCGGTCGGTCTTCTTCAACAATTCCATCAGACGTCGAATACGTTCTTTTTGCTTAGTTTCCATGTGCTTCTCCACGAATCATGTTCCCATGTTCCTTCAGTAACATTTTTGTGTTTCTGAGAACATGACATTGCCGCATTACTATACGTCTGACTATCCGGAAATAAAAGCGTGTTTTTTCACGTTTTATTGATTATATCCAGTTAATTTTCAGTCAATTGTAAGCAACTTCATCATTTGTATTGTGATGTGGGTGTAACGTTTAGTGCAATAAATAAACAATAAAATGATCTTCCAATCGCGATCCTAGTCACAAATGATACGAAAGTAACATGATAATGTTATTTTAATATCATTGTTGTGTGATTGTTTCTGAGAGGTAGTAAAATGGATATCGCGGTTATTGGCTCCAACATGGTGGATCTCATCACCTACATCAACCAGATGCCCAAAGAAGGGGAAACGCTGGAAGCGCCGGCGTTCAAAATTGGCTGCGGGGGCAAAGGCGCAAATCAGGCCGTTGCGGCCGCTAAGCTCAATTCCAAAGTGCTGATGCTGACAAAAGTCGGTGATGATATTTTTGCGGATAACACTATTCGCAATCTCGAATCCTGGGGAATTAATACTACCTATGTCGAAAAGGTACCCTGCACCAGCAGCGGTGTCGCACCGATCTTTGTTAATGCGAACTCCAGCAACAGTATTCTGATTATTAAAGGAGCGAACAAATTTCTCTCCCCGGAAGATATCGATCGTGCGGCGGAAGATCTGAAAAAATGTCAGCTTATTGTCCTGCAACTGGAGGTGCAGCTGGAAACCGTTTATCACGCGATTGAATTTGGCAAAAAACACGGTATTGAAGTGTTACTAAATCCCGCCCCTGCATTACGGGAATTAGATATGTCTTATGCCTGTAAATGTGATTTTTTTGTGCCGAATGAAACCGAGCTGGAAATATTAACCGGTATGCCAGTAGATACTTATGACCATATTCGCGCAGCGGCACGTTCTCTGGTTGATAAAGGTCTGAACAATATTATCGTCACCATGGGTGAGAAAGGTGCGCTGTGGATGACGCGTGACCAGGAAGTCCATGTTCCAGCGTTTAAAGTGAACGCTGTCGATACCAGTGGCGCAGGCGACGCTTTCATCGGTTGTTTTGCTCACTATTACGTTCAAAGCGGTGATGTGGAAGCCGCCATGAAAAAAGCCGCTCTCTTCGCTGCTTTCAGCGTTACCGGGAAAGGCACTCAATCATCTTATCCAAGCATCGAACAATTTAATGAGTTTCTTACCTTAAACGAATAATACTCCTGCACTGTAAAAGGTAGCACTATGAACGATAAAAACATCATTCAGATGCCTGACGGCTATTTGAATAAGACCCCTCTGTTCCAGTTTATTTTGTTATCCTGTTTATTCCCGTTATGGGGATGCGCAGCCGCATTAAATGATATTCTGATTACGCAATTTAAAAGCGTATTTTCACTCAGCAACTTTGCCTCGGCATTAGTTCAGAGTGCCTTTTATGGCGGTTATTTTTTAATTGCGATTCCAGCATCTCTGGTGATTAAAAAGACCAGTTATAAAGTCGCCATCTTAATGGGGCTGACCCTTTATATCGTTGGGTGTACGCTCTTTTTCCCGGCATCGCACATGGCCACCTACACCATGTTCCTTGCGGCGATTTTCGCGATTGCGATTGGTCTGAGCTTCCTGGAAACAGCAGCCAACACCTACAGCTCAATGATCGGCCCAAAAGCGTATGCCACTTTACGCCTGAACATCAGTCAGACTTTTTATCCTATTGGTGCGGCTGCTGGCATTCTGCTAGGTAAATATCTGGTCTTCTCTGAAGGTGAAAGCCTGGAAAAACAGATGGCCGGGATGAACGCTGAGCAGATCCATAACTTTAAAGTGTTGATGCTGGAAAATACCCTTGAGCCATACAAGTACATGATTATGGTACTGGTTGTGGTGATGGTGTTATTCCTCCTGACTCGCTTCCCGACCTGTAAAGTCGCGCAAACCACGAGTCATAAACGCCCGTCAGCGATGGATACACTGCGTTATCTGGCCAGCAATGCCCGTTTCCGTCGTGGAATTGTGGCGCAATTTCTTTATGTGGGGATGCAGGTCGCGGTGTGGTCATTCACCATCCGTCTGGCACTGGAATTAGGTGATATCAACGAGCGCGACGCCTCAACCTTCATGGTCTATAGCTTCGCCTGCTTCTTTATCGGCAAGTTTATCGCCAACATTTTGATGACGCGCTTCAATCCGGAAAAAGTGCTGATTCTCTATTCCATTATTGGTGCGCTGTTCCTCGTCTATGTTGCACTGGCGCCAAGCTTCAGCGCTGTGTATGTCGCAGTGCTGGTGAGTGTCCTGTTTGGACCCTGCTGGGCGACAATCTATGCGGGTACGCTTGATACCGTGGATAACGAGCATACCGAAATGGCGGGTGCCGTCATTGTCATGGCGATTGTCGGCGCGGCGGTGGTTCCGGCGATTCAGGGCTATGTGGCCGATATGTTCCATTCATTGCAACTTTCGTTCCTGGTTTCCATGCTCTGTTTCGTGTACGTCGGTATCTACTTCTGGCGTGAAAGCAAAGTGCGCAACAACCTGGCTGAAGCGACAGTTTCCTGAGGAGAGCGATCATGACAACACGTATAACGCTGTGGCGAGAACTCTTTGCAGAGCATCCGCGAATCTTACTGAAGAATAACGACTTCACGGTTACCGCATTTCGTTACGCCAGCGGAGTGGAAGGGCTGAAGGTAGAAAACAGTCGTGGACATCTGGTTATTCTGCCCTGGATGGGGCAGATGATCTGGGATGCTCAGTTTGATGGCCATGACCTGACCATGCGTAACATGTTCAGTCAGCCGAAACCGGCGGCGGAAGTGGTGGCGACCTACGGCTGTTTTGCCTTCCACTCAGGTCTGTTGGCAAATGGCTGCCCATCACCAGAGGATTCACATCCTTTGCACGGTGAAATGGCTTGTGCCGCGATGGATGAAGCCTGGCTGGAGCTGGAGGGTGAGAATTTGCGCGTGGGTGGACGCTATGAGTATGTGATGGGGTTCGGTCATCATTATCAGGCGCATCCTGCGGTGGTAATGCACAAAGCGAGCGCGCTGTTTGATATTCAGATGGCGGTTACCAACCTCGCCTCAGTAGCAATGCCGTTGCAGTACATGTGCCATATGAACTATGCCTACGTACCGGAAGCCACCTTCAGCCAGAATATTCCGGATGAGGCCATGAAGCTGCGTGAGTCGATACCCGCGCATGTTAAGCCGACTGAGCAGTGGCTGGCGTTTAATCAGCGGATTGTACAGGGCGAGGCTTCTCTGGCGCGGCTCAATGAACCCCATTTTTACGATCCGGAAATTGTCTTCTTTGCTGACCAACTGGACAGGTACACTGATAAGCCAGAATTTAGCATGATCGCGCCTGATGGCACCACGTTCGTTACGCGTTTCTCCAGCACGGAGCTGAATTATGTGACGCGTTGGATCCTCTACAACGGCGATCAGCAGGTTGCGGCATTCGCCTTGCCTGCAACCTGTCGACCTGAAGGATTCCTGGCAGCACAACGCAATGGCACCTTGATTGGAATAGAACCGCAGCACACCCGGACATTTACAGTCACAACTGGCATAGCCTGATCGCTCAAGGCTTGAACACCAAAGCACTTATCGTTAAGGTAAGCGCTTTTGCTGGGTGGCGGCATTAATGCCTTATCCGGCCTACAACGGCACCCGCCCGTAGGCCTGATAAGCGTAGCGCCATCAGGCATGCCTTAGCGCCAGGATGAACCCATGATTACCGTTGCCCTTATTGACGACCACCTCATCGTCCGCTCCGGCTTTGCCCAACTGCTGGGGCTGGAACCTGATTTGCAGGTGGTCGCTGAGTTTGGCTCAGGCAGTGAGGCGCTGGCGGGATTACCGGGACGCGGCGTGCAGGTGTGTATCTGCGACATCTCGATGCCTGATATCTCCGGTCTTGAACTGTTAAGCCAGTTGCCAAAAGGAATGGCGATTATCATGCTCTCTGTCCACGACAGCCCGGCGCTGGTGGAGCAGGCGCTCAACGCGGGCGCGCGTGGTTTCCTTTCTAAACGTTGTAGCCCGGATGAGCTGATCGCGGCGGTGCATACCGTGGCGACTGGCGGCTGTTACCTGACGCCGGACATCGCCGTCAAACTGGCGGCCGGTCGTCAGGATCCTCTCACCAAACGTGAACGTCAGGTGGCGGAAAAACTGGCGCAAGGTATGGCGGTCAAAGAGATTGCCGCTGAACTGGGTCTGTCTCCGAAAACGGTGCACGTGCATCGCGCCAACCTGATGGAAAAGCTGGGGGTCAGCAACGACGTCGAACTGGCCCGCCGGATGTTTGACGGCTGGCAATGAACACGCTCTGTTCCCGGTTAATCACCGTTGTTGCCTGCTTCTTTATCTTCTCTGCCGCGTGGTTTTGCCTGTGGAGCATCAGCCTGCATCTGGTTGAGCGCCCGGAGCTGGCGGTACTGCTGTTTCCGTTTGGTCTGCGTCTGGGGTTGATGCTGCAATGTCCGCGCGGCTACTGGCCGGTGCTGCTGGGCGCGGAATGGCTGCTTCTTTTCTGGCTGGCGCAGGAAGTGGCGCTGGCCCATTTGCCACTTTTGATGATCGGTAGCTTCCTCACGTTACTCCCGGTGATGTTGATTTCGCGATACCGCCATCAGCGCGACTGGCGCACGCTGTTGTTGCAGGGCGCGGCGCTCACGGCGGCGGCATTGCTGCAATCGCTGCCCTGGCTTGGGCAAGGTGAAGAGGCGTGGAACGCGCTGCTGCTGACGCTCACCGGCGGATTAACGCTGGCGCCGATCTGCCTGGTGTTCTGGCACTATCTGACCAGCACGACCTGGCTGCCGCTGGGCCCGGCGGTGGTGTCGCAGCCGGTGAACTGGCGCGGGCGGCATCTGGTCTGGTACCTGCTGCTGTTTAGCGTCAGCCTGTGGTTACAGCTCGGTTTACCCGCCGAGCTTTCGCGCTTCACGCCGTTTTGCCTCGCGTTGCCGATCATTGCGCTGGCCTGGCACTACGGCTGGCAGGGGGCGCTGATTGCGACGCTGATGAACGCCATCGCGCTGATTGCCAGCCAGACCTGGCACGATCATCCCGTCGATCTGTTGCTCTCGCTGCTGGTGCAAAGCCTGACCGGGCTGCTGCTCGGTGCGGGTATTCAGCGTCTGCGCGAACTTAACCAGTCGCTGCAAAATGAATTAGCACGCAACCATCGTCTGGCGGAACGCCTGCTGGAGACCGAGGAGAGCGTGCGCCGGGATGTGGCGCGCGAACTGCACGATGATATCGGCCAGACCATCACCGCCATTCGCACCCAGGCGGGCATTGTCCAGCGGCTGGCGCCGGAAAACGCAGGGGTGAAGCGCAGCGGAGCGCACATCGAACAACTTTCTCTCGGCGTGTACGATTCGGTGCGTCGCCTGTTAGGCCGTCTGCGACCACGTCAACTGGACGATCTCACGCTGGAGCAGGCCATCCGCTCACTGATGCGCGAAATGGAGCTGGAAAGTCGCGGTATCGTCAGCCATCTCGACTGGCGAATTGATGAATCTGCACTTAGCGAAAGCCAGCGGGTGACGCTGTTTCGCGTCTGTCAGGAAGGGCTGAACAACATCGTTAAGCACGCCAACGCCAGCGCGGTGACGCTTCAGGGCTGGCAACAGGATGAACGGCTAATGCTGGTAATTGAGGATGACGGCAGCGGCCTGCCGCCAGGGTCGAATCAACAGGGATTTGGCCTCACTGGGATGCGTGAACGGATTAGCGCCCTCGGCGGATCGCTCTCGATTTCCTGTACGCACGGCACGCGGGTCAGCGTGTCGTTACCCCAGCGATATGTGTAAGGCGCGGTCATGTTTTCGTTTTTAAAAGCTCCGGCCAGTGCGCCGCTCATTACTGATAAGCGTGAAGTGGATGCCCTCTACCGCTACTGGCGGCGGCATATCCTGACCACCATCTGGCTCGGCTACGCGCTGTTCTATTTCACACGCAAAAGCTTCAATGCCGCCGTACCGGATATCCTCACCAGCGGCGTGCTGACTCGCAGCGACATTGGGCTGCTGGCGACGCTGTTTTACATCACCTACGGCCTGTCGAAGTTTGTTTCCGGTATCGTCAGCGACCGATCCAACGCTCGCTATTTTATGGGCATCGGACTGATTGCCACCGGCGTGGTAAACATTCTGTTTGGATTCTCCACCTCGCTATGGGCCTTTGCGGTGCTGTGGGCGCTGAACGCCTTTTTCCAGGGCTGGGGATCGCCGGTCTGCGCGCGTTTATTGACCGCGTGGTATTCGCGTACTGAACGCGGCGGCTGGTGGGCGCTGTGGAACACCGCGCACAACGTCGGCGGGGCGCTGATCCCTATCGTGATGGCGGCGACAGCGCTGCACTACGGCTGGCGCGCCGGGATGATGATCGCCGGGCTGCTGGCGATTGTGGTGGGGATTTTTCTCTGCTGGCGGCTGCGCGACAGGCCGCAGGCGATTGGTTTGCCGCCAATTGGCGACTGGCGGCATGATGAACTGGAAATTGCCCAACAGCAGGAAGGTGCTGGGCTGAGCCGCAAAGAGATCCTCACCCGTTATGTGCTACTGAATCCTTATATCTGGCTGCTGTCACTGTGTTATGTGCTGGTGTACGTGGTCCGTGCTGCGATTAACGACTGGGGCAATCTGTACATGTCGGAGACGCTCGGCGTGGATCTGGTGACCGCCAATACCGCCGTGACCATGTTCGAACTGGGCGGTTTCATCGGCGCGTTAGTCGCGGGCTGGGGCTCGGACAAGCTGTTTAACGGCAACCGCGGTCCAATGAACCTGATTTTCGCCGCCGGAATTTTGCTCTCCGTTGGCTCGCTGTGGCTAATGCCGTTCGCCAGCTATGTGATGCAGGCCGCGTGCTTCTTCACCACCGGATTCTTCGTCTTCGGCCCGCAGATGCTGATCGGCATGGCGGCGGCGGAGTGTTCGCACAAAGAGGCGGCGGGCGCGGCAACCGGATTTGTCGGGCTGTTTGCTTATCTGGGGGCATCGCTCTCCGGCTGGCCGCTGGCGAAGGTGATGGAGGTCTGGCACTGGACCGGATTCTTTGTGGTGATCGCTATTGCGGCGGGAATTTCCGCGCTGCTGCTGCTGCCGTTTTTAAACGCCCAGGCTCCGCGCGAACTCAACGAAGCGTGATGTACCTCACCTTTTTGCCCCGAGTGGAGCAAAACTAAGAAATTTTCCCGGTTTCACCTGGACGCTGTCTCAGGCGCGTCTTCCGGCTGATTTTTACAATGCCTGCTATTCGCAGGTATAAAAATTAGCTCGGGAGTGTCAAATGCTGGCCTTTCTAAACCAGGTGCGCAAGCCGACCCTGGATCTGCCGCTCGATGTGCGGCGCAAAATGTGGTTCAAACCATTCATGCAGTCCTATCTGGTGGTCTTTATCGGCTACCTGACCATGTACCTGATCCGCAAAAACTTCAACATCGCGCAGAACGACATGATCTCCACCTACGGGCTGAGCATGACGCAGCTGGGGATGATTGGCCTGGGCTTCTCCATCACCTACGGCGTGGGTAAAACGCTGGTTTCCTACTACGCGGATGGCAAAAACACCAAGCAGTTTCTGCCGTTTATGCTGATCCTCTCCGCCATCTGTATGCTCGGCTTCAGCGCCAGCATGGGCGCGGGTTCAACCAGCCTGTTTTTGATGATCGCTTTCTACGCGCTGAGCGGTTTCTTCCAGAGTACTGGCGGCTCATGTAGCTATTCCACCATTACTAAATGGACGCCGCGTCGCAAGCGGGGTTCTTACCTCGGTATGTGGAATATCTCCCACAACCTCGGCGGTGCGGGTGCAGCGGGCGTGGCGCTGTTTGGCGCTAACTATCTGTTCGACGGTCACGTCATCGGTATGTTTATCTTCCCGTCGATTATTGCTCTGATTGTTGGCTTTATCGGCCTGCGCTACGGCAGCGACTCCCCGGAATCTTATGGCCTCGGTAAAGCCGAAGAGCTGTTCGGTGAGGAGATCAGCGAAGAAGACAAAGAAACCGAAGAAAACGAGATGACCAAATGGCAGATCTTTGTTGAGTACGTGCTGAAAAACAAAGTGATCTGGCTGTTATGTTTCTCGAACATCTTCCTGTACGTAGTGCGTATCGGTATCGACCAGTGGTCCACCGTCTACGCTTTCCAGGAGCTGAAGCTCTCCAAAGAAGTGGCGATTCAGGGCTTTACCCTGTTTGAAGTGGGCGCGCTGGTTGGCACGCTGATGTGGGGTTGGCTCTCCGACCTGGCTAACGGTCGTCGTGCGCTGGTGGCCTGTGTAGCGCTGGCGTTGATTATCGCCACCCTGGGCGTTTATCAGCACGCCAGCAACCAGTACGTTTATCTGACTTCGCTGTTTGCGCTGGGCTTCCTGGTGTTTGGTCCACAGCTGTTAATTGGCGTTGCGGCAGTCGGATTTGTGCCGAAAAAAGCGATCGGCGCAGCCGATGGGATTAAAGGCACTTTCGCTTATCTGATTGGTGACAGCTTCGCCAAGCTCGGTTTGGGGATGATTGCCGACGGCACGCCGATTTTCGGGCTGACCGGCTGGGCGGGCACTTTCGCCGCGCTGGATGCTGCCGCTATCGGTTGTATCTGTCTGATGGCCATCGTGGCTGTGTTTGAAGAACGTAAAATTCGCCGCGAGAAAAAAATTCAACAATTGAAAGTAGCTTAAGTTAAGTGTGCATTGGTAACTTTTGCCCGCCTTAATGGCGGGCTTTTTTATGCTCTCAACTGGCTGGTTTCATGTACCAGATTGCGCAGCCACTGATGAGCGGCATCGCGATGCGTGCGTTCATGCCAGGCCATGCTTTTTGTAAAACCGGTTATGGGCAGCGGGGGCGGTAAAACGTGCATACGGGTGTCGTCATACGCCAGACGGGCTGGAACAACGGCAATCATATCACTGATGGCGAGGATGTCCGGCAATACCAGGAAGCTGCTAACCGACAAACCAATCTGCCGTTGGCGTCCGACGCTTGCCAGTGCCTCATCGGTGACGCCCCAGAAACTTTCACCCTCATAAGAAACCAGCACATGCTCCAGCGCGCAGAAGCGATCGAGCGTCAGCGGTTGCCCCGCATCAGGATGCGCATGACGCATGAGACAAACGTACTCTTCATCATATAACGCCCGGCTATGCAGGTTGTCGGGCGTGGAATCCGGCGTCAGCAATGCCAGGTCGATTTTCCCCTGCTCAAACTGTGTGGTGAGCAGCATTGGCTCAACCGGGATCACTCGTACACGAATGCCCGGTGCGCGCACGCGAAGCGCGGCAATAAATGGCACGATAACCGCTTTGAGCGCGTAATCCGTAGCGGCGACGGTAAAGGTGAGCGCTGCGGTGAGCGGGTCAAATTGTGTCGGTTTAAGCAGGATATCGATATCACTGAGGATCTGTTTGACCGGGGCGGCCAACTGTTGGGCACGCAGCGTCGGAACAATGCCATGCGGTGTGCGACTAAACAGCGGATCGTCAAAATAGTCGCGCAGGCGGTTGAGCATACCGCTTACCGCAGGCTGGGTGAGCGATAGCCGCTGCGCCGCCCGGGTTACGCTGCGTTCATCCAGCAGGGCATCCAGCGTTTTTAACAGATTGAGATCGAGCGTTCTGATATCAGATTTCATGATGTCTGCCTGCGAGTTCGATAAGTCACATTATGACACGTTCAGTCGTCGACAGAGGTGAATTTGCCGCTATGATGGGCGTCCTGTCTGGTAATGGATGTGCGCATGATTTGGATAATGCTGGCCACGCTGGTGGTTGTTTTTGTGGTGGGATTTCGGGTGCTAACGTCCGGGTCGCGGCGGGCAATTCGCCGTCTGAGCGAGCGGCTGAACATTGATGTCGTGCCGGTAGAATCGATGATCGATCAGATGGGAAAAGTACAGGGTGAGGCTTTTTTACAGTACCTCCACCGTCCTGATGAATCGCATCTACAAAATGCTGCCCAGGTGCTGTTGATCTGGCAAATCGTTATTGTCGACGGCAGTGAGCAGAACTTGTTGCAATGGCACCGCTGGCTGCAAAAAGCCCGGCTGGCTGCACCGATTACCGACGCGCAGGTGCGTCTGGCGCTCGGTTTTCTGCGCGAGATGGAGCCGGATATGCAGGAGCTTAATGCGTTCCAGATGCGCTATAACGCCTTTTTCCAGCCCGAGGATGGCGTGCACTGGCTGCACTGATATCAAAATTTATGATGACGACTATTTTGAATCGTCATTATCTTTATATCTTACGCGAAAGCATGATGTACCTCGTTAACTCACACGACGAGGTACATCATGAATCAAGCGACTCAACAACGTGCAATTATCTGGCCTGCAGCGTATCTGCCGGGGACGACTGATAACTTTGCTTCAAATGAAATTATCGTTGCCGGACTGAGCGCCCGTGCCGTCTGGGCACAGCTTAATGACACAACGCGCTGGCCGACGTATTACAGCAACGTAGCGGATATCCGTTTTCACGACGGTTCCGGTCCATTGTTAAGCATGGATGCCCGCTTTCGTTTTACGACTTTTGGTTTCCCCATCGAAGCGCAAATCACTGAGTATGTGCCGCCGGTTGACGGCCAGGCCGCGCGTGTTGCCTGGCATGGCTGGGCGGAAGGCGACGCCACTACACGTCTGGATGTGATCCACGCCTGGCTCTTTGAGGATTTACCCGGCGGGCGCGTACGTATTCTGACCCAGGAATCACAAATTGGCGTTCCGGCACAAGAACTGGCACGTACGCTGCCCAATCCGATGATAAACGGTCATCAGGAGTGGATAACCGGCCTGGCCCGGGCTGCGCGTGACGCTTAATTGAGCCAGAAAGGGCTCTCTGTCCTGGGCTGGATAAGGCGCAGCCGATCTCTGGTGAATAGTTGTCAAAACGTTAAATACGTCACAAATTTAATGTTACACTGCGTAACTTTTCTACAATAACCCCACGCAGGTAACAAAATGAGTGAAGCTGTTGAACAAAAATCCCGCGCTGAGGCAAATTCCCGACCTAACTGGTCGGCGGTATTTGCCGTGGCGTTCTGCGTTGCCTGCCTGATAACCGTTGAATTTCTCCCCGTTAGCCTGTTAACGCCGATGGCGCAGGATTTGGGGATTTCTGAAGGCGTGGCCGGGCAATCGGTGACCGTGACGGCATTTGTCGCCATGTTCGCCAGCCTGTTTGTGACGCAAATTATTCAGGCGACCGATCGTCGCTATGTGGTGATCCTGTTTTCGGTGCTACTGACGCTTTCCTGTCTGCTGGTTTCCTTTGCCAATTCTTTTTCGCTGCTGCTCGTTGGCCGCGCCTGCCTCGGTCTGGCGCTTGGCGGCTTCTGGGCGATGTCGGCGTCGCTGACCATGCGTCTGGTTCCTGCACGTACGGTGCCGAAAGCGCTGTCGGTTATTTTTGGCGCGGTCTCCATCGCGCTGGTAATTGCCGCGCCGCTGGGGAGCTTTTTGGGCGGCATTATCGGCTGGCGTAACGTGTTTAATGCGGCGGCGGTAATGGGCGTGCTGTGCACGATTTGGGTGGTGAGAGCGTTGCCTTCGCTGCCTGGTGAACCTTCGCATCAGAAACAAAACATGTTCAGCTTGTTGCAGCGTCCAGGGGTGATGGCCGGGATGATTGCCATCTTCATGTCCTTTGCTGGTCAGTTCGCCTTCTTTACCTATATTCGCCCGATCTATATGAATCTGGCGGGCTTTGACGTTGATGGCCTGACGCTGGTGCTGCTGAGCTTCGGTATTGCCAGTTTCGTTGGTACGTCGTTCTCGTCGATGATTTTGAAGCGTTCGGTCAAACTGGCGTTAGCCGGTGCGCCACTGGTGCTGGCGCTCAGTGCGCTGGTCCTGATCCTGTGGGGCAGCGACAAAGTGGTCGCGGCGGGTATTGCGATTATTTGGGGGCTGTTGTTTGCGCTGGTACCGGTCGGCTGGTCGACGTGGATCACCCGTTCGCTTGCCGATCAGGCAGAAAAAGCTGGATCCGTCCAGGTCGCCGTGATCCAGCTTGCCAATACCTGCGGGGCAGCGGTGGGAGGCTATGCGCTCGATACCCTCGGACTGCTGTCGCCCCTGATGCTTTCCGGCAGCCTGATGCTGCTGACGGCGCTTTTGGTGGCAGCGAAAGTTCGCATAAAAGGTATGCAATAATCTCGGTGTTGTTCGCCGGATAAGGCGTTCTCGCCGTATCCGGCACTTCACGACTCACTAATCAGAACCATGCTTCCCACATGGCACCAAGGTTAAAGTCGTCCAGCGTTTCATCCTGCGTGCCGTTGACCCGCGCGGTGCGATCGTTATCCACCTTGCCGCCGGTGACGTAGAAGCGCAGCATCGGGCGGAACTCCGGTCCCATGGCGATCGACATGTTCTGCGACAGCGTCAGTTTCCAGCCGTGGTTATCCCCGCCGTTGTCGTAATCTACGCGCTGATAGCCCGCTTCCAGCCAGGTGGAGTGAACGTCGTTCCAGAAGTACATTGGACGCACAATCGCGCCGTAGTTCTTACGGTTATCGCTCTTATCGGTGCTGTTATCGTAATCATGGAACGCTAACAGGTATTCCACCTGCGCCTGGCGGGTAAACTTATGACTTCCCTCGAAGCTGGCGTAAACCGTAGTCAGGTCGTCGGTTTTGTTATAGACGCTGTTGTCGGAGTTATCAGAATAACGGGCAATCACTTTATTCACGCCGCTGTCGTTGGTGTGGCTCAGCACGAATGCGCCCTGCCAGGCTTTCAGGCGGTCATCGCTCTCGACGGCTTTGGAGTCAAAACCGTAGTTGGCGTAGATCTCCAGATCCAGCGGGCCCACTTTCATATTGTGAATTTTTGACGTCACAGCGTAGTTGCCTTTATCGCCGGTACCGGAACCGCCGGTACAGGTAATACGCGATGGGTTGGCTTCGTCTTCCATCACTTCCGGGCTGCACGATTCAACTGCGGCAACGGTGGCGACATCAAACTGTACGCCGCCGATGTCGAAGTTCTTCACCCCGGCGCCCTGGCCGTCGTGGTTCATCCAGAAGTAGTCGTTGATACCCTGTTGCGGACGCTGGTGGAAGTCGCGGCCTGCCCAGATATAGGCGTTGGGATTGGATTCCAGTACGTTGGTGACGCCCGCGTAGGCTTTTTTCAGGTTAACTTCGTCGCCCCAGTGGTCGATCATCACGTTGATGTCCCAGATGGCGCCGTTATCGCTTTTGAACGCTTTTGAGAGCTGGAACTCGCCGCCGTTGCCTTCGTTACCCAGGCGACCGATAGCGGAAGCACCGTTGTAGGAGCCATCAACGCCAACGTATTTCTGATCGCCGCTCTGGAAATGCGCGCCGTAACGCGCATAGCCGCTGAATTTCACACCGAACGGAATAGCCATATCCGGCGATTGCGCCGCACTTTGCGGCTCGTTAATGACATCGGTTTTTTTCGCCACGGCGGCGTCCATTTTTGCCTGACGCTCAGCCAGCGCTTTATCGACGGCTTTGGCAACGATGGCATCGATTTGTTCTTGTGTGAATTCCTGTGCGAGGACAGAAATTGGGCACAGCGCGGCGACGACCGCCAGCGTGACTGGAAGTTTTTTTATCATGTTCATGGTTATCTCATCGACACTTTACCCTTCAGTTTGCGTAGAGCATTCTGAATAAGCGTGTGCATTAATTTATTTTAAGATAATAACCATCCCGTCTCGGTTTAATTTGCTATCACCAAAACAAGTTGATTTGTCTATTTAATAACGGGTACAGGGCTGCTTTATTTAATCGTAATGCTTTCTCCGTTGTTGAATGTTTAATTAACGATTAACGCTGATACAGATGAATAATTTCTTCTGACAGTTCGCGGGCTAATAACGACGTCATTAAGTGATCCTGCGCATGCACCATAATTAATGTCATTGGTTGCCGGGCTTCCCCGGCGTCCTGTTCGATCAATTTGGTTTGCATGTGATGAGCCTGACGGGCGTAACCGTCAGCCTCACGAAGCAGGCTTTTTGCCTCGTCAATATTGCCGGCGCGCGCGGCATGCAGCGCTTCAAAGCACAGACTGCGGGACTGCCCGGCATTGACGATGATTTCCATTACTGCTTCTTCTAATGCAATCATGTTGTTCTCTTCCTAATCGAATCCGTTATTTTCGGCGGTCTGGGCAAACCATTCGCCGCTTTTTTTCACCGTACGTTTTTGCGTTGCTAAATCTAACTGAACAAAACCGTAGCGGTTTTTATAACCGTTAAGCCATGACCAGTTATCAATAAAGGTCCACATATGGTAGCCAAGACAATTACAGCCTTCGCTAATTCCTTTATGTAGCCATTTAAGATGATCAGAGACAAATTCAATACGGTAGCTGTCGTTGATTTGCTCTTGCTGAATAAAACGCTGCTCATTCTCGACACCCATACCGTTTTCAGAAATAAAACAGCGCGGGTTGCCATAATTATCACGCAGATTGGTAATAATATCGTAAATACCAGGCTCATAAATTTCCCAGCCACGGTAGGGGTTCATTTTCCGCCCCGGCATTTCGTAATAATCAAACAGCCACTCCGGCATAAACGGTGCATCCGGGTTGACGGCGCTATCACGACATTTCACGCGACGCGGCTGATAGTAGTTGATGCCGAGCAGGTCGATTTTGCCCTCGGCGATTAACTGGCTGTCGCCTGGCTGGCATGTTGGTAACTGATCGTACTCCTTCAGCAGCTCAACCAGATCCGCCGGATATTCACCCTTCAGCACCGGGTCGAGGAAGCTGCGGTTAAACAGCAGATCCGCATAGTGTGCGGCTTTCACATCCGCCGGATTTTGTGAACGCGGGTAGGAAGGCGTTAAATTCAGCACCACGCCGATTTCACCATCATGATTTGCGGCACGATATGCCCGAACCGCCGTCGAATGCGCCAGTACGGTGTGATACGCCACGGTGGCTGCACGTTTGAAATCCACCACATTAGGGTAATGGAAGTCATACAGATAGCCGCCTTCAACCGGGACAATTGGCTCGTTAAAGGTAAACCAGTGCTTAACCCGGTTGCCGAACAATGTAAAACACGTTTGTGCATAGCGGCCAAACGCCTCGACCACTTCACGGTTTTCCCAGCCACCTTTCTCCTGCATCACCATCGGCATGTCGAAATGGAACAGGGTGATAAATGGCGTAATGCCTTGTGCCAACAGCTCGTCGATGACGTTGTTATAGAACTCGACGGCTTCAGGATTAACCTCGCCGGTACCGTCCGGAATCAGGCGCGACCAGCTCAGAGACGTACGGAAGCTGTTGTGCTTCAGCCGTTTGAGCAGTGCGATGTCCTGTTTCCAGTGCTGATAAAAGGTCGAGGTAGTTGCCGGGCCAACTCCCTGATGGAAACGACCTGGCTGACGGTCGAACCACACGTCCCACGTGGTCTGGCTTTTGCCGCCGTTCAGGCTATCCCCTTCGGTTTGCAGCGCTGAGCAGGCACTGCCCCACCAGAAGTTTTCAGGAAAACGGTATCTCATTGTTCTGACTCCTTGATTCATTATGAGTTGCTACGGGCAGCGTTCGCCACGGAGACGGCATCCTGTGCTTTTTGCTCTTCGGTTTTCAGCAAAGAACGTTCGTAAGCACGCAGGAATGGAAGGTACATCAGCGCTGACATCGCCATACAGATAAAGCACATCACCACCGGACTTAATGCCCAGTTTGCGGCCCAGGAAGCACCGATTGGCGCAGGCGTAGTCCACGGCGTCAGTGAAACAACCTGTGCCAGCCAGCCAAGTTTAGTGGCGCTATAGGCCAGCACGGCGTTAACCAGCGGGACGCAGACAAACGGGATGAACAACATCGGGTTCATGATGATTGGCGCACCAAACAGAATAGGCTCATTGATATTAAAGAAACTAGGCACAATTCCCATTTTGCCGATAGTACGCAGATGGGCGACGCGACTGCGCAGCAGCAGGAATGCCAGCGGTAAAGTTGAACCGACGCCGCCAATCAGCAGGTAGTGATCCCAGAAACCTTGCAGATAGACATGGGGCAGCGCAGCGCCCGCTGCCAGAGCGGCCTGGTTAGCGGACAGGTTCGCCATCCAGAATGGGTTCATGATGCCGGTTACGATCAATGAGCCGTGAATGCCGGCAAACCAGAAAATCTGGCACAACAGCACAGAAAGCAGAATAGCGGGCAGTGAGTCAGAAGCGGAAACCAGCGGCTCCAGCAGGTGCATAATCGCCTGCGGGATGATCATCCCGGTTTGTGCTTCGATAAACAGGTTCAGCGGATGCAGGGTCGCAATCACCACCAGTACCGGAATGAGGATCTCGAATGAACGCGCGACGCCGGTCGGGACTTCCTTCGGCAGGCGGATTGTCACGTTATTCTGCTTCAGCCATGCATATATACGGGTGGAGTAAATGGCGGTGATGAGGGCGGTAAAGATACCCTGACCGGAAAGATACTGCGTCGAGATTTTACCGTCGGCATAGGGCGCAGCAACCAGTAAAAACGCCATAAAGGCCAGCAGGCCAGACATCACCGGATCGAGGTTAAACTGACGGCCCAGGCTGGCACCAATGCCCACGGAGATAAAGAACGTCATAACACCCATGCTGAGGTTAAACGGCAGCATCAGCTGTTCACGATAAGTTGCCGAGAAATCGAGCCAGCCCCGGGCAAAGCTGTTGGTAGTATCGGCAGAGAACGGCGGAAAAATAAACACCAGCATGAAGGAGCCGATGATCATAAACGGCAGCGCCGCCGTAAAACCGTCACGAATTGCAATCACATACTTCTGCTGCCCTAACTTGCCAGCGAGCGGGGTGATGGATTGTTCAATGACGGCAACCATTGACTGATATAACGAACTCATAATGACACCTTTCTAGTGTGTCGCTTCAATCAGCGACAGAGCATAATCCAGCACTTTGTCACCGCGTTGCATACCGTAATCCATCATATCTATGGCTTTTACGGGTATACCCTGGGTGGCAGCCTTTTCGGAGAGCGTATTAAGCATGTACTTTACCTGGGGGCCGAGTAGCACCACCTGGTAATTTGGAAACTGAATGTCAAATTCGGAAACACCGTAGGCCTCAATCTTCACAGGCAATCCGCGAGACTCTGCCTCTTCAACCATTTTGCGAACCAGCAAGCTGGTGGACATCCCTGCCGAACAACACAACATAATCCTGAACATAGTGAACCATCCTTTAAATGTAAAAACTTATTGCGAGTCTGATTTGATATCATACGGAAACCGGTTTCCATTCATGGAAAACAGAACTGTGACGGCCATCAAGATCTTATTCTTATAAGGCTAATTATTTGGATTTAGCTCACGAAATTAGCTGTGAAGATCTCTTTTTGAGTCCAAATGGAAAATCGGTTTCCATGAAAAACGGAAACAGCTATACTGCGGATGGTGATTATTTGAGCCAATGTTACATTCAGGATGGAAAGGGCCAGGCGGGTCCTGTCAGGGGAGAATGATGTCTACTATCAACGATGTATCGCGTTTGGCTGGCGTGTCAAAAGCCACTGTGTCACGCGTGTTGAGCGGATCGCGTGGCGTAAAAGAGGCCAGCCGCCTCGCCGTGTTGAAAGCGGTGGATGAACTCAATTATCGTCCGAACGTGATTGCGCAGTCGCTACTCAGCCAGTCTACGGGCTGTATCGGCGTGATATGCGCGCAGGACAACATTAATCAGACCACGGGTTATCTCTATGCGCTGGAAAAGCATCTTAGCCAGCATCAAAAGCACCTGCTGCTGCGTTTTGCCAATACCAAAGCGGAAGTCATGAGCGCTCTTGATGAATTAAGCTGCGGCTTGTGCGATGACGTCCTGATTATTGGCGCGCGTTTTCCGCTGAACATCAATCAGGAGAATGTCATTCTGGTGGATTGTCTGGATTCCGGCGATGACGTCAACAGCATCCAGTTCGATCATGAGTTCGCTACCGAAACCGCCTGTAACTACCTGATAAGTCAGAACCGACGCCAGATTGCTTTAATTCATCCGGACGGGATGGGTTTCTCCGATCAGGTGCTGTTGGGCTATAAACACGCGCTGGAAAAAAACTTCCTGCCGTTTAACCGTAACCTGGTATTTATGGCTGCAACGTCATCGTCAGTGGCCTTGCAGGAGCTGCTGAACAACGCGTCGACGCTGAATTTTAACGCGCTGCTGGTGGCGGATGAACAGCAGGCACAGCGGGTGATCCCGCAGTTGCAGGCGTTTAATAAATCAGTACCGCAAGACATTATGGTCTTTAGCCTGGCCGGTTCGCTGCATCTGCCGGGAATCCCTACGATCCCGGCGATTGAATATTCCATGGACGCCATGGCGGCGCGGATCGTCAGTTGGCTCAACGAGAAAACCCAGAGCGTGCTGGGGTCGTACGTGCTGCGCGGCGACTTAATTATTCCTCAGCGTTAACGCTTTCCCTCTGGCGTGGGGCTATTTCGCTTCACGCCTATAAATCCGGGCATTCAACTTTGCCAAGCGCTTCCCAGTAGTTGTTTTGATTGTTTCTTTGAATTGCCAGAATGGCTTCGCGGATGTGCTGCTGATTACGCGTATCAGCCATAATCGTTTTTTCCCACACCTCATCAGATGGCGACCCTTGCGGGGTGCAAATCTTACGTAAATCCTTCATAACGGTATTCTTTTCGTGTACAGCCTGCAGACTGCCATAAGCCGAGTCGGCATGTGCCAGACCGGGTAGCGTGAAAAGGACGGCAATAATCGGAAAAATGACTCGTTTCATGATAATAATCCTTGTTGTCTATGCGCATCATCTCAAGAGTAAGTGTAGACGGCATACGACTCACTCATCACCCTGTGTTAATGTCAAAAATAAATCAGCCAGAAGTTGTAGTTATTTCAGGAGGATAGGATGCAAATACAGATTACAGATACGATTACCGAAGACGATCAAAATGCCCTGCTTGCCGGATTGCGCGCTTACAACCGGCAGTTTCTGAGAACCACCAATTTTGGCGACCTGGCGGTGTACTGGCGCGATGAGCGCAATGACATTCTGGGTGGGCTGATCGGCAAAATCAAAGGCGAATGGCTGTGCATTGATTTTCTGTGGATGCATGACTCGCTGCGTAAAGGTGGTTACGGCACAAAATTGATGCAGGCCGCAGAACAGACGGCGCGTGAGAGAGGATGCCTGCATGCGCTGGTGGATACCATGAGTTTCCAGGCGCTGCCGTTTTATCAGAAAAACGGTTATCAGCTGCAAATGACCCTCGATAACTTCCCGGAAACCGGTTCCGCGCGCCATTATTTGTCGAAAACGTTTTGATGACCGGAAGGTCTGGATGCTGCCGCCAAAGAGGATTTAGGTACTTGCCCGGAGGTGATCACGCTTACCGGGCATTTTTGCGAGCGTTATTCCCTGAAAATGAATACATTGCAAAAGCATGTATTTATCCGCCAAGCCGCCTCGCAACTAGAAAAGTTCACAGATGTTGTGTGTGCGACTGGCGAGTATGGTTCCGTCATCTTGTTCTTCTGGTGACGGACCGCCATGAAAAAACCAACAACTTCTACGCCGCATGATGCGGTATTTAAAAAGTTCTTAAGCCATCCAGAAACGGCACGGGATTTTCTTGATAGCTATCTTCCCGCACCATTACGTGAACTTTGCGATCTGAACACACTGAAGCTGGAGCCAGGGAGTTTTATTGAGGAAGACCTGCGTGCCAGTTATTCCGATGTTCTGTGGTCGCTAAAGACGAGAACTGGTAAAGGCTATATCTACGCGTTGATTGAACACCAGAGTTCACCGGATGCTCATATGGCATTCCGAATGATGCGTTACGCCATTGCCGCGATGCAGAATCACCTTGATGCTGGCCACAAAACGCTGCCGCTGGTGGTTCCGATACTTTTTTACCATGGCGTTGCCAGCCCGTACCCTTTTTCGCTGTGCTGGCTGGATGAGTTTGACGATCCAGAGACTGCGCGGCAGCTTTATAGCGCGACCTTCCCGCTGGTCGATATCACGGTGGTGTCTGATGATGAGATTATGCAGCACCGGCGAGTGGCACTACTGGAACTTGTCCAGAAGCATATACGCGAGCGCGATTTGATGGTGCTGGTCGATAAACTGGTTGCCCTGTTGATTAAGGGACACGCTAATGACAGTCAGGTAGAAACGCTATTTAATTACCTGGTGCAGTCTGGCAGCGCACCGCGTTTTGAGGCGTTTATTCGAGAGGTTGCCCTGCGCGTTCCCCAGCATAAGGAGAGATTAATGACGATTGCAGAATGCTTACGTGAGTCGGGGCGAAGGACAGGGTTGCTAGAGGGCAAACTCGAAGGCAAACGCGAGGGCAAAAAAGACGAAGCGTTGCGGATAGCCCATGCCATGCTTGAGAAGGGGATCGATCGTGAACTGGTGCTAATTATTACCGGGCTTGCAATTGATGAACTAACGGTATCTTCCGACTAATTTATCTTAGCCCCATTATGCTTTTTTCTTCTTGCTGATGCTTTTTCGTTTTTTAAACCGCAGCGGCCTTCCCGCTATAGTCATTTCATTACTCATCAGGCGGTTATTGCAAAAGGATAAAACGTGAAGCTGAAGATACCTTATTTCGGGGCCGGGGCGGCGGTATTACTGGCGGGATTATTGCTGGCAGGATGCGATCAACAGAGCAGCGATGCAAAGCATATAAAAGTGGGTGTAATTAACGGTGCTGAGCAGGATGTAGCGGAGGTCGCGAAGAAAGTCGCTAAAGAAAAATATGGTCTGGAGGTGGAACTGGTGGGTTTTAGCGGTTCTCTGTTGCCCAACGATGCCACCAATCATGGTGAGCTGGATGCCAACGTCTTCCAGCATCGTCCGTTCCTTGAACAAGATAATAAAGCACACGACTATAAGCTGGTTGCGGTGGGCAATACCTTTGTGTTCCCGATGGCTGGTTATTCGAAGAAAATCAAAACTGTCGCTGAACTAAAAGACGGTGCAACGATTGCAATACCTAACGATCCAACCAACCTGGGCCGGGCACTGTTGCTACTGCAAAAAGAGAAGTTAATTACGCTGAAAGCGGATACCGGCCTGCTGCCAACAGCGTTGGATATTACTGATAATCCTCGGCATCTGAAAATTATGGAACTGGAAGGTGCGCAGTTGCCGCGTGTGCTGGACGATCAGAAAGTGGATGTGGCGATTATCAGTACCACCTACATCCAGCAAACCGGGCTTTCCCCGGTACATGACAGCGTATTTATTGAAGACAAAAACTCACCGTATGTGAACATTCTGGTGGCGCGAGAAGACAATAAAGATGCCGAGAATGTGAAAGAATTCCTGCAATCTTATCAGTCACCTGAAGTGGCAAAGGCGGCAGAAACTATCTTTAACGGTGGCGCGGTTCCGGGCTGGTAATCATGACCTTTTGCCGCGCCGGTTGGTGTTAAACCGCTCTGGCGCGGCGACGTGAGTCCATTGAGATAAGTATTACCGAAGAGAGGATCAAAAGCGTGCCCAGCCAGTCTGGCAGGGTAAAGGTAATACCTAACAGCAGCAGGGACAGCAATGCGCTGCTCAACGGTTCCGCGCAGCTTAAAATGCTCGCTTTCGGTCCACCAATCATCTGCGCGCCTTTCAGGTACAGGCTAAACGTCAGCGACGTGCCGATGACCACCAGATAGAAAAACGCCAGAATCAAACTGCCATTCACCACGAAATTAGTGCCCTGTCCGGCATAAAACGGCAGCAGGATCATCCCGCCGATTAACATACTCCAGCCGACAACTGGCAGCGTGCCGTAGCGCGCGATAAGCGTTGAGGGGTAGGTGGTGTAGAACGCGGCGGCAAACGCCGAGGCAATTCCCCAGAACAGCGCGGCAGGTGAGATAGACAGCGACGTCGGGTTACCGTGGGTGACCAGCAAGAAGGTGCCGATAAGCGATGTGAAGATCGCAGTCAGCACTAAAATCCCCGGTCGTGCTTTGCGCACCACGGAAAACCACGCCACGATTATGGTCGGTGACAAAAATTGCAGCACCGTCGCGGTGGCGGCGTTGGATTTTTCAATAGTCAGCAGAAAGGTTAGCTGTACGGTGAGCGCCCCAACCACGGAAAAAATCAGCAGGCTGATGGCGTCTTTGCGGTTTTTGATAATGGAGAACACTTTGTCGCCGTGAACGAAAGAGAGCATCAGCAGAATGAGCCCGGCGAAAATCAGGCGCGTCATGGTCAGAAACTGCGACGACATCTGGCTTTGCTCCATGATGTATTGCGCGCAAACGCCTGAACTTCCCCACAATACGGCGGCAATCAGGACGTTCATCATCCCTCTTCTGGTGGAACTCATCTTTCCCTCGGCATGTTGTTTTGTTTTATTTGTGTGCAGGCATCATAGCAGAGATGGTTGCGATTTCTGCCAGCACATCCGCAATCAGCCAGTCATTAAAGACTTTTACCTCCGGACGCATTACCGCGTGCTGTGGCGTAACAATGTAGTAAGACCACGCCAGAGGCCAGCGGGTGTTGGGATGAAGCTGAACCAGTTGTCCGTCTGTCAGTAACTGCTGCACCAATGCCCTACGCACAATGGCGACACCTTGACCGCTGAGCGCCGCCAGAATCACTGCAGAGGTAGAGTTGATGTGCAATCCACTGTCGCGAACGGCAGGTGCCTGGGTGGCGGTCAGGACATCATTCCAGCCCGGGAAATTGGCACCGGGGTGGGGAGTGTCATCATGGATAAGCTTCTGTGCGGCCAACCATTCTCCACAGGATATTTTATCTACTGGCACAATACGTGGGCTACAAACCAGAACCGCTTCTTCATCCATCAGCCAGGTTTTATTTACCCCAGGCCAGTCGCCTTTACCGCAACGTACGCCCAGATCCGCTTCGCCATAAGCAACATCCATCAGCTTTTCCGTCACGTTCAAGCGTAATTCTATGTTTTCATGCGCTTGTGAGAAACGATTGAGGCGGCTCATCAGCCAGTTCATCACCAGTACCTGAGAGGCCGTGATAATCACCACCGAGCGCGCTCGCCGACCACGTAACTTGTTCAGCCCAGATTCCAGACTATCCAGTCCCTGGGTTATCTCGCGCAACGCGTCCTGTGCTTCGCTGACCAGCGTGAGACGCTCTTTACCTGAACGGGTTCGATGCAGCAGCGGGTGGCCAACCCAGTCTTCCAGCGCACGAACCAGTTGCCCAACGGCAGCCGGAGTTACCCCCAGTTCCTGCGCCGCACCAGTAAAACTGCCGTGGCGGGCTGTGGCCTCAAAAGCGTGTAACCATTTAAGCCGATTAAGCGAGCGCATCAGGTCATTTCCCGTTTTGTGAATATCTTCAGTATATGCCATCGAGATAGATTTTCTTTCTCGTTTCGCTATTTCTTCTCATTCGTCAGCGCCTCAGGGGAGTGGCATTGTTAGCGCATTAACGAATACTTGAAACGAGGCTAGCGATGAACACATTATTTGTCGGCAAAAAACTGTTAGTGGTGGGCGGTACCAGTGGTATCGGATTTGAAACCGCAAAACTGATCCTCCAGGGTGGTGGTCGAGTGGTGCTGGTTGGCAATCGTGCCGAGAAAGCGGAACGGGCCCGTCAGGCGTTGGCGAAACTGGGTGACGTCTCTGTCATTGTGGCGGATCTGATGTCAGAAGCGGGCGTTAAGCAGGTGATGGCAACGGTGAATGCTGAGCACAAAGACATCAACCTGTTAGTAAATGCAGCTGGGGTTTTCTTCCCAAAACCTTTCACTGATCATGAAGTTGAAGATTATGAACTGTACATGAGTCTCAACCGCGCGACGTTTTTTATCACCCGCGATGTCGTGCGTAATATGGTGGCGGCTAACATCCAGGGTGCCATTGTGAATATTGGTTCGATGTGGGCGCAACAAGCAATTGGCGCAACACCTTCTTCAGCGTACTCAATGGCAAAAGCGGGCCTGCATGCATTAACTAAAAATCTGGCCATCGAGCTGGGGGCGAATGGGATCCGCGTCAATGCCGTTTCGCCAGCAGTCGTGCATACACCTATCTATGAAGGATTTATCCCGAAAGAAGACGTACAAGGTGTGATGAGTAGCTTTGACAGCTTCCATCCGATTGGTCGGGTTGGTACGCCGCGTGATGTGGCTGAATCCGTCGCGTTCCTGTTGTCAGACAAAACGCAATGGGTAACTGGCGCCATCTGGGATGTGGATGGCGGTGTTATGGCCGGACGCAATGGCTGATGTAAATCCCCCGCATAGCTGCGGGGGCGCGTCGAGACATTAAGGCTCAATCGGCGTCAGATAATCCAGCCGTAGCGGTTCGGCTAGCAGATCGTTCATTTGTAGAATGAACGCCTGGAAATGTGGCAGAGCGATATGCTCATCCAGACCGGCCTGACCGCGCCAGGATTCGCGCACGTAGAACACATCCGGCGTGTCGCGTAACTGGAACAGGGCATATTCAATATTGCCCGGCTCCCGACGCGTGGGCAGCAGCAGAGCTTGTAGCGCCTGTTTCAGTGCGTCGATTTTCCCCGGTTTGGCTTTCAGTACCGCAATAATTGAAATCACGTCAGAATCAGACATGTTAAAACCCCTCCAGCACAATCTTGCCGACCGAGCGACCGGTTTCAATTTGCGTGTGGGCTTTTTGCAGATTTGCCGCGGTAATCGCGCCAAAATGTTCGCCCAGCGTGGTACGGAGGGTGCTGTCGTCGATCAGCTGCGCCACGCGGGTCAGTAACTGATGCTGCGCAATGATGTCGTGGGTGGTAAACATCGAACGGGTAAACATAAACTCCCAGTGCAGCGAAATGCTTTTGGCCTTCAGCGGGCGCGCATCGAGAGATTGAGGATCGTCAATCAGCGCCAGTTTGCCCTGCGGCGCCAGTGCGGCAATAATTTGCGAATAGTGCTGCTCGGTATTGTTCAGGCTGGCAACGTGCGTCACCTCTTTAATGCCTATCCGTGCCAGCTCTTCCGTCAACGGCTTGCTGTGGTCAATCACATGATGAGCGCCCGCTTCACGTACCCATTTCTGGCTCTGCGGACGTGATGCGGTACCGATGACGGTCATTTTGGTCAGCTTACTGGCCAGTTGTGTCAGAATAGAACCGACGCCGCCAGCCGCGCCAACAATCAATAACACATCATCTTCATTGCCATTTTCCTCAACGCCCAGACGGTCGAACAGCATTTCCCAGGCGGTGATAGCTGTCAGTGGCAGCGCCGCAGCAGAAGCATTATCCAGTGTTTTTGGCTTCAGCGCGGTAATACGTTCATCAACCAGCTGAAATTCACTGTTACTGCCAGCGCGGCCGAGCGCTCCGGCGTACCAGACTTCATCGCCGGGTGCGAACAGGGTGACGGCTTCGCCCACGGACTTCACCACGCCAACGGCGTCCCAGCCCAGCACACGCGGCACATCAGCGTTAAAACCTTCGCGGACCTTGGTATCAACGGGGTTGACGGAAATGGCTTTCACTTCAACCAGCAGATCGTGCCCGGTAGCAACTGGCATGGGCAGGTCAATCTCTTGTAAAAATTCAATGTTATTGCCGTCGGTCGCGGCGCGGGTAATGGCGATGGCTTTCATGGTCTCTCCGGTCACAGGAATCAGTTGAATAATTTGATGGTAAACCGGTAACAGAACGGGAAAAATAGCCCTACGGCGACAGGACTTATACTCGGGGAGTGAAAATGTTCCGGCTTGAAGATCTCACGTTGTTTGTCCGCGCCGCGGCGCTGAATAGTTTTAGCGATGCCGCGCGCGAAGTCGGCGTTCAGCCTGCTCAGGTCAGTTCTGCTATCAAGCGTCTGGAGTCTACGTTGGCTATCCGCTTGTTCGCCCGCTCTACGCGCAGCCTGCGCCTGACGCCGGAGGGCGAGGTCTGGCTACCCTATGCTCGCCAGATGCTGGACGTAATGCATGCCGGGCTGCAAAAAATTCAGACCCCGGAAGATGAAGTGTCAGGCACGCTGCAAATCGCCGTGCCTTCCGATCTCGGTCGTAACCTGCTGCTACCGGTCTTTCAGTCGTTTCGACGCCGCTATCCCGCGCTGCGCCTGCGGATTTTTTTCTCCGACCAGGTAACGGATGTCTTTAAAGACCCCGTCGATGTTGCGTTTCGCTATGGCAACACCGAAGACGCGTCCTACATTGCGCTGCCGGTTGCACCGGGTAACCGACGCGTGCTGGTGGCATCACCGGAATGGGTTGAGCAAAACGGCGCGCCGCAAAAACTGGATGATTTAACACAGCTCAACGCCATGACTTTCGTATTACGCGGCCGCCTGCACGATCGCTGGACGTTTACGCGCAACGGCGAGGTCAGCAGTGTGCAGGTTAACGGCACCATTATGAGTGACGATGCGGAAGTGATCCGGCGCCTGGCGATTGCCGGAGAAGGTGTGGCGTACAAGTCGTGGCTGGATATCAGCGAGGATGTGCGTGACGGTCGATTACAACTGCTGATGCCGGATTATCAGGGAGAGAAAGTCCCGCTGAATATGATTTGCCCGCATCGGAAGCAGCTTTCAACCGCGGTACGCCTTCTGCACGAGGCGGTGAAGGCGCGGTGTGAAATGCTGGCGCAAAGCTAATAAGCGCTTTACGCCAGAATACTATCGCGTCGTTACTCAGTCTTTTTTCGTTGCATTCGCAAAGAAAATATCAGACTGAATGTCTTTAGTGCGGATGGTAAAGAGCTGATTAGTCAGATCTTCCGTCAGCTTCTCGGCGTCGGCCATGATGCGCAGGTTGAAGTCATTCAGCATCTTATCCGCGGCGGGTTTATCGGTTTTCGCCATCTTCAGATACTCTGCTTCGACCTCTTTTTGCTCCTTCGCCACTTTGTCTTCCCACGCTTTGTAGGCTTTTTTGACGATTGGCGCGAGCTTCGGATAATCGGTCATCGTCAGCGTTTGTAATTTACGATATTTCCAGTAGATAGACTGATCGTCCGCTTTATCGGTACCCATCGTGTAGTTAGCCGGATACGCTTTCAGGCCGCTGTAGTACGGAACGAAGGCGGTGAGGTCAGCCATGCCCAGGCCAATGTAGGTCGTTTCACCAATCTCTTTTGGCAACCACGGACGGACCTGCATAACGTGTGCTTCATAGGTACGGAAAACGCTGACCGGGCGCCATGGCTCTTTGCCGTTCAGACCGTTGGTGTACGGGTCATGGCTGGTCCCTTCATAGTGACTACGCAACACGGCCTTCACATCGTCCAGCGTCATTTTCTTCTCTGGCGTCATGAAGACCGGGAATTCGCGCCCTTTGGCCATATCCTGATTTACGGAAGGATTGAACTCTTTCTGGATGGTCCATACACGAGGGTCGTTATACGTGCGGTCACGCTCGTCATCACGGGTATAGGCTTTGGAGAAGTTGAATTTACCGTCTTTCGCAGGATCGTACAGTCCTTTTTCAGTCGCAAATTGAATCAGGTTTTTTGACGCCATCATGTCCGGATTTTTAGGATCGTAATCCTGTAAGCGGCCCTGATTACCGGTGGCAAAATACTGGTTATTCGGCAGACGCTGCGCCATCCACTGGTGGCCGCTACCGGTTTCCAGGTACCAGATCTCGTTATCGTCGATGACGGCAACGCCAAAACCTTCGCCTGCGCCGACGGTCTCAACGATATGGCCCAACAGCGCCACAGCTTCACGTGCGGTTTTACTTTGTGACAGCAGAATATCCGGGATATCGTCTTCGGTGATCCCTTTATCCTCAACGTACGGGTCGGCGGCCAGTGCTTTCGGTGAGGCAAAAATGGATTCTGTACCGCTCACACCGACACCCAGCTCGTTAAATCCGGTCGCGCCGTGCAGTTGGGTTTTCCAGTTTGGGACAGTGGTATAACGCAGAGAGTTTTTCGGCAGTGGCCAGGTAAAATCATTCGCACCATTATGTGCTTTGGTGCTGTATACCCCGGTCTGATTTTGCTTTGCCGGATGAATGACAAAATGCTGTGCTTTCAGAGCATCGCTGTCTGCGCTACGGGCGACCAGCATGGAGCCGTCCGCTGATGCTTCGTTGCCGACCAGCAGGGTCGTACAAGCAAAACCTGATGAAACAACGGCCAAATTTATAGAAAGTGCAATCAGGCACTTTTTAAAAGTAAACATTACGTATCCCTCATATGTACGCCAAAAATACACCGGAAACACACCGTTTCCTGAAATGCGATAACGCCTGAACGCTCAGACATTGCTCGCGAGAGAGATAAACGCCCCTGCCCACGTCTTCTCCAAATATCCATCCGTAGGTTGAAGTCTTCTGGGCAAAATATAACGCCCATTTCGCTTAATTATTACGCAACGGATATTATGATATTCAGGATGTTTCCTGATTCGCGATGAAGAATAGCAATGGGTTATGTGTGGATTCAGTGACCCATGTCGCGTAAGTCAATGATGACAAATGTGAATTTCATTGAGGGGCCGTGCTTTTTGTTTCCGGATATGACGTTACCTTTTGCGGCAATACAGCGAGGGCACATTGGAGCTGGCAAAAATCCATGCACCTTTATACTCCTCCATGACCAGGCTCAGGCTTCGTCCGCTTTGGCGGTAAAATCCAGGTAATGTGTCGTTAATATCCGCTTCATCAGCGGTGTCAGCGAAGGTTTTGACGACCTGCATCGCCTGTAGCACTCGGGCATCGCGCTTTTGGGTGTAGTTAAAATAGATGTTCCTGCTAATGTCTGAGGTATTACGCCCGTACAGTTTGCCGGTAATAGTGGCCAGGCCTTCACTGTTGTACATCCGAAACGATAACGTACCCGTAAAGCGGTTGCTGCCAATATTCCATTCAATGTTACCGATGCAATTCAGCGGTTTGTCGGCATAGCGTGAATGCCATAACCATCCGCCTGAACCGAGCACAGTAACCAGCCCGGCCACGAGCACTATAAGGTGGCGTGTTTTTTTCATTGCCCGCGCATCCAGTAATAATGAGTAGTACAAAATGCGTTAGCATCCACCCGTGCATCTTTATCACAGACAAATGCCACGATCCTTTCCGCTTTGCTGTAACCGGTAAGAAACACGTGCTTGTTGTTTTCACAGAGATAGGGATGTAACTGCATCAGATTGAAATAGCCTTGCTGGTCGTGTTCATTTGGTGAGTAATAGATTTTGCAATTTTGCCGCGATGGCGTCTGCATGGAAGCCTGGACAAATTTACTAAACGGCATAACAGGGCGCGTTTGATACCACACCAGCCAGATGATCAACGTGGCAATCACGACACTGGCGCTAAATAAAACCTCAAACCAGGGTATCTGCGTCGTTTGTTGTGGTGTCGAAGGAATTATCTTTGCGGGGGGGATTTCTTCAATAACCGGCGGCGGGGAAACTTCACTCAGTTGAAGCGTTATTGTCTCTACTTGCGTATTCTCATTTAATCTGAGCCCGCGTCGGGAAATAGTTTTCACCGTATCACGAGGCAACCCCACGTCCGCCAGCGCGTTTCGTAGCGTCAGAATAGCCTGGTAAAATGTGTTGGTGGTGGTCACATTATTTCTTTCACCCCAACCAATTGTCATCAACGTGTTCTGGGAAACAATGTCACTTGCGTGAGTAATTAAATAGAGAAAACAGAGCGAGGCAGGGAGCTGGAGCTGAATTGCTCGCCCGGTATGACGATTGACCAGACTTTTGCTATCAGGATTAAATTCGACCAACTGATTGATAAGGTACAATTGCCCAGCCCTCAGTAACCAAAACGAATCACAGCGTGTGCTAACGCATCCTTTAAATTTTACATCCAAATCGAAAATGCGCCTCACTCTTTGTTCATGAACGAAGATAAGAATTTCACCAATTCATTAAAACCTCTTTAAATACAATATGTTAGCGATCTTATTTCTTAGGTGAGAATTAACTAAGGTTAAATAATGAGAATTCATTACAGTTTTATCTGAATTATCTTTATATTTGTCCACAACATGACAAGGGTGATTGAGTTATCAGAATTACGTAATTAGTAAGTAACTTTTACGCAGGTTATTTTTTAGCAAATAGTGCTTTTTTACTGTTTATCCTGGAATCTGAATTTATGCATAAAATTCCTAATGCATAGGTTGTTATTCTGAGATAAAGCGTAAATAAGCTTAGCGCAATCGTATTACTCACAGACCATACATATTAGTGCATCAGGAGTTTATTACATTTTATTAGCGCCACTGTTATTAGCTGACAAGGAACGTACTACGTGTTGGATTGACACATTTATTTACCAATGAAATATTTATGGAAAAATAACAGGAGTCATTTTTGATGAAGAGATCACCGTCACAGACTGTTCGTTGCATAAGCTGTGAATTATCCTGTCAATTATTTCCGGATACTGCGGTTCGCGCCAGTTACTGCCACCGTGCCGCTTTTGCGATCTGGCCTGAGGGGAATGGTTTTCTGCAAAAAGGAATTATTGAAAAGCTTCTGCTTAATAATCAAAACCATTTGTCGCGTGGGTTTATTTTTGTGGACTTTTCTTTCCCGAATCTGCGCCTGTTTGCCGACCCGCAATGGGTTGACCGGCTTGCCTACAGCGGTATGCATATTGTGTTGATAGCAGACAGGAACCTGGCGCCGTTAGCCAACTACTGGCTGTCCAAAAGCAATAAAATCCAAGGGATTATATATTCTGATGATGATGACGAAGTTCAACATCAGAAAATTAGGCGACTCTTTACGGGTCATCTCGCTAACAGCAAACGTGGACGCTCACTTAACTATACTGAAATGATATTACTGAAGCGTTTTGTGTCAGGGAAAAGTATTCAGCAAATTACCAAAATAGATAATATCGATATTAAGAAAATATATGTCTACAAGCTCAGGCTTGAAGATAAGTTAGGCCATAGTATTCATCAAATATTGTCGAATATTTTATAACGTATTTTTGAATTTTATTATTTCACATCCTTGCGATGTGGTGGACGCTCTACGCCTGAAAGCAGGAGGCTAATATGCCAAATCCCAAATCTTATTCTCGTATTGCCATAGCGGTTTCAGCCGCATTAACCTCTATGGTATTTTCAGCTCAAGCGGCATGGGTTGACGTTGATAGTCTACCCTCCACCGGACTGGTTAGCAGTCTGCCCCCGGAATTGCAGGCAATAATTCCAGCGCAGGCAAATGCCAGTTTCGCTAAAACCAGCGCCATGCCGAATTATGTTTATCAATGGAGTGCGGGCACTATTCCCGTTTATGGCAATGGATTAACGATTAATGGACCCGGCGCTGAAGCTTTTGAGCACTCTGTTACCGTTATTCAGAACAGTACAACGGGTAGTCCGGGCGTTATTTTTGGGGACGACCTGACGATTCGCACGCAGTCGAAGAATGCCGCCAATAATGGTAAAGATGTTGACGGTATCCGCACGCACGGGGCCAATACGCCGGATAACCCGGTCTTTATCATCACCGGGGATCGCACCAGTATTTATGTGGACGGTCAGGATGGTGACGGTATTAACGCCGGTTACAACTCCTATAGCCAGGGTTGGAAGGGCTCGGCCAGCATTTACGTCGGTGACGATCTGTATATTCAGACCACCGGTTCCCAGGGACGTGGTATCACAGCAAACGCGATGAAAGACGCCACGCAGGCCAAAAATACAATTGTCGTTGGCGACCGGGCACACATTGTGACGACAGGTGACAGTTCAGAGGGTCTTCGCACCGGGCAGAACGGTTCCTCGATACTGCTTGGCAATGACGCCACCATTGAGACTTCGGGTGCTTCTTCAACGGGGATTTATGCCGCCTCATCGTCCAAAACGGAACTGGGCAACAACGCGACGATTACGGTCAACGGCGTCAGCGCTCATGCGGTTTATTCCACCAACGCGACCGTGAATCTCGGTGAAAACGCAACGATCAACGTGAACAGTTCGGCGAAAGCGGCGTCATACAGCAAAGCGCCACGCGGCCTGTATGCGACTTCACGCGGGGCGATAAACCTGGCAGGCGGTGCCGCCATTACCATGGCGGGCGATCACAGCAACGAAAGTTATGCCATCAGTACTGAAACGGGCGGCATCGTAGACGGTTCTACTGGCGGGCGTTTTCTTATCGACGGCGATCTTCATGCCGCTGGCGCGACTGCTGCAACCAGCAGCCTGCCGCAGCAAAACAGTACCATTAAGCTCAACATGACCGACAACTCGTTGTGGAGCGGGGCGTCATACATCACCAGCGCCACTGCCGGGACGGGCGTTATCTCGCTGCAAATGAGCGACGCGACCTGGAACATGACTAACAGCTCAACGCTCACCGACCTGACGCTGAACGGCGGGTCAGTGGTGAACTTTGGGCATGCTGACGGCGAACCGTGGCAGACGCTTACCATCAATGAAGATTTTACCGGGAACGGCGGCAAACTGGTTTTCAATACTGTCCTGAATGACGATACCTCCGAAACCGACAAGCTGAAAGTGCTCGGCAACACCGCGGGTAATGCGTTTGTGGCGGTGAATAACATTGGCGGAACTGGGGCGCAGACCATTGAAGGTATTGAGATCATCGAAGTGGCCGGTAATTCTGACGGTACTTTTGAGAAAGCGGGCCGTATTGTTGCCGGAGCGTACGACTATAACGTGGTGCAGAAAGGCAGTAACTGGTATCTGACCAGCTTTATTCCTGCTCCGCCGGATCCGGAAGACCCGGACCCCGTCGATCCGCATGACCCGGACCCTGTTGATCCGGACCCGGTTGACCCTATTGATCCAGACCCGGTCGATCCTGTAGACCCGATTATCCCTGAGCCGGAAGAACCTGTTGCGCCTCCTGTCACTGAGCAGCAATACCGTCCGGAAGCAGGCAGTTATCTGGCGAACAACTATGCGGCTAACACGCTGTTTATGACCCGACTGCACGATCGTCTGGGTGAAACGCAGTACGTCGATATGCTGACAGGCGAGAAGAAAGTTACCAGCCTGTGGATGCGTAACGTTGGGGCGCATACCCGCTTCAAAGACGGTAGCGGGCAGTTGAAAACCCAAAGCAACAGCTATGTAATGCAGCTAGGCGGCGACCTGGCGCAGTGGAGTAGCGACGGTCTTGACCGCTGGCACCTTGGCGCGATGGCAGGTTATGCCAACAGCCAGAACCGCACGCAGTCCAGCCTGACCGGCTACCATTCACGTGGTCAGGTCACCGGTTACAGCGTGGGGCTGTATGGCACATGGTATGCCAATGACGCCGACAAGACCGGCACCTACGTGGATACCTGGGCGCTGTACAACTGGTTTGATAACAAAGTGATGGGCCAGGAGCAGGCAGCAGAGAAATACAAATCCAGCGGGATAACCGCTTCGGTTGAAGCCGGTTACAGCTTCAAACTGGGTGAAAGCGAACGCAACAGCTACTGGCTGCAACCGAAAGCGCAGGTGGTGTGGATGGACGTGCAGGCCGACAGCCATCGCGAAGCGAACGGGACCCGCGTGAAGGATGACAACGATGGCAACCTGATGACTCGCCTGGGCGTGAAAGCCTTTATCAACGGCCATAACGCCATCGATGACGGTAAATCTCGCGAGTTCCAGCCGTTTGTTGAAGCCAACTGGATCCACAACACGCAGACGACCAGTGTGAAGATGGACGATGTGAGCAATGACATGCGCGGCACCAAAAACATCGGCGAGCTGAAAGTCGGCGTTGAAGGTCAAATCACTCCGCGCCTCAATGTGTGGAGCAACGTGGCCCAACAGGTCGGCGATAAAGGTTACAGCGATACCCGCGGTATGCTCGGCGTAAAATATAACTTCTGATGTAATACAGTAATGTAAAAGCCGCTGATTAACCGATCGGCGGCTTTATTTTTTCTGGGAATCGTAGGCCGGATAAGCATAAGCGCCATCCGGCATTAAGGTAGCGGGCTACAAACGTTGTCCCAGAAGTTTTGTTGGTACTCGGCTTTGGTGTAAGACTGCCAGTACAACAATATTTGTGTCTTGTGCACTGTAGTAAATCATATGGCTAACATAAGGAAAGCTGTAAATATCTTCACCAAAATCATCAATTCGATGATGCCCCATGTCTGGCATTTCAGCTAACTGAGAGAGAACGCCCCGTAATTTTCTAAGATAATCCCTGGACTGTTTAGCGCCCCAATTTCTTGATGTGTAATCACGGATTTCAATAATATCGCGCTGTGCTTCTCCAGTAAGTTTGTAACTCACTTTTTATCCTTTGTGTTGATCCATCAACTCATCAAAAAAAGCATCACCATCAACAATATTGCCCAAATGAATATCGTTTTGAGCACGCTGAATTTTGGCCTTCAGTAACTGGAGCTTCATGGCTTCCATTTGTTCATAGTCCTCAATGGAAACGACGACTGCAACAGGTTTACCGTTACGGTTAATTTGCACAGGTTCTCGCTGCGCTTTAAGTAGCATATCGCCAAACTGGGTTTTGGCTTCATTTGCCGTAAGAGTATGCATATTGCCACCATTTCGCATGAATCGTTCGATTCGTTCATTATAGTCGATATCTTTCTGGGGGTCACTATGAGGTGGGTGGTCAGACAAAGGGTATTGTGAAAGTAGGCCGGATAAGCGCAAGTGCCATCCGGCACCAGGTGAGCATGTAAGTGTCACTTACATGATTCTAGAGAGCTATTGATCCGGAAATCTAATCTTTCCCTTCCCAATGAACTATCCGGAATTTCCGGATAGTTCATTTTCTATCAAATCCAGTTCAGTTGAGTAGGCCGGATAAGCGCAAGCGCCATCCGGCACCAAGTAAACCTGTAAGTACCGCTTGCAGGTTCAGCCGTGCTTCACTGGAGAGTCGCCAATGTGCTCTCGATTCTGTTCAGCTTCTGATGTGCCTCATTCAACTCATCCTGCAACCGTTGCTCCTGCTCGCCATAGACCATCAGGACGATACAGCCATTCATCACTTTTACGGTAATCTGTTGCCCGGTATCAAACCCCGCTTCGCGTAGCCACTTGCCGGAAAGAATAATTTTGGGTGTGGATTTGTCGAAAACATTCGGGCGGTATCCCACAATTACCGAACGCTCGGTTCCGGATTGGTCGGTGTCTGGGGTAGAATGCGAATCAGCCATAATCAACTCCTTGATAGTTGATGAGGTTAGCTCTCGTCGGGTACTGCGAATACCAGGCGAGGGCGTTATAAATCAGGTCGTCAGATATAAAAGGTACGTACCTGGTTGGTGGTATACTGCTCTTATAGGTACGTGCATGTCAACAGCTAAACGCGATCCAAATCAGTCTAAATCCGGAAAAGCACCAACTTTCCAGATTCGCATCACACCCGAGTTAAAGGCGCAGTTCGAGGCTGCGGCAAAGGCCGAAGGGATGAGTTTGGGGAATTGGCTCAAAACTTTAGGGAGAAAGGAGTTGGAACGGTTAGGTATTGAGCCACAGGATAAATAGTGAATAGATTAATTGCCCTGTCTTGCGGGAATATTTATAATTTCCATTTTTAGGGCATTTTCTCCTGAGAATATTGCAGCCAATCCCTGTCTAATTTTTAATTTATCGTTTTCTATTGCCCCGTGGGCCATAGGTGAATATATGGCTGTTTGTAATTGAACTCGCTCAAAATCATAGCCAATATCTTTAGCTATCTCTGATAGCAAGTCTAGAAAAAGATTGTTGCTTGTTTGGTTCCATATGGTGCCAGATGCATTATCATTATCAGGGTAAGATGTATTTAAATGTGCAAAGTAAAGTTTCCACGAAGATAATACCTTACTTTCAGAATCGCTTCTCTTGGTTCTTCCTCTTTTTATTTTTCCGTAAAATGCTAAGTCGATCATATTTAATGCGCGAACATGTTCATTAGACAGTCGAGAGTTCTGAGATCGAGTAGCCATAAGTTGTTTGAATATATCAATTTTTAATGATTTTTTCTGAGAATATCTTTCTATAAATTTCTGTGTCTGAATGGCTAATAATGGGCTAATTACAGTAGCAGCAATGGCCATGATCGTAAGGGCTGTGCTCATATGGGATTCTCGTTAATCATAAATGAAAATAGATATTGTGGGCGAGAATTATAAAAGCATGCATATGCTGAGAATATATGGCAAATGGCTGGGATGATATGAGAATTTTGGCGGAAGATCACAGGAGTTCGATATGTAGTTTAATTTCATGTATTTATTGGGATTTTAATATTTACATTCTATTTTTTATACACATCTCTATACACATTTGCTGGACTGACAAACTATCTATTGATAAGTCACCAGTGACAGACCTCAGAAAAAAACTTTTTTTTAGAAAAACTGTTCACACTGTTCACTGTGTATTTTTGTTCGTTGAAATCATTATGTTACACGGTGAATGGTTGGTGAACAGTGAACACTTTACTGTTCACTTTTGCCGTTTTGCAGGTAAAAAAAGACCGGCGATTGCCGGTCAGGGTAGGTTATTTCGTTATGGGGTTATCACATTTCGGCAACCAGTCGGCGTTGCTTTCCTCTCTTAGCGTGAGATTGGTTTGTATGCCCTGATTTTTTCGGCGCTTCTCATAATTTAGCCCGTACTCTTTCAGCATGGCTGGCAACCCCTTACCGAACATAGTCAGGCTCAGGGTATTCCTGTAGCCGTGGGCTTCCATATACGCCAGATAGGCATGATACAGATACAGGCGCGGCTGACGCGGAATGATGTTTGCATTGCCAATATACATACCCTCAGGCTCCGGCAGTGCTTCAAGGTAACCACAAAAATCAAATGTCGGGTCGGCATCACGTTTAATACTGAGCGCCTCGTCGGAGTTCTGCTGTGACTGGAGCAGTGCGCGGGCGGTCATCGGGTCGCTGAACCTCTGCATTAGCTGGCGCACAATCACGGCCAGCTCGCGGGCGATTTTGTTCTTGAGCTGCGGGTCGCGCTCTTCCGGGGCAATCTGCTCCGGGAAATGCAGGATCACCCGGCGACGGGAAACGCCGCCGCTGCGGTCGGTAAAGCGCATCGGGTTATTGTTCACGGCCAGAATCACCGCCGGAATATGAGTGGAATACGCATCCTTGTATTTCGGGTCGACCGATACAGCATCACCGCCAGTGATGGCCTTAAGTCCTGCCCCGTCACCGCTCCATTTTTCCTGGTCAGGCAGACGGATAAGCGAGAAACCAATCAGTGCGGCACGTTCACGCGGTGATTCCAGCGTTTCGATGGTCGCCGACGTGGCGTTATCTTCCCCGGCGAGCATCGTTGCAATTTCGGCCAGAATACTTTTCCCGCTCCCTCCCGGCCCGGTCACCTCAAGAAAGAGCTGCCAGTCGTAGCGGTTCGCCAGCACCATAAACAGCGCGGCCAGAATCACGTCGCGTTTTTCCGGTCTGCCACCGGCGGCGCGGTCGAGCCAGCGCCAGAAATCCGGGGCGTGAGTTTCCAGCGTTTCACCCTCGACCGGCGGGGTAAAATCGACATCACAGAGCGTGCGCAGCCAGTGTGATTTATGGTGAGGGTTGAATGTGCCGGTGGCGGTATCGAGTACGCCGTTGCGAAAGCCAATCAGACGCCGTGCCGGGGCGTCCTGCTGCGGAATAATCAGTTTCAGGGTCTCCACCACTGAGGCAATTTTCCCCGACGAGAACGGGGCGCGCAGTCGCTGGAACAACCCGGCCACGTCGCGGGCAAAATCCGATGGCGGAATGATTTTCCATATCCCGGCCTCATAGCGGGACAGGAGCTGGCCGTTCGCATCCACGGCCAGCGCTTCACCGTAATGTTCATGCACCCGCATTGCCTTTTCACTGGTGCTCATGGCGGTAAATTCCGCCTCACTCATGGTAGTGAAAGGACTGTCAGCCGGTGGCTGGATGGCGTCATAAATCGCTTTCCGCGTGGCCTCCTCTCCTTTCTCTATAAACGCATCATTCCAGTCACCGAACACCGGCGGCAGGGCGACAATGCCTTCACAGGCTTCTGCGGCCGCCGCGGCTTTGTTCTGGCCGTCACCGTTAAGGTCACGGTCGGCGGCGAGCACAATCTGACAGGCCGGGTGTTTCTGACGGGCAAGGCTCGCCAGAGAAAGGAGGTTCACGGACGACAGCGCCACCATAACGGTTTCGCCGGTCAGGTGATGCACGGTGAGCGCGGTCGCATAACCCTCCGCTATCCACAGGCGTTTTCCGGCCTGTTTTTTCCCTTCGATGGTATGGCTCGCTCCTTTTACCGCCCCGCCTTTCAGGGTGCGTTTGAGACCGTCAGAATTAATAAGCTGAACGTTAACCAGTGCCCCGGCATCGTCATACAGCGGGACAACCATATCACCGGCGCGGAACGTCACGCCGCCGGTTTTGTGTGTGGCCGTCAGCATGACACACTCATGACCGGGGAATCCCTTGCGGGTGAGGTAGGCGTTGCCGCTGGCCGTGCGGGTTTTCTCCATGAGCTTAACGGCCAGCCCGGCCGCCGCTTTGCGGTCAGCATCGGTTTCAGCTTCTGCGGCCGCAATCACTTCCGGGGCGACCGGCGACAGATTTCCGGTGACGGCATTCACCTTTTGGGCGGCCTCGGAGGCAGATACATCGAATACCTTCTCAATCAGTTTCAGTCCGTCACCCGCGCCGCACTGGTTACAGAACCACGTCCCGCGCCCCTCTTTGTCATCGAAGCGGAAGCGGTCAGAGCCGCCGCACACCGGGCAGGACTGATGGCGGTTTTTAATCACCTTCACACCCAGCGCCGGGAGGATACGCGGCCAGTGGCCGCACGCCTGTTTTACGGTTTCCGTTACGTTCATTTTCATGGTTATTTTCTCCCTCAGTGCAATACAGGCGATGTGATATGACGGGCGCAAAGTTCATCCATCACCGCGAGCCCGAGAAAGGACAGTGAGGGCGCGGCCTTGAGTGGTCCGGCTTCCATTAAATCTTCCAGCAGTGCGCAGGCAATCTGACGGCCTTTTTCCTCACCGTGCTGACGCAGATAGAAACCCTCCAGCTCGGCGGCAATGGCGCTTTCCAGTGCATCGAGGGTGAGGTAGGGATAGCGGTGCTGACGCTCGCATACCGTCAGCCATGCACAGGCCACGGCGCGACGATACAGCGCGGCGCGTAATACGGGTGGTAATGGCTTTTTCATACGTTACCCTCCCCGGTCAGCCACTGCTGATTGCAGCGTTCGACAACGCCGTCGAGCTGGGCGGTCATGAGGTAAATCACGGAGGTGAGCTGTAAGTGCTGCGCCGGGTCACGACGAACGGTGGCGCAGTCCTGTACCTGCATCAGGTCGCCGACGAGCTGGCCGATGTTGCGCATGTGCTCAAGGCATTCGAGGTCACGGGCGGTAATGGTGGTGTGTTTCATGCGCACACCTCCGCAACCGGCAGACGGCCAGCAAACGAGAGGACGTAATCGCGAACGAGGGAAAGACGTGCGGCGTGTTCATCACCGGCAACGGTGCGAAGCATACAGATACGGGGTTTACGGTCTGCACGACGAACGCCGGCAAACACAAAGACAAACTGCGGGTGTGACGGGGTGAGGGTCGTAGCCATAGCGGCAATCTCCAATAAGTAGCGGTTATCGCCACCACCAGAGCTGCAAATCTCATGGGTGGTAGCCCGGACGGGGTTTGCAGTACCGGCCTTATTGGAAACCGGCCAGCCCGAGGGCTGCCCCGCCCGGACCACCATTATCTGACAGGAGCCACGGTGTAAGCACCACAGCCCGAAAAATAGGTGTGTCTGAGCAACGACATAAAAAAACACGCTCGGCGCGTGTTGTGTCGCCAATAAGTTACACGGGCTGCAAATCCCGGCTGCCGATTTTGCGACAGCGGGAAAACTATACCTGGAAACGACGAAAAGAAGCAAGCCAGAAAAAGGGGCTGTTTGCTGAACGGTCATCATCATGCGTCATAGCCCCGGTTGCGTTCGGCAATGCGGTCAGTCATCCATGCGGTGATTTCAGACTGCGCCCACGCCACGTTTTTTCCGCCCAGGCTGATTTGTTTCGGGAAAGCCTCGCGGCTGATGAGGTCGTAAATGGTTGACCGGGACAGGCCGCACAGATGCATCACTTCAGGCAGGCGGATAAAGCGCTCCTGAACGGCATCAGAGACCGGCATCAGCGGCGCGGCAGGGGCAGAAGACGGGGAAGAAAAAGCAGTGTGCATCGGGCTACCTCACAAAGTCCATACAGTGCCGGTCGTGTCCGTCCGGCTTCGGGTAGCTCTCTATTTTGTGAATATTTTCCTTCAGAGCAACAAGTCATTTTGTAGTGCTTCACCACACAACAGAGCGATTTTTGAACAATGGCAAATGCTGGCAAACAGATGCAAATCAATGCATTACATTGCAGCAACTTTAATTACTTTCACTTATATATTTCCTCATAATTAATCGGAAAAAAGACTAAATCCGACAACCCAGGCAAAAAGCAAAAGGTGAATAGTAGTGAACAGTCGGTGAACAGTTATACCCCCAACTATTCACCCTTTATCTTGCTGTATTACTTATCTTTTTCTTTTCAGTGAACAGTAGTGAATAGTTATAAGTAAAAAAACAAACGGTGAGTAGGGTTTTCCTGAGACCTTTCTCTGGCCAGCCGGGTTTTAAGGTTTGTTTGTACCATTTTTGCCACAACGGCAATGAATCGTGTTGTTGTGTCCGGCGCGGCAGAATCTCCTCAGATTGAAACGAAGAGGAGACCCGACATGACTCATACCGATGTTATTCCCGACTACCTTAAACCTGCAATGGAACGGCTTGAGACGGCCAGAGAGGAACATCTCATTAATGCCCGACACATGGATGAAACCACGGCGGCCATCAGCCAGGTGAAAGCACAAAAAAAGGAACTGGAGCAGGAAAACGGCAATGATTCCGGCGCATGGCGCGCCGCCTTTCGTGCCGGTGGTGCTGTCATTACCGATGAGCTGAAACAACGCCATCTGGCGCGCGTGGCACGGCGGGAACTGGCGCAGGAATGTGACAGCATGAACGAGGTACTATCTTTTGAGCTGGACAGACTCAAAGGAGCCTGTGACCGCACGGCCAGAGCATACCGTCAGGCACATCACGGCGTCCTCAGTCAGTATGCAGAGCATGAACTTGATGCAGCCCTGCGTGAAAGCTGCGGTGCCCTCATCAGAGCAATGAAACTCAACATACTGGTTCTGAATAATCCGCTTGCTAATACGACCGGGCATCAGGGATATATCGAACCGGAAAAAGTTGTGATGCAGCAGGTGAAAGCATGGCTTGAACAGGCCGTAAAGGACTGCAATATCCGTCTGACCGATGAACCGGTGCTGTTTAAAACAGGGCTGTCGGCTTCCACACTGCCGCATATGGAACATGACGTTGCGACCACGCCCGGTCAGCGAAAAGTCTGGCAGGAAAAAATGTGGGAACGTGAAGCTGACCTGAAAGCACGGGGGTTATTGTCATGATGCGCTGCCCTTTCTGCCGCACAGCGGCACACGTTCGCACCAGCCGCTATATGTCTGAGAGCGTCAAAGAGAGTTACCTGCAGTGCCAGAATGTGCACTGCTCGGCGACATTCAAAACGCATGAGTCCATCTTTGAAGTGATACGTTCGCCGGTCGTCGATGAGAAACCCGCGCCGGTGCCGACAGCCCCCATGGCACCCCGTCGGGTAAAAGGCTGCTACAGCTCGCCGTTCCGCCATTAATCAGGAGAGACAACCCGTGACCACTCTGACCTTACAGCAGGCCTATGACGCCTGTCAGACGAACAAAACCGCGTGGCTGAACCGTAAAACCGAACTGGCCGCCGCAATGCAGGAATATCAGGAATTATTGCTGGATGACAATGTATCAGGCTCCCGCAGATTACAGATGCTGCGTGACCTGATTGACGTAAAAAAATGGGAAGTTAATCAGGCCGCCGGTCGCTACATCTTCTCGCATGAGGAGGTGCAGCGCATCAGCATCCGTAACCGGCTGCATGATTTTATGCAGCAGAACGGCGCAGAGCTGGCCGCCGCACTGGCACCGGAGCTGATGGGGATTAAAAACCAGCCCGCGATGATAAAAAATCGCGCGCTTGACCGTTCAGTCTCTTACCTGAGAGAAGCTCTTTCCGTCTGGCTGACCGTTGAAAATGAAATTAATTATTCTGCACAGGATAAAGATATTTTAACGGCCATCGGATACAGGCCTGACGCGCCTTCGCGGGATGATAATCGTGAAAAATTCACCCCTGCACAGAACATGATTTACACCCGTCGACGCGCCGAACTGGCCGCGCAGTAGCCTGTCAAAAAATCCCCGTAAATCCCGCTATTTTTAACGAAATAAGCCATGCATCCATAAGGTGCATGGTTTTGCATGCGTTTTTTCGTTCCGGCATGACAGACCAGCGCCAGTCGTGGCGCGGCCTGAGACCACCTTTGCACCTGCATTAAAAGCGGCCCATTAAGCGGGCAGGCGTGGCGGGGAGAGCATTGCGCGCGAGCACGCTGATTAATTTTTTAATTATCGAAGCACACCACATCGACAGTATATGCTTAAAACAAAAATGTAGGATAAATGGTTTTAGAAAATAAATATTAGATTTTATGGGGGGTAAAAAAAGAGTCTGTTCAATTCTTAATTAATAATCAAGAGGCAAAACTAATTATTTAGTGTTCAACCGATTTAGATTGCTATGTGTTTTTATAAGTAATAATAGGTTCAGCATTTACATGCTAAGATTTGGTTTTGCAAAGTTGTTTTCGTGAAAAAAAACCGCTGTTAAGCGGCTTTCATGGTGTAACTAGTCATGACCTTTATTATAACTGCTCTTACTCTAAATATTTATCAACCTTCTTCTGTAACCAATCAATAGTTATCTCAAACAAACCCATATCGTCATCACTGACATCATTGGCATGAGCGTCACCTCTTGTTGAGTTTATAATGGTCATATATTGAGAGAATTTACTTTTTTCATTGTTGAAAACTTTTTCAAAATCAGACCAGTTTTTTTCAATTACTTTCCTTAAATCCTCGAAATATAGTTTGGATTTGAATATTTCACTGAATTTTAACAATGAAAGGCTCTTTTGCCTATCGGGTGGAGATATAATGGCTAAAAATATCTCTTTGGCCTTCTCGGGGCTGTGTTTATATTTTAATGAATGACTTATAAGCTGCCTTAAGTCAGTTTCAAGTTTATTTCTTCCTTCACAAAGACGATGCCATTTTTCTTCTCTGGTTGTTGGCATCAGTCGGATGCGACTCTGAGTGTTTATATATGACGCAATGGTTTTAATTGTGAAGTGAAAATTTTCAGCATCACGTTTTACAAGGCCATAACCAATTAAATGCTCTACTAGTTTTTCTGACATGCCGAAAAATTCGGTAAATGTTTTTTGGTCTCCTGCTGCCAGATATTCAATGAGTTGGTATTCATCAGGATATCGTTCACGTAAAACAGTTATGATAAGGTCTAGATAATCAACAATGCTATTATTTATCTCTTCTCTTTTTCTCTCATATTCATATTTGGTTATAGAAATGCTTTTTAACCCTTTCTTTTCTTTGAATAAATGGCTGCAAACTTGTCTTATTATAAATGGGTGCCCTCCGAAATCATCTGTTAGATAGGTATAAATTTCGTCATCAAAACTCATCCCCATATAATTTCCGATTGTACTCACCATTTCCTTTACCTCATTTGCGTCAAAAAAAGGAAGATACGAAGGGGAGATAAATCTATATATAGGATTGTCGTAGGTGTTGACTATCGGAGTTTCAATTGAAATCGGATTGACACCTGAAATCATAACGGAAAAAAGATCTTGTCTTTTTTGAAATAATGATCGTAAAGCTTGCCAGAAATAGATAAAATCTAAACTCTCTTTCCAATGAATAGTTGGGGATAATGTGAATGTTATGTTTTCAATTTCATCTAAAGCAATTAACAAACGCTTGCCTTTAAAATGGTTATATATTGATTCAATGTCTCTTTCGAAGCATATAGAGGCATTTTTTTCTGTGTAGTCGTCTTCGCTTGAAAGTTTAAGATGTTTCGGTAGTGAGTATTTTTTTGAAATATCGTTTACGATGAAGAATAAGCATTCATTCCATCTGCGCATGTGAAATGATGTTTCAGAACAATCCAAATAAACATTTGGCTCGTTCCTTACATCCATCATTCTCAATATTGCATAAATAACAGATGTTTTGCCAATTCGCCTTAATCCAAATAAGGAGCTACATTGGCCTGTTTGATATTTTCCGTATAAAGATTGTATTGCTTCATGACGCCCAAAGAAATACGTGTCTGTTTTTAGAGGGGTTTCATAAGAGAAAAGGTCTCGTTCATAAAAACTTTTCTTTAGTCGGTTTACTTGTAATTCACTTGAGTCTGGATTATTAATGAGTTCATCGTAAGTAAAGGGTACTATTATTCTTGACTCTTTGTCCTGTAAAATAATACCTTGTACTTTTTCTGAAACTTGATCATCTTTACTAACGATAAAAACACATAATTTATCTAATCTATTTTGATAATCACCCATTAATTTATCAACAAAATCAAGGCATCTCGGCATAAAATGTGACGAAGGAGTTATTAAAACCAATACCTCACGAGAGAAGTGAAATTGTTCTGAAATTTCCCGGGTAGGTTTTGCAAAGAAAAAATGATACTCACTGTTTTTGAAGTTTGCTGACTTGAAAAAAGTCACAAACCAAATTTGTGAAACAGCTTCAATTATTTTTTTCTCATTCTGGCTTCTAGTTTCAATATTTAGTGTTGATAAAATACCCGGTTTATCGAAACTTTGAGTGCTGTGTTGCATTATTACCCCTTTTATTAATACAAGTAATTAGAGTACCATTCTAACATTTGTCTTCTGCTTTCAAGATACGAGGCATGGTTATATACACCTCTTATGATATTTTTATCAGCATGAGCTAGCTGCATTTCTATCCAGTTACTATCAAAACCTTGTTCATGCAATATTGTCGACATCGTGTGTCGAAAACCGTGACCTGTCGCACGTCCTTTATAGCCCAGCAGTTCAATTACTTGTGACACACTTTCTTTAGAGATCGGTTTGCTACGGTTGTTCCTGCCAATAAAAATATAAGGGTAGTGACCAGTAATAGGCTTGAGTTGCTTGAAGAGGTCGATTACCTGAGTAGACAAAGGAACGATATGAGGCCTACGCATTTTCATCCGTTCAGCAGGGATTTCCCATATACCTTTCTCAAGATCAACCTCATCCCACGTGGCAAAGCGCATCTCCTGCGTTCTTACACCAGTCAGCATGACTATCTTCGTAGCATTTTTGGTGATGATGCTACCGGTATACGCTTCGAGATCTCGAATAAAATGAGGCAATTCTTCGGCAGATAGAAATGGATGATGTTTTTGCTTAGGAACGGCCAGAGCGATGGCTAAATCAGGAGCAGGATTGTATTCAGCGCGACCAGTTATGATTGCGTAGCGATAAACCTCACCGCACCTCTGACGCACCTTACGTGTTTTCTCTAGCGCTCCACGCTTCTCTATCCTCCGTAGCACCTCAAGCAGTTCCAGCGGTTTAATCTCATTTATAGGGCGCTTACCAATGAACGGGAAAACATCTTGCTCAAATGTTTTGATGATTTCTTCGCGGTAGGCCACTGTCCAGCGATCGGCTTTGTTAGTGTGCCATTCTCGACATATGGCTTCGAATGAATTCTCTGTTGAGAGTTGCTGTGCCAGCTTTTGGGCTTTACGTTCTTCTACTGGGTCTATGCCGCTTGCTACCTGCTTACGAGCTGTATCGCGTTTCTCACGTGCTTCTGCGAGGCTCACAAGGTCGTAGCGGCCAAATGACATTAGCCGTGCTTTACCGGCAAAACGAAAGCGGAAGCGCCAGCCCTTTGAGCCGTCTGGATTGATGAGTAATGACAGGCCTTGTCCATCGTTCAATGTGTAGGGCTTGTCTTGGGGCTTTGCTCGTTTGATTTGTATGTCTGTAAGTGCCATGTGTATAAGTCAAAAATGTGTATAAAAAATCTATACATATCACTATACATATTTTTCATGGATTCAGGGAGAAGTTGTCGGACTGTTACGGATGAGTAATTTGATATGTCTATTGAAAATAAAGGATTTTTTAGATGTTCTCGGATGGGTATGGAGGAACTTTGGCGGAAGATCACAGGAGTCGAACCTGCCCGGGACCGCTGGCGGCCCCAACTGGATTTGAAGTCCAGCCACCTCACCGGAGATGACGATCTTCCGCGCCTCGATTGCTACATGGAGGCGGGGCGCATTATAGCTACTTCCAAACGTTTCCACACCCCCTCACTCACTTTTTTAACTTCCGTTTCTCCATACCATGACCAGTTTCAAATAAATCCCCGCAAAATCCATTACTTACACTTAGACACATTTTTTGACGCTACTCTGATCACAGAAAACAAGAATCGTAATTTGATAACGAGATATCGGAATACCCGCGCTCACAGGGATGGTTTACAAGAACTGTAACCGGTATCAGTGCGTGTGAAAGTGCTAACAAGGATGCGTAATGAAAAGTGAGATTTTGTCCGTTAAAGAGAAGATTGGCTACGGCATGGGCGATGCCGCCAGCCACATCATCTTTGATAACGTTATGTTATATATGATGTTCTTCTATACCGATATTTTTGGTATCCCGGCCGGTTTTGTCGGCACGATGTTCTTACTGGCTCGCGCGCTGGATGCTATCTCAGACCCTTGCATGGGACTGCTCGCCGACCGCACCCGTTCACGCTGGGGAAAATTCCGCCCATGGGTGCTGTTTGGCGCTCTGCCATTTGGTCTGGTCTGTGTGCTCGCCTACAGCACGCCGGATCTCAGCCTGCACGGCAAAATGATTTATGCCGCAATCACTTACACGCTGCTGACCCTGCTTTATACCGTGGTAAATATTCCCTACTGCGCGTTGGGCGGAGTGATAACCAATGACCCAACGCAGCGTATCTCCCTGCAGTCATGGCGCTTTGTGCTGGCGACGGCGGGCGGCATGCTCTCCACCGTGCTGATGATGCCGCTAGTGAATCTGATTGGCGGTGAAAATAAAGCGCTGGGCTTCCAGGGCGGGATTGCCGTGCTCTCGGTTGTGGCGTTCCTGATGCTGGCGTTTTGCTTCTTTACTACCAAAGAACGTGTGGAAGCGCCGCCGAGCAGCAACTCAATGCGTGAAGACCTGCGCGACATCTGGCAGAACGACCAATGGCGTATCGTCGGCCTGCTGACCATCCTCAACATCCTTGCCGTCTGCGTTCGCGGCGGGGCGATGATGTATTACGTCACCTGGATTCTGGGTACCCCGGAAGTGTTTGTCGCCTTCCTCACCACCTATTGCGTCGGCAATCTTATCGGCTCTGCGCTGGCAAAACCGCTGACTGACTGGAAATGCAAAGTCAGCATCTTCTGGTGGACGAACGCCCTGCTGGCGGTCGTCAGTCTGGCAATGTTCTTTGTTCCGATGCACGCAAATCTCACCATGTTCGCCTTCATCTTCGTGATTGGCGTACTGCATCAGCTCGTGACGCCAATCCAGTGGGTGATGATGTCTGACACCGTTGATTACGGCGAGTGGTGTAACGGAAAACGTCTGACGGGGATCAGCTTCGCGGGCACGCTGTTCGTGCTCAAGCTGGGTCTGGCGCTCGGCGGGGCGATGATCGGCTGGATGCTGGCGGGCGGCGGTTACGATGCCGCAGCGAAAACCCAGAACAGCGCCACCATTAGCATCATTATCGCATTGTTCACGATTGTCCCGGCTATTTGTTACCTGTTGAGTGCCGTGATTGCCAAACGCTTCTATACCCTGGAAACGCCGTATCTGACGGAAATCATGAGTCAGCTGGCTCAGGGTGCGCACCGCAATCAGCAGGATTTTTCGACGAAAGAATTACAGAACTAAGGAACCAACGATGAAAATTAGCGACGGAAACTGGCTGACGCAGCCTGGCCTGAATTTAACTCACCCGATTCAGGTATTCGAGGTTGAGCAACAGGGTAACGAGATGATTGTCTACGTTGCGCCGCGCGATGTGCGTGAACGTACCTGGCAACTGGATACTCCACTCTTCACCCTGCGCTTTTTCTCGCCGCAGGAAGGCGTGGTGGGCGTGCGTATGGAACATTTCCAGGGCGCGTTGAATAACGGTCCGCACTATTCGCTGAACGTGCTGCAGGACGTCAACGTAGAGATACAAAACACCGCTGAATTTGCCGAACTGAAAAGCGGAAATTTGAGCGTGCGGGTCACTAAAGGTGAGTTCTGGTCGCTGGATTTCCTGCGTAACGGCGAACGTATTACCGGCAGCCAGCTGAAAAATAACGGCTACGTGCAGGACACCAACAGCGGGAAAAACTATATGTTTGAACGCCTGGATCTGGGCGTTGGCGAAACGGTGTACGGTCTGGGCGAGCGCTTTACTGCGCTGGTACGTAACGGCCAGACGGTGGAAACATGGAACCGCGATGGCGGCACCAGTACCGAGCAGTCTTACAAGAACATCCCGTTTTATCTCACCAACCGTGGTTACGGCGTGCTGGTAAACCATCCGCAGTGCGTGTCGTTTGAAATCGGCTCTGAGAAAGTGTCAAAAGTGCAGTTCAGCGTTGAAAGCGAGTATCTGGAATATTTCGTCATCGACGGCCCTACGCCGAAAGCGGTGCTGGATCGCTATACCCGCTTTACCGGCCGTCCGGCACTGCCGCCAGCCTGGTCATTCGGTTTGTGGCTGACTACATCGTTCACCACTAATTACGATGAAGCGACGGTGAACAGTTTTATCGACGGGATGGCCGAGCGCAATCTGCCGCTGCACGTCTTCCATTTCGACTGCTTCTGGATGAAAGCCTTCCAGTGGTGCGACTTTGAGTGGGATCCGGTGACCTTCCCTGACCCGGAAGGTATGATCCGCCGCCTGAAAGAGAAAGGGCTGAAGGTCTGCGTATGGATAAACCCCTATATCGGCCAGAAATCCCCGCTGTTCAATGAACTGAAAGATAAAGGTTATCTGCTCAAGCGCCCGGACGGCTCCCTGTGGCAATGGGATAAATGGCAGCCGGGCCTGGCGATTTATGACTTTACCAATCCTGAAGCCTGCGAGTGGTATGCCAACAAGCTGAAAGGTCTGGTGGATATCGGCGTTGACTGCTTCAAAACTGACTTTGGCGAACGCATTCCTACTGACGTTAAGTGGTTTGACGGTGCCGATCCGCAGAAAATGCACAACCATTATGCGTACATCTACAACGAACTGGTATGGAACGTGCTGAAAGAGACCGTCGGTGAAGAAGAGGCAGTGCTGTTCGCCCGTTCGGCCTCGGTCGGCGCGCAGCAGTTTCCGGTGCACTGGGGCGGCGACTGCTACGCCAACTATGAATCGATGGCCGAAAGCCTGCGTGGTGGGTTGTCCATCGGCCTGTCCGGCTTTGGCTTCTGGAGTCACGATATTGGCGGCTTTGAGAATACCGCCCCGGCGCACGTCTACAAGCGCTGGTGTGCGTTCGGGTTGCTCTCCAGCCACAGCCGCCTGCACGGTAGTAAATCCTACCGTGTGCCATGGGCGTACGATGATGAATCCTGCGACGTGGTACGCTACTTCACTGAGCAGAAATGCCGCATGATGCCATACCTGTATCGCGAAGCGGCGCGCGCCAATGAACTCGGAACGCCGATGATGCGCGCAATGATGCTGGAGTTCCCGGACGATCCGGCATGTGATTATCTCGACCGCCAGTACATGCTGGGCGATAGCGTGATGGTTGCGCCGGTGTTTAGCGAGGCGGGTGATGTGCAGTTCTATCTGCCGGAAGGACGCTGGACGCATCTGTGGCGTAACGACGAGGTGGTGGGCAGCCGTTGGCATAAGCAGCAGCATGACTTCCTGAGTCTGCCGGTTTATGTGCGCGACAATACACTGCTGGCGCTGGGCTGCAATAACCAGAAGCCGGACTACGCCTGGCACGAAGGGACGGCGTTCCAGCTGTTCCATCTGCAGGAGGGTCGGGAGGCGATTTGTGAAGTCCCGGCGGCTGACGGTTCGGTTATCTTCACGCTGAAGGCGACGCGCACGGGTAATACCATCACCGTGCAAGGAAGTGGCGAAGCGCGTAACTGGACGCTGTGTCTGCGTAATATTACGCAGGTTAGCGGCGTGAAGGGCGGCTCATCTGTGGGCAGTGAGTGGGGAACGGTAGTCACGCCGGATGCGGATGTGCTGACGATTATCCTGTAAGTAAATCTCAACGTGGGCTGGATGGCGATGCAATGCGTTTTATCCGGCCCACGCTGCGAGCAGCATTCCAGATCTGAAAATCCAAAACATCCTGAATTAAATTTTTATCTCCCCATATTTGCGAGCGATATCACTCTGAATCCCACGAAAAATGTGATCTGCGCCGTAAATATCTCACTATTTCCCGTTTTTGTCTTATTTCTGTCCGGAATACAGGACACGATTTAGTATTGTTGGCGCATCGTAGTCCTCTTATATTTATCATCACGGATTACACGTGGAGCATCAATGCTTCTTTATAACCTAAATAATTCGAGTTGCAGGAAGGCGGCGACGCAGCGAATCCCCTGAACGTACATAAGTACGTGACTGGGGTGAGCGAGGAAAGCCAACGCACATGCAGCTTGAAGTATGACGGGTATAGATATTTAATCTGGTATGTAATAAGGGTAAATAATGCAAATGATTACCTCGCGACAAAACAGATTATTAAAATTTCTTCTGCCTAAGAAGGAATATGTCACGCTGCTGAAAATTGCCGAGTATTTATCTGTTTCAGAGAAAACTGTGCAGCGCGATCTGCGCTTACTGGAACCATGGTTATCAGAATGGAAAATAGCCATCGATAAACGTGCTGGTGCTGGGGTGATATTAAGTGCCGATAATATTACCGACCTTTTATATATGGACCAGTTATTAGGAACTGAGGGTGATGATGTTGACGGCATGATGAATAATTCACGGCGAGTCAAGATAGCTTCACAATTATTAAGCGAAACGCCGCATGAAACGTCGATCAGTAAATTATCCGAACGTTATTTCATTAGTAGCGCATCGATTGTTAACGATCTGAAAGTAATTGAATCCTGGATTACCCCGTTGGGCCTGTTGTTGATTCGTAGTCAGAGCGGCACGCACATTGAAGGCAGCGAGAGCGGTGTGCGCCAGGCGATGGCATCGCTGATTAACGGTGTGATTAACCATAATGAACCCGGCAGCGTGATTTATTCACGCCTGGATCCGGGCAGTTATAAAGCGTTAGTGCATTACTTTGGCGAAGAAGACGTTTTATTTGTCCAGACGTTATTGCAGGAAATGGAGAACGACCTGTGCTGGTCGCTCGGCGAGCCTTATTACGTCAATATCTTTACCCATATTCTGATCATGATGTACCGCATCACGCGGGGCAATGCGCTTCCGAGAAAAGAAGAGAGCATCACTACCTGTGATGAGAACATATTTTCCATTGCCAGTCGCATGATTCAGCATATCGAAAAACGCATTGCCCACCCGCTGCCGGAAGACGAAGTCTGGTTTATATATCAATACATTATCTCCTCGGGTGTGGTGATTGAAGAGCATAATGACGTGAGTGTGATTGGCCATATGCACTCCAGCGACGAAGCGCGTTTGATTACCCATCGGTTGATTGCCACCTTCGCCGAGATGGTCGACAGCGATCTTAGCCAGGACACGGCGCTGTATGACGGATTGCTGATCCACATTAAGCCGCTGATTAACCGACTGAACTACCAGATCCGCATTCGTAATCCGCTGCTGGAGGATATCAAAGGCGAGTTGCAGGACGTGTGGCGTCTGACCCAGTGTGCGGTGAATCGGGTGTTTAGCGGTTGGGGCGAGCGGGCCGTGTCGGAAGATGAAGTGGGATATTTAACCGTGCATTTTCAGGCCGCAATGGAGCGTCAGATAGCGCGTAAACGCGTACTACTGGTCTGTTCAACGGGTATCGGCACTTCTCACTTACTCAAAAGCCGTATTCTGCGCGCCTTTCCGGACTGGACTATCGTCGGCGTGGTGTCGGCAGGCAGCCTGCCCTCTGTACTGACGGACGATATTGAACTGGTGGTATCGACGATTAATTTACCCGCGGTTGCCATGCCGGTCGTGTATGTCACTGCCTTCTTCAATGATGCGGATATTAAGCGGGTAACAGAAATGGTTATTACGGAAAAATTACATCGGGCGACGTCGCTTGTCGTTGAAAATTAATGTCTGAACTCCATGAGGTATGATTGATGGACATCACGAAAATACTCAATACAAATCGCGTTATTTTGGACATGAAGGCTACAAGCAAAACGGAGGCTATTGAGGAACTGACGGATATTCTGCAAAAAGATGGAGCAATTAGCTGTCGTGAAACGTTTATTCAGGATGTCTGGCAACGTGAGTCAGAAGGTTCGACCGGCTTCGAAAACCATATTGCGATCCCGCACGGGAAATCCTCGGCGGTGGTCAATACCACGCTGGCGATTGGGCGTACCCGCCAGGATATTCCCTGGGAAACCCTGGATGGCAGTAACGTGCGCTGCATTATTCTGTTTGCCGTACGTCTTGAAGATCAAAACACCACCCATATTCGTCTGCTTTCGCAGGTTGCTGGCGCGTTGGCAGATGACGACATTATTGAACAACTATTAGTTGAAAGTAGTCCACAGAAAATTATTGAGCTTTTTAGCCAATATGCTGAATCCAATGTCTGCTAAATAAAATGTGGAGCATGTTATGAATATTGTTTGTGTTGCCGCCTGTACGGCGGGTATTGCGCACACCTATATTGCCCGTGAGAAGTTAATTAAAGGTGCTAAAGCGCTTGGTCATAATATAAAGGTTGAAACCCAGGGCACCATTGGCACAGAAAACGAACTGCTGACAGAGGATATTTCTGCGGCTGATGTCGTGATTCTTGCCGTCGATGTAAAAATAAAAGGGGAGGAGCGATTTTCAAACAAACGCATTGTGCGAGTAAAAACTGAAATCGTCATAAAATCGCCCATTCAGTTTCTTGAAAAGGTCGAAAAATCATTAGTTAATAATAACCAGTAGCGATCCTCATTCTGGAGGGGTTTCACATGAGTGAAAATAAAATTCCGCTATCTCAGGAAATAAAAAAACATTTATTAACGGGAATTTCGTGGATGATCCCGTTAATTGTCGCCGCCGGGATCTGTATTGCTCTCGGGCAAATACTTGGCGGCACTAACGTCGGTGAAAAAACAGGAACCATTCCCTGGATGCTCAACCAGATTGGCGGCTGGGGGATGGGGTTAATCGTACCGCTGATTAGTGCGGCGATTGCGTACTCCATTGCTGACCGTCCGGGATTCGCGCCGGGCCTGATTGTCGGCTTCGTCTGCGGAGAAATTCATACCGGTTTTATCGGTGGGATGCTGGGCGGATTTCTGGTCGGTTATACCGTCCTGTTGCTCAAGCGCTATATCCGTTTGCCGCAGTCGATGCAGGGGTTGATGCCCATTATGGTGCTGCCGGTACTGAGTACCGTCATTGGCGGCCTGTTGATGATGACGCTGATTGGCAAGCCGATTGCCTGGCTGCAGGACGCGTTGATTCATCTGCTGGAGTCCATGCAGGGCGGATCCCGCTTTCTGATGGGCGCTATCCTCGGTGCGATGGCGACATTCGACTTCGGTGGGCCGGTGAATAAAACCATGTCGCTGTTTGCTGACGGCATGCTGGTCAGCGGCGTGTACGGTCCGGAAGCGGTGAAGTTTGTTGGTTCGATGATCCCTCCATTTGGCATTACGCTCTCTTTCCTGCTGACGCGTCACAAGTACACCCGTGCGGAACGTGAGGCGCTGAAGGCCGCATTCCCGATGGGGATCTGCATGATTACCGAAGGGGTTATTCCGATTGCGGCGCGCGACCTGCTGCGCGTGGTGGGCTCCTGCGTGGTGGCCTCGGCGATTGCGGGTGGCCTGATTATGGTGTGGGGTGTCGAAAGCCCGGTACCGCACGGCGGCATGTTTGTGGTTCCGCTCTTTACGCATCCGCTGCTGTTTTGCCTGGCGCTGGGGATCGGTACGGTGATTTGTGGCGTCATGCTGTCGCTGTGGAAGAAACCGGTAACCGAGCGTGATGAAGAGTTTGACGAACTCAGCGATCAAAAGCTGAAAGACGAAGAAATCACCTTCACCCTGGAATAACCGGAGGCCGTATGTTTGCCGATATGAAAAGCATGGTGACCAAAGCCTGGCGCGAGCAGTACGCGCTGCTGGCCATCAACTGTATGAACCTGGAAAGCGCCCGCGCAGCGGTGCGAGTGGCGGAGAAACACCGTGCGCCCATCATTCTGAATTTGTATCAGGGGCATCTGGAGCATTTTCCGGCCCCGATAGCGGCAGCGGTGGTCAAAACGCTGGCAGAGGAAGCCTCGGTTCCGGTCGCGCTGGCGCTGGATCATGGAAAGGATCCTGTACGCATTCGCCAGGCTTTTCGCGCCGGATTCAGCGGCTTAATGATCGACGCCTCCGCCTTTGCGCTGGAGGAGAACATTCGCCAGACCCGGGCGGTGGTTGAGCTTGCCGCCAGCGTTTCTCTGTGCGTGGAAGGCGAGCTGGGCCATCTGGCCGATGCTCCGTGCTATGACCACGCCGCTAACGCTGATTTGATGACCCAGGCCGCCGACGTGGAACCCTTTATCCAACAGACCGGGATCGATTTGCTGGCGGTGTCGGTGGGTACGGCACACGGCATGTACGCGCCGGGTATCACTCCTGCTATTGATTTCCAGCGGCTGGAGGAAATAGCCCGGTTATCAACGGTGCCGCTGGCGCTGCATGGCGGCAGCGGGACGCCGTTTGACCAGCTACAGCGCTGTCCGACGTTTGGTGTCGCCAAGATAAACGTTGGTGCGGCGGTTTTCGAAGCCGGAAAGGCTGCGCTATTGCATACCCTGTGTCGCGACACATCCGGTGAACTCGTTGATGCCCTGGCCCTGATGGAACAGGCCTGCGAGGAAGCCATTATTCCGTACCTGCAGGCCAGCGGCGCTATCGGCAAAGCCTGATTCATTTTCTGTAACGCCTTCTATGCCTCTGCGATGACGCACTGGCAGGGCTTTCTACACCCTGAAACTGGAGAATTAACATGTTAGTTTCGATGAAAGAATTACTGCAACCTACCCGTCAGCACGGTTTTGCCATCGGCGCATTCAACGTGGCGGACAGCTGCTTTGTACGCGCAGTAGTGGAAGAAGCGGAGGCGACCAACACCCCGGCGATTATCTCCATTCACCCCAGCGAACATGATTTTGTCGGCGATGCGTTTTTTAGCTACGTCCGTGATATCACCCTGCGTAGCCCGGTTCCCTTTACTCTGCATCTGGACCATGGCGCTTCGGTTGAGCATGTCCTGCGGGCGATTCAGTGTGGGTTTACCTCGGTGATGATTGATGGCTCGCTGCTACCATATGAAGAGAACGTGGCGCTGACCCGCGAAGTGGTCAAACTGGCGCATGCGGTAGGTGTTTCGGTGGAAGGGGAGTTGGGAACGATTGGCCAGACCGGGACGTCAGTGGAAGGCGGCGTGTCGAAAGTTACTTATACCGATCCTGCTCAGGCAGAGGATTTTATCGCCCGAACGGGTGCAGACACGCTGGCGGTGGCGATTGGAACCGCGCACGGGATCTACCCGAAAGGGATGCAGCCAGAGCTGCAAATGAACATCCTGCGCGATATCGCCGGACGTGTGGATATTCCGCTGGTGCTGCACGGTGGTTCCGCGAACCCGGATGCGGAAATTGCCGAATCCGTGACGCTGGGCGTTGGCAAAATCAACATTTCCAGCGATATGAAATACGCCTACTTCCAGAAAGTCCGCGAAATCCTGGCGAAAGAAACCTGGTGGGACCCGAACGTAATCTATCCGGAAGCCATTAGCGCCGCGCGGGACGTGATCCGCCACAAAATGAAACTGTTCGGTTCAACCGGCAAAGCATCACTTTACTAACGGCATGCAGGCGGGGCGACCCGCCTCTTTCGCAACAAGGAAAAGTGGAATGAAGCGTTCACACATTAATTATGCCGTCGATAAAGCGCATGCCATCGCTGAGACTTTTCGGGTCTGTCTGCCTGATTTCGCGTATTTTACGGTCGATGCCTGGCGGCAACAGGATCAAACTCTGTGGCGTGAAGTGCGCGATCTCCAGTTGGGCTGGGATATTACCGACTTCGGGCACGGAGATTTTGCGCAAACGGGGCTGACGTTACTAACGTTGCGCAATGGTCTGATGGGGTCAGCGGATTACCCCAAACCGTATGCCGAAAAGATGCTGCAAATTCAGCAGGATCAGCAAACGCCATGGCATTTTCATCGCCATAAAATGGAAGATATCGTTAATCGCGGCGGCGGTGATTTATGTATGCAGCTGGCGTGGGCCACGCCTGATGATGAGTATGATGCCCGACGCGTTGTTGAGGTTAGCGTGGATGGTCAGCGGCGTACAATTAACGCTGGCGAGACGCTGGTATTGAAACCGGGACAAGGAGTGTGTCTGCCGCCGCGCTTGTATCATCGCTTTTGGGCGGAGAAGGCGTTTGTGCTGGGCTGGGAAATCTCGATGGTCAATGACGACCAGCATGACAACCACTTTCTGGAACCTGGCGGTCGCTTCCCGGTGATTGAAGAAGACGAGCCGGTGAAATGGCTGCTGTGCAGTGAATATATTCGCTTATGAGCGTGAGTAGGCCCGGTAAGCGAAGCGCCACCGGGCAATAAATCATTGTGCAGGTGGTGGTGCAGTGACTTCACTCCCCGAAACCACGCCCGCCTGCATGGTTTGCGTTACCTGCTGTTTCTCCACGTTCACCGCATGCAACTGACCGTTGACCGTTGGCTTGAGAGGCGCATCGGCCTGAATATTGCCGCTGGCGGTAAGCTGGATGTTGCCATCGCCGGAAAGCGGCAGTGCGGGCCAGCCCCACTGCTGCAGGATCGTCATTGGCACGCCGCGCCCGTTCAGGCTGACCTGCGTCTGGCGCTGAGGTAGCTGCGAAATGCTGGCAGTGGCCTCCAGCAGTCCTTTTTCCGTATAGGCGCTCAGTTCGCTGATATTGATGGTGCTGCTGTTTGCCGTTAGCGCCAGAGAAGGACGACGCACATCCGTACGGTTAAAGGTGGCTGCGGCAGCGTTGAGGGTGGCGCTCCCGCTCCAGATCCCCCACTGATTGTTCTGTACCAGCCCGAGGTTAGCGCCGTAGCCGTCCAGCGCGGTGAGCTGCCACGGGAAATTGGGGTCGATATCTATCACCAGATTGCGGCTGGCGCTGAATTTCTTCAGCGTCAGGCTGTTTAGCCACGCTGGCAGGGGTTTCATCCACAGCTGCTTCCAGTTTTCCGGCAGCGTGTATTCCAGACCAGCAATAGCGGCATCGTCAAGGACCAGCGCTTTGTTGCTGCGCATCCAGTTTCCGGATGTTCTGACCATACCGCCTTCCCAGCGGGTGGTGAACTGGCGCAGCGCAATGCCCTGCGGTGAGAACTCGGCGTTCAGAATCGGATCGAAGAAGTGCAGAGAGCCGTAAATAAACTCGCTGGCATTCATCGACAGTTTGCCTTCCTGAGTTTGCCAGTCGTCCTTACTGAAGGTCATGTTGCGCAAGCTCAGATCGAGATCCGTCACCGCCCAGTCGGGGCCTTGCAGACGGGCATCCGTCACTTCCAGACGACCAATTTGCAGGGAAGGAATAGTGCTTAACGGGGCAAAAAAGTCGGCCAGCGATTTGTCGCTTTGCAGCCGGATATCGTTCAGGCGCAGATTCTCCACAACCCAGCTCCCGTCGGCATTGCGTTGCGCTACGCCGGTTAATGCCCCACGCGCCACGTCAGCGCCAATATTGCTTAGCGTCACCCGGTCATGGTCGATGCTGCCTTCAATCAAGACGTTGGTAGTTGGAACATCGTTGAGCGTCAACGAACTGGCGCTGAGCTGAATTTGCGCTTTGCTCCCGAGAATTTTACCTGCCTCAGGGCTCCAGGGAATGACGCCGCCGTTAACGCGCTGGGCGCTGAGATTCCACTCGCTGCCGGGGCTGTTAAGCGCCATATCCTGCAATTGCAGGCGATCGGCCTGGAACGGTAGCGGCGCGGTTTGCTGGGAAAGATTCAGTGTGCCGTTTTGCAACAAAATGGTGTCTACGTGCAGCGGGTCGGTGATTTGGCGGCTACTCAGCCCAATATCGACCGTTTTAGCGACCAGCGTTGCGGGCTGACCATCCCGGCCAAAGGTGACGTTTTCCAGCAGAATATGGGAAGGGGAGGAAAACCGGTGATCGATGGCATCAAACGCCAGATGGTAGCTGCTGTTCTCCGAAACCCAGGCGCTGACGTGCTCTGCCCCCCAGCGGGTTTGCAGTAGAAAATAAAGGCCGAGAATCGCCACTGCAAGGGCGATCAGCACGTAAAGAAGCAGCTTTCCAATAAATTTCATGGTCTTCCATCCCGCGAAGTGCACATAGTCAAGTTATGCACGATTTAGGCGCAATGCTCAAGGCGGGAATGGTGAAAGAGCGTTACAGCGGCGTTGATTCAGAACCAACGCCGCATTTTGCTTATTGCTTTTCTGGCGGGAATACCAGATTCAGAACGATTGCGGTAATACCGCCAGCGGCGATACCGGAAGAGAGCAGGTTTTTCACCCAATCCGGGGCGAACTGGAGAATCAGCGGCTGCTGGGAAACACCCAGACCAACGGCCAGCGACAGCGCGATAATCAGAATCGCGCGGCGGTTCAACGGCTCGCGGGACACGATACGCACACCGGATGCTGCGATAGTACCGAACATCACCAGCGTTGCGCCGCCCAGTACCGGCTCAGGAATATGCTGTACAAAACCGCTGACTGCCGGGAACAGGCCCAGCGCGATCAACATCAGCGCCACCACAAAACCAACGTAGCGGCTGGCAACGCCTGTTAACTGAATAACCCCATTGTTCTGGCCAAAACAGGAGTTCGGGAAGGTGTTGAACACGGCGGAAACAAACGAGTTCAGACCGTTCGCCAGCACGCCGCCTTTCAGGCGCTTCATATACAGCGGACCAGAAACCGGCTGCTCGGAGACATCAGAGGTGGCCGTAATATCGCCGATGGTTTCCAGTGACGTGATCATAAAGACCAGCATCAGCGGCAGTAGTAAACTCCAGTCGATGCCCAAGCCATAATACAGCGGCGTTGGCACCATCAGCAGGTCCTGACTTACCGGTGCGGTATTTTGCGGCAGCATGTCCATAAACCAGGCCAGCAGATAGCCTGCCGCCATCGCAATCACCAATGACGCAACGCGCAGGTACGGGTTGCGTTGACGGTTAAGCAGGATGATTAGCGCCAGCACCACGCCTGCCAACAGTAAATTCTTCGGCGCACCAAAGGTGTTGTCGCTCATTGCGGCATAGCCACCGCCAATCGATGTCAGACCTACCTGAATCAGCGACAGGCCGATAATCATCACCACCACCCCTGAGACCAGCGGAGTAATAATACGACGCGCCAGGTGCAGGACACGCGAGATAACCATCTCGGTGCAGCTTGCCAGCATCAGCGTACCGAACAGCGCCGCCATCATGGTTGGGACATCTGCGCCACCGGTTTTTAGCGCCGTACCGCCCATAATCAGTGGCGCAACAAAGTTAAAGCTGGTGCCCTGAATGGATAGCAGCCCTGAGCCGACCGGCCCCCAGGCTTTGATCTGAATGATAGAAGCCACGCCGGAGGCGAACAGCGACATACTGATAATGTGTTGAGTATCCTGAGCCGGTAAACCAAGCGCCTGGCAAATTAACAGAGCAGGGGTGATCACCGCGACGAACATGGCCAGCAGATGCTGGCAGGCGGCAAACAGGGTCTGGGCTAACGGGGGGCGATCTTCAAGACGGTAAATCAGTTCACTGTTGTGAGTCTGCGCAACCGGTTGCGCATTTGTTGACTCTACGGCGTTAACGGACATCAGAGGCAATCCCATGGTGGAAAAGCGGTGATTTTATCTGACCAGGGCAGAAAAGCAAACGTTTGCTAGCAGGTATTCTTAATATTTAAAACGGATAAACAAACATTTTTATATAACTTTTCATCATTTTCTGCTTAAAATCCACTCCGAAAACTCAATAAGAGCTAAAAATCGGTCTGGAATGCATCGTGCGTGATTGTGCTAAACGCACTAATGGAGCTGTAAATGTTTTATCTCGATACGTTATCAACGCTGGTTGCGGCAACCCTTGTGTTGCTGCTGGGACGTAAGCTCGTCCAGTCTGTTTCCTTTCTGAAAAAATACACCATTCCCGAACCTGTTGCAGGCGGATTGCTGGTGGCGATTGCGCTGCTGGTGCTGAAAAAAAGCATGGGTTGGGAAGTGAACTTCGATATGACCCTGCGCGATCCGCTGATGCTGGCCTTTTTCGCCACTATCGGTCTGAACGCCAATATCGCCAGTCTGCGTGCTGGTGGCCGCGTGGTGGGTATCTTTCTGATTGTGGTTGTTGGCTTGTTGCTGATGCAAAACGCCATCGGTATTGGTATGGCGACCCTGCTGGGTCTGGACCCGCTGATGGGTCTGATCGCTGGCTCGATCACCCTCTCTGGTGGACACGGAACCGGGGCCGCGTGGAGCAAGCTGTTTATTGAACGTTATGGCTTCACCAATGCAACTGAAGTGGCAATGGCTTGCGCAACGTTTGGTCTGGTGCTGGGCGGGCTGATTGGCGGCCCGGTGGCACGCTATCTGGTCAAACACTCCACCACACCAGACGGTATGCCGGACGATCAGGCCGTGCCGACCGCATTTGAAAAGCCGGACGTTGGGCGCATGATCACCTCGCTGGTGCTGATTGAAACCATTGCTCTGATCGCTATCTGTCTGACGGTGGGTAAAATCGTTGCGCAAATGCTGGTTGGAACAGTGCTGGAATTGCCGACCTTCGTCTGCGTGCTGTTTGTTGGGGTGATCCTCAGTAACGGTCTGGCGCTACTGGGCTTTTATCGGGTGTTCGAACGTGCAGTTTCGGTGCTGGGTAACGTAAGTCTGTCGCTGTTCCTGGCGATGGCGCTGATGAGTCTGAAGCTGTGGGAACTGGCTTCACTGGCCTTGCCGATGCTGGCAATCCTGGTTGTGCAGACTATTTTCATGGCGCTGTACGCGATATTCGTCACCTGGCGCATGATGGGTAAGAACTACGATGCCGCCGTGCTGGCTGCCGGACACTGCGGTTTTGGCCTCGGCGCGACGCCGACGGCGATTGCCAACATGCAGGCGATTACCGAACGTTTTGGACCATCCCATATGGCGTTTCTGGTGGTGCCGATGGTGGGGGCGTTCTTTATCGATATCGTCAACGCGCTGGTGATTAAGCTGTATCTGCTGTTACCGATTTTTGCGCAATAACGGCTGTGCGGCGGGGTAACGTCCGCCGCCGCTATGAATTAACTACGCGTTGGAGTAGCGTTCGGTTTCCGGCATCCAGCGCTCTATCAGTGCCACGGCCTGTTGCGGATAACGTTCGTGAATATGGCGGGCAATGCGCTGAACTTCCGGGATAATCGCCTGATCGCGCAGTAAATCTGCGACCTTGAATTCTGCCGTTCCGGTCTGGCGAGTACCTAACAGCTCGCCGGGGCCGCGAATCTCTAAATCTTTTTGCGCAATTACGAACCCGTCGTTGCTGTCTCGCAGAACCTGCAGGCGTTTCTGCGCGGTTTTAGACAGCGGTGATTTGTAGAGCAGAACGCAGTGGGAGGCCACCGCGCCACGGCCTACGCGACCACGCAACTGGTGCAACTGGGCCAGACCTAAGCGTTCCGGGTTTTCAATAATCATCAGACTGGCGTTTGGCACGTCCACGCCCACTTCAATCACCGTGGTGGCAACCAGCAGATGCAGTTCACCCTGCTTAAAGGCCGCCATTACCGACTGCTTCTCGGTGGGCTTCATGCGCCCGTGTACCAGGCCAATATTGAGTTCTGGCAGCGCCAGTTTAAGCTCTTCCCACGTCGCTTCTGCCGCCTGAGCTTCCAACAAGTCAGACTCTTCAATCAGCGTACAGACCCAGTATGCCTGACGTCCTTCGTGGGTACAGGCGTTGCGCACGCGATCAATAATATCGCTGCGGCGGGTATCCGGAATGGCGACCGTAGTGACCGGCGTACGCCCCGGAGGCAGTTCGTCAATGACCGACGTGTCGAGGTCAGCATAGGCTGTCATCGCCAGGGTACGTGGAATCGGCGTGGCGGTCATGATTAGCTGGTGTGGGTGGAAACCCTGCTGCTGACCTTTTTCCCACAGTGCCAGGCGCTGATGAACGCCGAAGCGGTGCTGTTCGTCGATGATAACCAGCGCCAGCCCGTTGAACTGCACCTGTTCCTGGAAAATCGCGTGCGTGCCGACAATCATCTGCACCTGACCGCTGGCGATGGCTTCTTGTTGCGCCAGACGCGCTTTACCTTTCTGCTTGCCCGCCAGCCAGCCCACTTCAACGCCCAGTGGCGCGAACCAGTTGCGGAAGTTATTTGCATGTTGTTCAGCCAATAGTTCGGTAGGAGCCATTAGCGCAACCTGCTTACCATGTGCGATAGCCCGCAGCGCGGCCAGCGCGGCAACCAGCGTTTTACCGGAGCCGACATCACCCTGCACCAGGCGCATCATCGGCACATCCAGTGCCATATCGCGTTCAATCTCAGCGGTAACGCGGGCCTGTGCGCCAGTAGGTTTGAACGGCAATGCTGCCAGCAGCTTATCTTTTAGCGCGTTGTTAGCACTTAACGGCTGGGCGTGAAAACGCTGTGCCCCGGCGCGTAGTGCCAGCATGCTGAGATTATGCGCCAGTAGTTCTTCGAGAATCAGACGTCGCTGCGCCGGATGTTGTCCGGTTTCCAGATCGCTGAGTTGCAGCGACGGTGGGGGGCGGTGCAATGTGCGCAGTGCTTCGGGTAGGCTCATCATGCCCTGTAACAGCTCTGGCGGCAGCAGTTCGGCAATGGCGCAGGTATCGAGCAGATCCAGTGCCTGATCGGTCAGCTTGCGCAGCGTGGCCTGCTTCACACCTTCGGTGGTTGGATATACTGGTGTGAGTGTTTCCTGCAATTCTGGCGTGCTGAGATCGCCTTGTACGCGGTATTCCGGGTGAATCATCTCTGCGCCGTATTTCCCGCGTTTGGCTTCGCCGTAGGCCAGTACCCTACGCCCGGTAGCAAGGCTGTTTTTCATCGCTGCGCTGAAGTTGAAAAAGCGCATGGTGAGAATCCCCGAGCCATCGCTGATTTGACAGGTCATCATCCGGCGGCCGCCGAAGGTGATATTGCAGTTCAGCACTTCGCCTTCAACGGTGGCATAGACACCCGGCAGCAGTTCGCCAATTGGGTATAGATGGGTACGGTCTTCGTAACGCAAAGGGAGGTGGAGCAGGAGGTCCTGCACGGTGTGCAGGCCAATTTTCGCCAGTTTACTGCTTTGCGCTGCGCCAACGCCGGTCAGAGAGTTGAGTGGGATGGCATCCAGTAAACGGCCTTTCATCGCGTTTATCTCGCAGATTGCATAGTGGCCCACCACGTTGCATCGGCTTCAATTTCGCCCTGCGTGTTTACGTGAGGGTAGGGAAGACCTTTGCGCTTAGCGACATTCGCCAGCACCGGATAACCGCCTTCAAACAGTAAGCGCTGCTGCTCTTCTTGTGGCAGCATGCTGTTTTCTCGTCGGTACATCCCCGCGTTTTGCCGCTGGCGCTGTGCTTCGTACAGAATCAGCGCGGAGGCGACAGAAACGTTCAGTGACTGCACCATGCCAGTCATGGGAATGATGATGTCCTGATCAGCCAGATTCAACGCTTCCTGAGTGATGCCGGTTTTCTCCTGGCCCATCAGGATGCAGGTGGGGCGCGTGTAATCAATCTCGCGAAAATCCACAGCTTTATCTGACAGATGGGTTGCCAGGACCTGCATGCCCCGGCTTTTTAAATGTGTGACCGCATCGCCAATGGTAAGGTGAGTTTTCACCTGCACCCAACTGTTGCTGCCTGCGGCAGAAGAGGCCATGGTGCGCATACGGCTACCCGGCCAGACGGCGTGGACTTCATGCACGCCAACCGCATCTGCAGTACGAATAATCGCAGAAACGTTATGAGGTTTGTGAACCTGCTCCATGCAGACGGTCAGATCGGGCTGACGACGTGCGAGCATCTCGCGGATACGTGCATAGCGCTGTTCATTCATAAGACTAGTTTCGGTTACGGGTGACTTTTATCACGTCCGGCATGACGCGGATTTTGCGCATGATATTCGCCAGGTGCACACGATCGCGAGCGGTCAGGCGAATAAAGGCGCTATAAACGCGGCCATCTTTCTCTTCCGTATTCAGACTTTGAATATTGGAGGTGGTCGTGTTGATTGCCGCCGTCAGGTTCGCCAGAGCACCCTGGTGGTTAAACATATCCACCTTAATCTCGGTGATGAATTCCTGCTCCGTCTCTTTATCCCATTCCACCGCCATAAACTTCTCTGGCTCTTTCTGGTAGCCACGAATATTACGGCAGGACTCATGGTGGATCACCAGACCTTTACCCGGACTGACGTGGGCAATGATTGGATCGCCTGGAATTGGACGACAGCATTTCGCGAAGGTGATCAGCACGCCGTCAGCGCCTTTGATCGGCAGATGACCATGGCCAGATTGTGCTGGTACGTTCGCTGTTGCTTCGCCCTGCTGGAGGTTTTTCGCTACCACCACGCTCATGGCGTTACCCAGACCGATTTCTGCGAGCAGATCGTCAAGCGTGGCGAGCTTCATACGCTCAAGCTCACGCTGGATGCTCTCTGGGGGGATCTCAGCCAGTTTACGGCTACCGCCCAGGGCATGGTTGAGCAGTCGACGACCCAGACTGACGGAATCATCGCGCTTGAGGTTTTTCAACAGTTGGCGAATCTTGGCGCGCGCTTTCGAACTGACGACGAAGTTTAGCCACGCGGCATTCGGACGTGCGCCCGGCGCGGTGATAATCTCAACGGTCTGGCCGCTAAAGAGCGGTTGTGAAAGCGGGTAAGGCTGTCTGTCGACGCGCGCGCCGACGCAGGCGTGACCGATATCGGTATGCACGGCGTAGGCGAAGTCGACAGGCGTTGCACCGGCGGGCAGTTCGACAATGCGCCCTTCCGGTGTGAAAACATAAATCTCATCCGGGAAGAGATCAGATTTGACGCTTTCAATAAATTCAAACGAGCTACCGGCGCTCTGCTGCAGTTCCAGCAAGCTTTGCATCCAGCGCTGAGCGCGGATTTGCGCAGTGGTGCTGCTTTCGCCGCCGTGCTCTTTGTAAGCCCAGTGCGCTGCGACACCCATCTCTGCCATCTGGTCCATGTCTTCAGTACGAATCTGTACTTCAACCGGGACGCCATGAGGGCCGATCATTGAGGTGTGCAAAGACTGATATCCGTTCGCTTTCGGAATGGCGATATAGTCTTTCACGCGACCAGGGCGTGGTTTGTACAGGCTGTGCATCTGGCCGAGTACGCGATAGCAGGTATCGGAATCATGAACGATGACGCGAAATGCGTAGATATCCATGATAGAGTGAAAACGCTGCTCTTTGAGCACCATTTTGCAGTAAATAGAGTACAGGTGCTTCTCACGCCCGCTTACGCGACACGGAATACCTGCCTCCTGCAAACGCCCTTCGATTTCCGAGAGGATTTTTTGGATCATCTCTTTGCGGTTGCCGCGAGCGGCTTTAACCACTTCTTTAATCACGCGATAGCGGTTTGGGTACAGCGCTTCAAAACCCAGCTCTTCCAGCTCGGTTTTAATGTGATGAATACCTAAACGGTGTGCCAGCGGACTATAGATTTCGAGAGTTTCACGGGCGATGCGGCGACGTTTGTCCGGGCGTAATGAGCCCAGCGTGCGCATGTTGTGGGTGCGGTCGGCAAGTTTGATGAGAATGACGCGGATATCCTGCACCATCGCCATAATCATCTTGCGAAAGTTTTCAGCTTGCGCCTCTTTCTTATCGCGAAACTTAAGCTTATCAAGTTTCGATACCCCTTCTACCAGCTCTGCAACGCTTTTACCAAAAAGCTGTTCCATGTCCTGATAGGTGGCTGGGGTATCTTCAATCACGTCATGCAGCAGCGCAGCCATCAGCGTTTCGTAGTCGAGTTTCATCTCGGCCAGAATGCAGGCTACCGCTACCGGGTGCGTGATATAGGGTTCACCGCTTGAACGTGTCTGGCCCTCGTGAGCGTCACGTGCAACGAGATACGCCTGCCGAAGACGCTTAATCTGGTCTTCCGGCAGGTAGTTTTGAATCAGTTGATTCAGGCTTTCAAACAGATACAAGGGCGACCCGCTTTGTGATTAACGACGACCTTCAGCAATAGCGGTAACGGCTTGTAATTCAGCGGCTTCCTGCTCTTGCTGTTCCTGGCGCTCACGCACGTCGAGGATCTGGTTGTTGATCAGACCTTCTTCGATTTCGCGCAGCGCGATAACGGTAGTTTTATCGTTTTCTTCCGGTACGAGCGGATCCTTTCCGCCTACCTGCATCTGACGAGCGCGACGCGCGGCGACCAGTACCAGGTCAAAACGGTTACCAATTTTCTCTACAGCGTCCTGAACAGTTACGCGTGCCATACTTAAAATGCTCCACAGGTGAAGAAATGACTGGGCATGATACTGAATGTGGGTTCAGTCTGCCAACAGTTTGCTGATTAAAGCGTCATGACGCTGCTTTTGGCGGCTCATGCGCAGACGTTCGGCGCGAATGATGGTTTTCAAATCGCCCAGGGCGGTGTCGAAATCATCATTCACAATAAGATAATCATATTCGGCGTAATGGCTCATTTCTGCAACAGCTTGCGCCATACGTTTCGCGATCACGTCTTCGCTATCCTGACCGCGGCCACGCAGGCGGCGGTCCAGCTCAATCTTAGACGGTGGCAAAATAAAAATACTGCGCGCATGCGGCATTTTTTCACGAATTTGCTGCGCACCTTGCCAGTCGATATCTAAAAAGACGTCTACGCCGGATGCTAATACTTGCTCAATGGTTTCACGCGAGGTGCCGTAGTAATTACCGAAAACCTCCGCGTGTTCCAGGAACGCGTCTCTGCCAATCATGGTTCTGAATTCATCATGGTTCACAAAGAAATAGTGTTCACCGTGCACTTCCCCCGGGCGCGGTGCGCGCGTGGTGTGCGAAACAGAAACCTGGGTGTCATACAACGGTTGGGTCTTTAATAAAGCCTGAATCAGGCTGGATTTACCCGCGCCACTGGGGGCAGAAACAATATAAAGCGTGCCTTGAGCCATGAGTATCTTAATGTATGTGATTGTCGAAAGAGAGCCTACATACGGGCTTATTATACACGTAGCCGCTATGTGACGTAGCCCTTGTCACACTTTTTGCGCATGTTTATTGCGTTTTGCGTACCAGTTTCCTGTTTTATCGGTGATTTGCAGCAATACATGCAAATGTCCGGAAAGCTGTTCGCAGGATGAATTTTTGCCGCTCTGTTTCTATTTCACTTCGCGCTATACCTGCCGGGAAACGTATCGTTCAGCGGAGATAGCATGGGATTATGGAAATGCATAGGGCTGGTTTTACTGGTGTGGCATTTACCTGCGTGGGCGGTATGCCCCGTCTGGTCGCCTGCCAGGGCAAACGAGGAAATTTCACGACTACAGCAGCAGATTACACAGTGGAATGACAGTTACTGGAAGCAAGGGGAAAGTGCCGTAGACGACGGCGTTTATGACCAGCTCAATGCGCAACTAATTCAATGGCAGCGCTGTTTTGGCGATGAAGTCCCACCAGATCTGTCTGTGCCCCCAATAAGTGGCACCGTCTCGCATCCAGTTCCCCACACGGGCGTTCGAAAACTTGCTGATAAGCAAGCGCTACAGCAATGGATGCTCGCTCGCAGCGATCTCTGGGTGCAACCGAAGGTGGATGGTGTGGCGGTGACGTTAGTCTATCGCAATGGCAATCTGGTACGGGCGATTAGCCGTGGTAATGGCCTGAAAGGCGAAGACTGGACGCAAAAGGTTCTGCAGATCCCTTCCGTACCACATTCCACCAAGGGGAAACTCGCTAACAGTACGTTGCAGGGTGAGATATTTTTGCAGCAAGAGGGGCATATTCAGAAGCAGAGAGGGGGAATGAACGCCCGCTCGAAGGTTGCTGGATTAATGATGCGCCAGGGCAATCCGGAAATGTTACGCTCGCTGGCAATTTTTATCTGGGCCTGGCCTGATGGTCCGGCGGTCATGCCTGAAAGACTGGAGCAGCTCACGGCTGCCGGGTTCAGTTACACGCAACGTTATACTCACGCCGTGAAGAATGCGGATGAAGTCGAAAAGTTGCGCGCCAGGTGGTGGAGTTCAGCATTACCTTTTGTGACAGATGGTGTCGTGGTGCGAACGGCAAAAGAGCCACGGGCAAAGTATTGGCTACCCGGGCAGGGTGAGTGGCTGGCGGCGTGGAAATATCCTCCCGTGACGAGGGTATCTGAGGTTACTGGTATTCAGTTCTCCGTTGGTAAAAGCGGGAAAATTGCGGTGGTTGCATTGCTGACTCCCGTCATGCTGGATGATAAACGCGTACAGCGCGTCAATATTGGCTCCGTCCGACGCTGGAATGAATGGGATATCGCGCCTGGCGATCAGATTCTGGTGCGCCTGGCTGGACAAGGGATACCCCGTATAGACGAGGTGGTCTGGCGCAGCACTCAGCGTACTAAGCCAATACCCCCCGAGGGGCGCTTCAATTCATTAACCTGTTTTTATGCTACAGCGGAGTGCCAGGAACAGTTTGTTGCCAGACTGGTCTGGCTGGGCGGCAAAGAGGTGCTGGGGCTGGAGGGGATCGGCGAGGCGGGATGGCGAGAGCTCAACCAGGTGTATCGCTTTGAACATATCTTTTCCTGGCTTGGGTTAACTCAGGAACAGTTAGAGTCTGCACTTGGTGTAATCAAAGGGGAGAAGCTGTGGCATCAGTTCAACCTGTCGCGCGATCTCCCGTTCACACGTTGGGTTATTGCCATGGGAATACCGTTAACACAGGCAACCCTGAATGCCAGTCGGGATGCTTCGTGGCAACAATTGCAGGACCGTGATGAGCAAAGCTGGCGGCAGCTCCCTTTCATGGGGGAACGGCGGGCACGACAGATCATTCAGTGGCTGGAGACCAGGGAGGTCATAGCGCTGAGCAACTGGCTGGCTGCCCAGCGTATTACGGGCTTTATGCCTTAATGACCTTCATGGCGATAATAAAATACTGGCAGGCCTAACTTCAGGCGCAGCGCCAGTAATCGGGCGGTAAAGCCGAAGAGCAGAGTAGAGATAACCACTACATCATGACTGGAGACATAATGCTGTAGCACGATGTACAACACAGCAGCGGCGAATGATACGCCAGCATACAACTCTTTCTGGAACACTAACGGGATGCGTTTGCAGAACATATCGCGTAATACGCCACCGAAGACGCCGGTCGTGACCGCAGCGACCACGGCGATAATCGGTCCATGACCCATATCCAGTGCCACCTGAGCACCGATAATAGAAAAGACCACCAGGCCCAGCGCATCCAGTACGAGGAATATTTTGCGCAGATAGGGCATGACGGGAGCAATAATGGTGGTGAGTACCGCAGCGGTCGCTACGATAATGACGTATTCAGGGTGCTTTACCCAGCCAAGCGGATAGTGGCCGAGAAGAATATCGCGTACCGATCCGCCGCCAATGGCCGTCGCGGTGGCAATGATAATGACGCCAAATGTATCCATACGACGACGCCCAGCAGCAAGCGCACCGGTCATGGCTTCGGCAGTAATACCAATTAGATATAAAACGTGTAACAGCATGCATTCCCCCTGATTTGCTGGGGGCTAAGGTTAACGATTTGTGCGCCTTGTCACGATTGAGATTTTCTAAGGTGAAGTGATTTTAATAACTACAGCTAATGCGGGTTCGCCGAGAATGCGTGGTGATATGCGCTTTGTGTTATGAGCTTTAATAAAGAATGATGAGAAAATATAATTCGAATTGAACAAGGGAGTACCAAAGAGTCGGGAATAATACGTAGCCTCGCCATTTATTGGCGGGCTACGTAGAATGGTTGCTTACTCGATGTTGAATCTGTTTGTTGAGTGGGTGGGTTTATGCCTTATATTTACTGGGTTTCATGCAATACTTTTTTTCATTGTGTACACCCTTGTGTACACGGCTTTTTAAGGTGCTATTCTTTTTTGCTTGTTTTTTAAACTACGAAAAATTCGTAGTCTCCGCAGCCGGCTTTCCTTCACCCCAGCCCCGGTTCCTTATTGTCATTGCTTAATGAGGTCGGTTATCAGACGAAAGCGGGCAAAGTGTGGGTATAACGTATGGAAATGCCAGAGGAGAACCGCTACGAAAATAGCGGCGACCTCAAAACACTAATCGTCTTTTTTATTGTTTAATAGAGGGGAGTTTGCTTGCTTTTCCAATCGCATCATAGCAGGGGTCTTGCTCATAGTTGCTCTGAACGAGCGCTCCAGCTCAATTAAAAGCTTAGCTCTCTCTGTTGGAGAAACCCCTTGTTTTATAAGTATGGAGTTTTGAGCTTCTAAGTTTGCGACTAAAGCGTTATCAATCGGGCTGCCGTGGTCGCGCTGATTGCCACTAGCATTAGGGTTTTTTGACTTCCACTCTTGGTTGGTGTTGCCAAAAATAATTTTGTTGATTAAATCAGCTTCGCTAGCATAAACCCAGCCTTGCTTATCTTTCGGTATGTTACCTAATAGGTGGCTTTGTACAGCATCAGTTTGTAATCTGTAGTTAACTTTTGCCAACTCTCTGTTTATTTGCCACTCAATAGATCCGGCCTGAGACTCCCTCTCCTTTAAGTCCTGGAACTCTTTAATAAGATACAGTTTAAACTCAGGGCTGAGCCAGGAGCCAAACTCAAAAGCTATATCCTTATGGGCATATGTTCCACCATAGCGACCAGCCTTAGCTACCAGTCCTATGGCGTTTGTGGAGTCTATCCACTTTTTAGCAGACATGATGAACCGGTTCGAACCTAGCTCATTTCTAATCTGGTGTAATTCCACCAAATTAAAACTCGGGTTATTGATTTTCTCCCAAACAGTCAAAAATTCTATGGTGTTCTTGTTCTGAAGCCAATTTTTAATCAGTTGATCGCCATCTTCAAACCCTTTGGTCATGTCAGTCAAGCTTATGTAGTCTTGATCGTTAACTGAAGATATTGATATGCCTATATTATTTACTTGAATAACTCTGTTCTTAGCCATTCCCCACCCCAGTTGCTTACATCCGTCATGTATGGATTGAACGATATTGGTCATAGTTATACAGGCCATTTATAAGCAAAGAAAGGGGGGGAAGCCGCACGGAAATCACCGTGACGGTGGAGGGGGCAGCTTCTATTCTGCACTTATCTTCGCGGCGCTGGCTTCTTCCACTGGTAGGCTGGTGCCGTCATCCTCCGGCGGTGCCGTTCTTTAGCTGCGAGCGTTCCCGCAACCCTGCAACGTAACTCCAGCATATCGGCGGCATTCAGCTCATTCCCCTGCAGGCGGGCCAGCTCTTCAATTACCGCCTCGATTTTCTTCTGTTTTAACACGCTATATCTTCCTGCTCTATAGGCTCACCGGCTACGCCCTGAGCATCGTTATAAAAAGCCAGCCCCGGAGGGCTGGAATAACAGGAGCCCGCTGGCACACTTTGGTTTAGTCGGTATCGTCGGCCAGGGCGTACAGTAACGAAGGGATAACCCTCCGCATGGCTGTTTCTTCGGTTTCATCACTCATGAGAGTCAGGGTGTAATCCCGGCACTCGTAAACCACATCATCAGCAGACAGGCCAAACGCGCCACCGGCGATGATCTGCCCGATTTCATCATCAGGCGTTTCAACAATCGACAGCCGGTAGCCGCCGAACGTTACAGGCGGGTTATAGGGGCCTTCGCTTACAAACAGCTCTACGGCCTTAGCGGCCAGTTGAGCGCGTTCGTCCGGGTCCATCCCGGCCACCTTTTCGGCACCCAATGCCATAATGCACTTAATCTCTGCAACGCTCATCTCTACCAGAGCGTTACTCACAACAGTACGACCACCGGATGCCACTACTTTGCTTTTCGCATTCTGAGCACGCGGATCATGGCTGTCACGGTAACGGGCCAGATAAACGTCGCAAGCCTCCTGGTCAATCTTCCCGTCAACCCGCGCAGGGAATCCCTGCTTACTTTCCCAGTTGTAAAATGACCGGCGACTCATGCCGCTGTGCTCGGCGTACTGACTTACTGACATTAACATAACAACCTACCTCGCTGACGGAGTGTGAACCCTTCACACCGACTGTGCACACAAAGTGTGAAGGGTTCACACTTTTTAGACTGAATGTGTAAATCAAACTGTGAATCAAAAATACCGAAACTTCCCGCTATCCCTTGCCACCACTCACAATTAACAAACCAATAACAAAAAGTGATAAGTGTGAAAGTGCGCAAGTGTGAATCAAATTCAAAACCTGTAGCTACAAAAACACTGCGGCGCGCAATGCCCGTGCCTTACAAAAGTCTCAGGAAGGACCCATTTTTGTAAGGCGACGGCGGAAGGCCGCCCAGCCTGAGGCTTTCCCGCGTCTTCTCCAGATGCGGTCCAAGATTGCGAATAGCCTCATTAATGTCGTCAATGGCAGCACTGGCCCTGTCATCAGCAACCAGCTCAAAATCGAATGAATTACTCATACTTCCTCCACCAGCGAATTAACGCTATTCACGATATCGTCAAACGTAACTGGCTCTACAAACTTCTCCAGCGCCGACAGAGCAGCGTTAAAACCAGCCCGATAGCCGTTGGTGTCGCCGTTAATCATGCTGTGCTGGAATGCCGCCATGTTCTGGTCTTCGGCATCAAGGAGCTCCCAGCCAGGATAGGCTTTCTCCATGGCCCGACGGGTAAAACGACTGAGCTGCCGAACGCTGCCCTGCAGTAAGGCGATGGCACGCTGGTGTGGTATCCCTTCAGCGATAAGATGAAGTGCCTGTATCGGGTTTTGTTTGGCCTCTTTTCTCACCGCGATCAGATGTGCATCAGAATGGCGACGTTCAGGGGGTTGCTCGTCTTCAACAGACTGCTGAAGTCGATGCATGTGCTGCATACGGCGCCCGGAAAAGCCATATGCCTGCGCATCGGGCTGCGGCGGATTGAGATGCTGAAAGTTCATAATGCTCACCACCGCACCTCTCAGAGAGAAACCTGTGATTTAAGGTGCTCAGCTTCACGTGCCGGCCCTTCAATCTTGCCATTAACGCGACGGGTATCTCCCGGCAGGCTCACACCAGATGCCCGGATACGATCATTGCGGCGTGCTGTGGCCTGTGCCACTTCCTCCCGGTACTCCTCATCCGCTATGCGGCGAGCATTGACATTGTCAGGCGACATCGGGTCGTACTCGTTTTGCATCTTCAATGTCATGTTGGCTAATGCCTTGACCTCATCCTCTGTCAGAGGCTCTTCCATTTTTTTCAATGCCTTGATAGCGCTACTCTGGGCAGCGCTGTAACCATTTGCGTCACGGTTCTGCGTTGAAAACATCAGCGCCGTTCGGGCTTTCTCTTCGTCGTCCTGAAACTCCCAGGTCGGATCGTTCTCTTCCATAAATTTCTGGGTAAACACAGAAAGCGCCATCGGCGACGATGCCAGTTGCTGCTTTATTTTCTTCGATGAAAGCTTTGTTTCTTTCAGCAAACGAACAGCCAGAACCGGGTTGTTCTTAGCCTCAGTAGACACCGCGACATTGTGACCACGACTGTGCTGGTTTGGGCGATATACCTGAATATCGTCACTATCCTGTTTCAGTGGCTCATTACCGTTATCGGACTCGCCTTTCGTTTTGGTTTTGCCTGACAGATGCGAGAAATCAAACATGGATGGGTTTTCCTCAGAGAGTTGGGGCTGTTTTTTCTTACCTTTCATACCGAACGCTGTTTGCGCCCATGCAGGTAGTTTCATTAGCGGCATTGCTTTCTCCTTTCCGGGCAGCAGAGTTACTTCTTGCCCGCCTCATGCCGGTGGATACCCTGGCGCAAAAGGTGACGCGCCAGCTCCTGAATGCTTGGGGCTGCGCCTACGGTAGAACGTCGGCATTCATCATCCCGGAGGCGCTGTAACCCTTCGAGAATCGGCTGATCAACAAGAATCGGCTTTTTGTTAGTGACTGCCATTTCCTGACCTCCTGATACTGGTTAAACGTACATACTTCTTCTGTATGGGGTTAACTTATGATCAATAAAATAAATCGTCAAGATAAAATATTTTAATTAAAAGGGTTGCGGACTACATGAGGGGGTACTGATTGCGTTACAAAATGGAGGGGAAAGTTAAGTAGCCATTCCTCACCGCTTCTTATTGTATGATACCTCTACCCCACAATAAGGAACCTGCCAGCCATGGGAATGACCAGCCGCAAAAAAGAGATACTCAGCTACTTTGAACCGGATAACCGCGATTGGGTAACAGGTGAGATTGGTGCGCCGCCGTTCGATGTGTCGGGTGTGGCCTACCTGCTTCATGGCATGGTGTCGTTCGATAAACGCCACCAGCTCGAATCCACCCGGCGAACTCTTGAAAGCATGGTTGCCGGGGGGCTACTGGAACGTGTGACAGTGTATGAATCGCGGCAGGTAAAGCATGGCGGTGAAACCAGCGCAACGGTCGTGCGCTACGGTTTACCCGGTCACTGCGCTGTTATGCGCGATACTGGCGGCGCTGATAACGCAATATCAGGCGAATACATGCGGGTCAGTTAAGAACCTGCAATCTGTCGTTAATGTTGTTCAGGTCGTAAACCCGGCGTTCAATATCCAGCATCAGGAAATCGTGGATCTCGGCCTGTTCAGGATTATCAGACTCTCTGGCCTGTAAGAGCAATTCATTGTAACCATGCAATCCCCCCGAATTTTCCGCCGGGGTAGTCCCCCTCCCACGCAAACAGCTAACAGGCTGGATACTGGTATCATGGGTTTGCTTCTCCAGCACAATAAGACAATCCCACCAGTCGCCAAAGTCATACGTGTAAACCAGCTTGTCACCCTCATTCTGGATCGCCGCCCATAGCGGCGTGATTGCCGCATTACCCATGCTTTCACCCTCACCCCATACGCGATACTCGCTACCTAGATCACCTTTACGGCCTTTCTCGAACATATACAGATGTTCGTCATTCCAGCCAAAAGCCAACTGGATCACCGCGTGAAGTTCACTAAAGGGGATTTGCTCTGGAACCAGCACACGCCGCCATATTGGTGGTTTGCTGTCTCGGATGGTTATCTTTAGCTGGTACATGCAAATCCTGAATAAATGCGAATCGGAAGGATAACGATACTGACGCACTCACAATTCTGTAAAGGTGAATAAAGGTAATTTGCTTAATCCGCATAAGTTACATGCGGAATAATCCCGTATCTACCTGCGCGGCGCTGGCTTCCTCCACTGGTAGGCGGGTGATCGCATCATTTCGCGGAACCTGTCGCGCCGCGCTGTATCGGCCTTAATCATGCGCTCCATCTCCCGAACCTCTACCGGAGTAAGCTGGTGGCCTTCATGCTCCAGCTTTGCGGCTGTCAGTGCGGCTATCTGCTGTGGTGTCATGGTTAGCCCTGTTGCGTGGTTTTGAATGGTTGCTACACTACCGGAAAACGGAAATGCGCAGGGGTCTTGCTCGTGTTCACAAACGCCCCTTTGCGGGCGTTTTTCTTCTACGGAATCAGGCCAATGCCTCTGGCTGCGTTTCTCGTTTTACGCTCAATCACGCCCGTGATTCTGTCCACTACCGGCGCGGGTCTCGCCTCATATGGGCTTTGGTTCTGTCCTGAACAGTCCAGTATTTCAACATCGGTGACTATACGGATTGCTAACATGCGCCGCTTTTTTTAACCCTTCGCAGATCCCGCCTTGCTTGCATTGAAACGGATCTCGCTAAACTCAGCTCAAGCCGTGCGATTCTGTCGGCATGTAGCCCCATGAATCCGTTAATCAATGTCATCTCGCGCCATTCTTCTGTTCCCGGCGTCGGATTATTCGCCAGTAATAGCCCGTATCTCTCAGCCAGCATGAGGTTTCTTGCACGATTTCGCACCAGCGGAGAAAGCGCCTCGCCCCCCTCAAATGGGAAGAATGCCCGCCGACTGCGTTCGCCATGCTTGACGGCATTATTATTGCCCAATGGTGCGCCTGCGCCTTTCCGCTTGCCACCCCATCCCGATCTTGATTGTTGGCTATTTTTTTTCATTTAACGGCTCACTGTGCGCATTTTTGTGCGCAAAAACCTTAACAAACCCTAACAATACCTTAATAAAACTGTATATCTAACTTCCGCCATCTACTGCGAACGGATAGCGCCCAAGCCAGAAATATCAAGCCTCTCCACCATTTTGCGAATGCGCAATTCGCGCTTACAAATTACTGCGAATTCGCAATTTCTGTACGCAATGCCACCGTTAGCATTCGTCAGGTAGTGCGCACGTTGAATACGCAGTTTTGCCGCGTACCTGACTGCGTACTGCGAACCAGTGGCGCGAACCAGAATATTTTGGACAATCTAAATCACATTCTGGCTTCCAGCCCGCAACTGGCGCGGGTTTAGCGCTACGAGGGTTTAAGATCCGTCCAGGACAGTCCAGGATTTACATCCGTTCTGGTGCGAACGTTACTGCGAACCATCGCCCCCGCTGGTGGGCTGTCGTTGCTTCTTGCCGCCATTTAACCGGAAGGCATTACCGTTCGGTTGCGCTATCCCCATGCGGTGTTGTGTCTCAGTGACTGCTTTATGCAGATCGTCGTAATCATCGGTTTTCACTGGCGGGCGCTTCACGTTCGTCAGACACGTATCACGTCGCTGCTTTACCCATTCCCGATCATCGTCCTCAGCACAAAGCATCATGACTTCCTGCCAGCGCGTCGCAGCCCTACGATACAGCCCCTTTGCCTCCAAAGCCTCGGCTTTGCTGTCGTTTACCATGTTTATCTCCCTCAGAATGGCGCTTCATCGTCGAATGGTGGGCGCTGGTCAAAATCATCAGGGGTGCTGTATATTTCCCATCCCGGCGCGGGTTGCGTGGTATGGCCTTTGTTGACTTCATTTGTTCTAGCTGCCGCGCCACGCTTTCCGCCCGGCCTTGCTGTCCTCGCACTGATCACGCTGTCGGCTACTACCTGATACCCCTGCTGCGTTCCTCCATCCTTGCCCGTCCACTGATTGACCTGCATTGTTCCGGCAACACTGACTAAATCGCCTTTAACGTGTTCTGCCAGTGCGTCGGCCTGTTTGCCGAATGCCACCACGCCCAGCCAGAAAGTAACCTCTCCGCCCTCTACTGCATGGCAGGGGAGTGCCACCGCTAAACGCCCCATTGCCATGCTGGTTCCGCTGTTCGTCGTTCTGGTCTGGGGATCTGCCACCAGCCGCCCGTAGGCTGAAATTTGTGCTGTCATTGTTACCTCGATTATTAGTTTTGCTAATGAAGATTACCCGGCACTGTCTTATTGTGGGACACCTGCTGATTTTTTTCATAGTAAGCAAAAATAGTGTTGTCTCTGTTGTCTTTGTTGTCTCACGGCTCTACAGGCCGCGCCACGTCTGGGTTTTGCTGAGACAACATTTGCAATTTCGTGTTGTCTCACCCGGCATAAATGTTGTCTCACTGCCTGCCAGACTAAAAACACACTTTCGCCCTGTTGTCTCAAAATGGCTAAATGTTGTCTCGGTGTTGTCTCAGAAATTAAAATAAAATCCTTATAAATCAATGTAACTTACAAATTGAGACAACAAAGACAACTGAGACAACACTAAAACTACGCATGTGAAGAAATATTATTCTTCTGGCTGGCTGCTTTCCTCCGCCATGAAGTTGAGTACATAGACGCGAATCTGTCGCCCATCCTCCCTTACTCGCCCCTGATAGCCTCGCCCGCTCGTTGGTGGTGTTAGCATTCCTGCATTCTTGAGAACTTCGGCAAACTGCCTGACATTAAAACCCCGTGCGATCTCCTGCTCAAATGTTGCCGGGAAGGTGTAGAAAATTATCGGGTCGCCGTCGTGGTTCCCCTTCTTCCTGTACCCGGCTAAATCACGGATGGGTAAATCGCGCGGGTCATAACCCAGCGGCGCGAATCGACTCAGGCCATAGGCATTTAAAAATGCCTCCGCCTGCTCGATGATCTGCTGGTGCTCTTTGTTCCCCGTGCCGAACTCTTTTAGCCATGCGTTATAGGCGTGCTGTATCGCATCCCGGCACGTTTGAGCATCCCAGCCAGTAACCACGCCACCCATCAGTAAAGCGGCCTCCAGAATGGCGAACCTCGCCCCTACACGGTGAACCTGTTCCCCATAGTCGGCAGGGATTAGACTGCGCCAGCGGGCCTCACACTCACGAACGGCATCAATCGCCTGCTGCTGGTGGTCTGAAAGCCATCTGATCCACTCCCTCCCGGCAGCGCCATGATGGTGCTGATAAGCATCTTTCAGCGCGTCGGCGTGTTCTTTCCCTGTCTGGTGCTCATGAAAGCGCACCGCCTTACTTAACGGGATATTCAGCAAGCGCACCAGTTGCCCCGCTTTTGTCTTGCGTCCTGCGGTGGCTATGAAGGTTTCTAAGTCCATTTCCCCGGTGCTGATTGCCACGGTGCGCCAGCGTTTCAGATCCCGGTTGCCGCCTTCCTTTGCTCCCTGCAATTTCCCCACGCCGTTAAAAAGAGCATAGGCAGACTGTGAAACGCTTACCGGGTCTGCGCCCTGTCCGACTTCATCCAGTGGCATCAGCCCGTCATTGTGGGCGGCGGCCTCGTTTATCAGCCCCAGCGCCGTGCCGTACCACGTCAGGCGCAAGGCATCAGGGTTGCCGTATAGACTGCTCGCCACGTTCTGCGTGGTTGTTTTCCCGGCGCTCGATTGCTCATAAAAATGAATCCCGAATCCGTCACGATCTGCCAGCCCGATTAACGGTGCTGCCAGTGCGGCGGCAATGCCTGTCATCATCGCGTAGTTACCGTATGCCAGCCGCGCAACACTATTGCGCCAGCTTTCCGACGTTCCTGCTACGGTATACCCGGCAGCGGCTGAACTGCGCCCGCTGAACAAAACAGGCCGCTCAGGTGTGCCGATGATTTCCCCGTCCGGCATGATGTATGCCCCGCACTGCCAGCCTGTAGCATGAGCAACGCGCCACAATTCACGCGAGCCGCTCCGCTGTAGCCAGTCTGCAAGAATCGCCCGTAGGCTGTTTTTCGTGGTGACGTTGACGCCCCCAGCTTTCAGAGTGCGCCAGCCTTCACGCTCGCCAATATCAGCCAGCGGAATAGCTGCGGTCGTTGCGGTATCTGCGCCAAATGCCGCCCATCTGATTATCAAATACTGATCTTTATCGTCGCGCCCGGTTCCGATAACGTCCATCGGTGAGGCCAGCCAGCTTTCATTGTTGATAATCTCCCCGCTTTCCTTGTCCGCCTTCGGCGTTACCCAGAAAACGCCATCTTTGCGGCTCTCAATGTGGGGTTTTAGTGGGTCTTTCTCTGGATGGTCAGTTTTACCGCCCTCAATGGCCTGCAATCGTGGTTTCACGGCTTCCCCCTGAATCTGGTACATCGAATCGTTAAACGCAGCCGTAGCGACTTCCAGCCCGTTTTGCTGGTGGTGGTCGTTCCAGTCGGCTTTGTAGTCTGTCGGTGGCATTGATACCCAGCCAGCCACGGATAAGGCGGCTTTCTCTGCGGCATCTTTGCCCGTGTTCGCCTGTTCGTCCTGCTGGTGGTCGTTATCTGCGGCAATGATAATTTGCGACTGCGGGTGTTTCCGGCGCATTACTCCGGCAACGTGGATCAGGTTCCCGGCGTCAATTGCCGCCACTGTAAGCGCGTCCGGGCGCATCAGGTGAACGGACAGGGCCGTCGCCAGCCCCTCGGCAATTAAAACGCTCTGCGGCGATTCTGGCGCGTTTACGGCGTGATATGCCCCGCGCTTTGCTGAACCTGTCAGGAGTCGCTTCTCTCCCTGCGGTGTAATGGTTTGCGCTGCTGCCACTGCGCCGGATTCGTCCACCAGCTCCAGCAATAACGAACCATCCGGCATTACCGGATATTTAAACCCGGTCAGCCCTTTTGATTGCAGGTAATCAGATTCGCCCTGTGTGGCACTCTGGCGCATTCCGGCATACAGACGGGCAAACGTAGCCCTTCGCTGCTCTGCATCCTCTGCTGCCTGTTTCTGGCGCTCCTGCTCACGCTGCTGGCGGTCAGCTTCCAGTTGCTCTCTTCTATGGCTCGCTGCCACCGGGTCGGTTTGCGCTGCCCGGTAATCAATACCCAGCACATCAGCGGCAAGCCTCGCCGCCTCCGTAGTGTCGCAGTTGTTAACCCGCTTGATTAAATCCAGCCCGTCACCAGCGCCACACTGGTTGCAGATAAAGCTACCGCGCCCGTTGTCGTCGAATCTGAAACGGTCTTTTCCACCACATGCAGGGCATGGAGAATGGCGGCGCGATGAATCAGGCACGTCGATAGACAATCCAGCCAGCACATAAGGCCAGCGCCCGGCGGCGGCACTGGTCACTTCGCGGATAAGGTCGATATTACGCATGGTTGCCCCCTGCCACGGTCGCGCCCATGTCTTTAACCATGCTTTGCCATATCTCGCGCCCGACGTCAGTCAATCCGTCCTTAGTGACGCAACGCTCAAGAAGCGCGATCCCCACGGTTTCCCACTGCGGGTAGGACACTTTCATGGCTGCCAGTGTGTAGCTATCGATCAGCAGCAGAATCCCGCTTTCACCGTCAGTTACCGCCACGTGGACGATCTGCCCGTTCACTGGTAGGGAAAACCACTCACCGCCATTCTCCTGGCGCAAACGCAGAAGAACAGCAGCAGCAAACTCGTTAACCAGCATGGTCAGGCGCGCATTATGGGCTGTACGCTTCACTTGGTTTCCTCCGGCGGGGTGACGGTATATCCGCAGCGTCTGAGGAACTGGACCATACCTGCAGGAGTGATCAGCACTTCCTCTTCAGAAAGTGGGCGAGTGGACGCTAGGCCGTTACTGGTATAGAGCTGCCAGCGGCCACCAGCCGGGAAGCTGGCAACGGTCGCAGCATCAGCGCGACGCACGAGATCGTAAATGTGGTTCATTCGCCGAACCCCGCATTGTTCAGGTTATCCCAGACGGTATTGGCCAGCCGGCGGCTGAGAGAAAGCAGCGTTTTGAGGTCGGTTTCATCCACTTGGTCACAAACCATTTCAGTGGCAACAAGCAGCGCGCAAAGCTCCGTGGTGGTTTCAATCGTGTTCTGTCGTTCGGTTCTGTTCACGCTGCCACCTCCAGACGGATACGGCCTGCAAAGAAACAGACGTGATCCCGCGCCAGAGTGCGGCGGGCTTCGTGTTCGCTTTCGGCAGCAATGTGATAGATTTTGGCGGTAATTGTCGGCATATCGCGGCGAACGGCTGCGATTAACCAGATAAATTGTGGATTTTGGGTATGGGTAGTAGCCAGCATAGCGGCAGCCTCTGTGGAATGATGTATATAATCACCACCAAAGACGCCAATCGCTGGTGGTGAACTGAACGAGGTTGGCGTACCGGCTTCCACAGATACCGGCGCATCTTTCGATGCCCTCGCCCAGCCCACCATTGAAGGATGTAGCCGTGCGACGCACACAAAAAAACCGCATTTAGCGCGGTTGTGCGCTGTGGATAATTGCAGGACGCCAATCCCGGCACCAGATTTTGCTGGTGCGCTATAACCATAAACCGGGTTGGCGATAATCAGCAAGCCCTTTTTTATGGACTCCAGAAACTCACCTTCGCGTGCGCGCGTACTGTTGCATAAATTTCCTGCATCTAGTGGTGATGTCAGAAAAATATTCCCGCCTCGTGTAGTGATGATGGAAAAATCTTCCTCGCGTAGTGACCCCCAATAAATCTTCGTGCGCGTACTGGTCTCGAAACTCTCCTCGTCACCACGACGAGAAAATGAGGAGCTGGCATTAGCTGGCACTGTTATGCCAGCTTTACCCTCATGCGTGTGCGCGATCCCGCGCAAGGTACACATCAGGCCAGCCAGGGGAAAGGCTTTATTCTGGACGGCGGCATTAAGCATGATTAGCCCCCAGATGTTTAGCTAACCAGCGCTGAGAGAGGCGGATTAGCTCGGCTTTACGCAGGTCATATCCCATACCCATATCAATCAGCGTAATGTTGGTACTCTCCAGGTAGGTGAGGTGTTCCAGTTGCCAGGCGTTCATGCTGTCGCGTGGTTCGCCAGTAATGCTATTCGCCTGCGCCCACTGCTTCGCCGTCATGCCACCCAAAACAATGCGGGCGATCATGTTGCTCTCGTTGCTGTAGTGGCGAGCCTGCGTCTGTTTACCCTGTTCTGCGCGGGCGCTTTCCAGTGCTACGCACATCGGTTTAAACAGGTTGGCGGCACCGATGCGGGCTTTGAGCTGGCGGCGATACTGAGCGGCAATCTCTGGCACGCTGCGCTGTAGGGCTTCTTCACACTGAATAAAGTAACGGCGAACGGCGCGACCTTGTTCGTTTCGCTCAACCATTGCCAGTTCTTTAGCCATTCCCAGAGAAAGGCCATAATCTTTACTGCGACGGTCGCCGCCACGCTTTGTCACCCATCCGGGGCTACCCTGTTCAAAATTTGAACTTTGATTCCTGAAATCTGAGGAATCAAAAACCACGTAATCAGCACTCAGGCTAAAGCCATATTCATCAATGCGTAGTTTTATCCAGGTTGAAAAGTCGTTACCTACTCCAAGCGCTGTATGCAGTGCCTTAGCACTAACAATACTGGCCTCACGCCCGCCAATTTGACCGGAAATAACGGGAACAATAGCGGCAAAGTCATTAGTGCTATATTCGCCCTGGTTAACGCTGGATTGTGGGGCGGCCTCCGAATTGAATCGGCTTTTTTCGATAGTCATGTTTTCGGCTCCGTTATGCGGCGTTAAATGCGTCCGGGTAGAGGTTCAGAATGTCGGCAATATCCTGCTGAGATAGCCCGTGATGTTCATTAATGGCGGCATTATGGTTCACAAGTTGGATCACCTTGAGAACGTCGCCACGGCAGGAAAAGCGGTAGCGCAGGTGTGCGCCGATACCATCCGGGTTTTTCTCGTCGATACGCTCTAGTTGAATATCAAGCTGGCGCTCCAGTTCAGACGCATAATTACGCCAGGATGAAAGACGGCAGTAGCGCAGAATATCATTTTCTGTCCATCCCTCTACGCCAGTGCGCAGCATGTAGACGCGGTCGCGGTGCTTCTTCGGTGTGCGGCGTGGCGCTTGTGTGGTGGGCGCTGGTGGCGTAACATCAGATCCGCGAATATCTATGTTGTTAGCCGCCTGCTGTCCGGGGCGGTTTTCTTTTTTCATCAGGCCACCTTTCCCCGACGCTCTGCCAGCCAGTTGTTAATCTCTACCGCATCAAAAGCGGTCACGTTATTGGTGAGTTTCACCGGGCGTGGCAACGTGCCGTTTTTAACCCATCGATCAATGGTTGGCATTGATACCCCTAACAACGCCGGCATGCGAAAGCGGCGGATATACCCAGTGGTAGGAATGGCTGATTGTGTCGTTTGACTTGGCATCATATGCTCATTAACTCCCTTGATAGCTGCTGAAGTTATGCGCAGTTTAGTGGCTATTTATCCAGCTATTCCAGTGAAAATGGATTCTTTTGAAAGATCTACCATTTCCATTAAAAAACAGCATTTCCATTGAAAAAAACACATTCCGATAATCTCTCGCATTCCTCCGAATAAACAGCACCTTGAGTTAACGCATAACCCCGTGATTTATCAACTTTTTACATCTTTTCGCATGCGTTACTCTGTTTTGGTATGTTTTGTTATGTATTGATTTACATGTCTTTATTTGGCTTCAAATGACTCACTATGACGACTTATGGAGAGCACAGGACAACACGAAACGACACAGAACGACGCGCGTTGACACGAAATAAAGAATTGCGAACTGGCACGGGCTGGCACGGAAGGTAACAGCGGGAAACGACACGCTCTATAGCGATCTATATCGATTTTATCTCATGGTGGTTATAGTCAGGTGTAGCAGGGGAGGTAGTTGATAACTGGCGCCACGCCATTAATGATCCCTTGAATCTGTTTAATGGCGTGGTTGATTTCTTAATCGAGGTTATGGATTGCTAACAAAGCCTGCTTTGCTTTTGCCGCAAAAGCAGCTCTGCTTATCCCTTTTTTTGAAATACCTTCACACTCTAATAAATCAAGCACATCCTTATAGATGGCCGTCACATTAGGCTTGCCTGAGTTAATATAGGAGGATGCTCCAGATTTTTTTACCAGCAACTGGATGATCACGCCCATCATCTTCATTGTTCCGTCTTCCTCATCCTGTTTGCGGTGCTGGCCTCGCCCGCTGCGATTCGTGTCTTTGATGTAGTTCACAAGATGCAAGCCACCCAAATTGCGGGCTTTTTCCTCCCAGCCTTTTGTTCCACGCAAATCGTCGATAGCCTCTGTAACTTTTTGCGTAATTATCTCGGGCGTACTTTCTTCAATAAATGGGAAAGCAGCTAAGAGAATATCCAGAGCGTTACAGGCCTCGTCAGTAGATATTTTTTTATCCCTGTGTACCTTTAGTGCTCTAGCTATTGCCCTTCTGGTGTGATCAACGTAATCAAAATGCTCTTCGGGAACGTCACTTATTCGAGTTAAAGGGTTCAACCCAGCAAGAGCCAGCGCCATCTCTTGCGGGGTTATTGAGACAGACACACAAAGCCTTTCGATAGGTGATTTTCTAAGGATATCTTTCATACTTTCCTTCGCTCTAAATCAAACGGCATTACGTTATAATCTCCCCCACTTTCCAGAGCCACCAGCAGATTCGCCCACCGTGCCAGCGCCGCTTTCCGCTCATCAAAGTATTGATGCCGGTTATAGATGCCCTCTATCCCCGGTATTTTGTGGTTAAGGCATCTTTCAGCCACTACGGGATCAACGCCCAGCGCGGCTAAATGGGTGCGGGCTGTGCGCCGGAAGTCGTGAATAGTAAAATTCGGCACGTCCGGCATTTCAGCGCGAACCTTAGCCAGTGCTACGGGTAAAGTGCTTTCCTGAATATGTGGGATCATGCGGTTTTGCATCTTTCTGGCTGGCAGTACCCATGCGCTGTTGCATGAGAACGTTTTAAGCTCTCTCAGCCATTCGACGGCTGGCGGTGCTAATGGAATGTCTATAGCGTCGCCGTTTTTGCTGCGTTCCTCTGGTAAATGCCATACGGCTTTATCAAAATCGAACTCCTCCCAGCGGGCGGCGCATAACTCCATTTTGCGGACGCATAACGCTAACAGTAATTTGAACGTGATTTCGTTCTGACGGCTGAATCCCTTAGCCATACGCATAGCCTGAAACAGTCGGATTAGTTCGCCACGTGTTAACCAGCGGTCGCGGGAAACTTCTTTCCCTCCAGCGTCGGCAACCTCAAAGGCTGAACACGGGTTAATCTCCAGTGCGTGCCGCTTAATGCCGTAGTCAAATATGCGGCGTGTCCAGCGCAGAACGTCCGTTGCTATGGTCGGCGCTCCACGGTCAACAATACCTTTCAGCATGTCATCGATATGGCGCGGCTTCACGTCCTCCACCTTCATGCTGCCAATGCAGGGGTTTATATCTTTGTCGATACGGCGGCGGAGTATATCGGGGTGCTTCCAGCGCGGGAGGATCTGACGCTCAAAGTATTCAGCGGCAAGCTCTGAAACGCGCATAGCGTTCTTCTCTGCTTCCATCTTCGCCAGTGCTTCTGCTTTCCGTTCCTGCTTCTCTCCTGCAACGTCATAGCCCAACGCAACGCGAGCCGATAGCTCTTTGGCTGTCTCTCTGGCCTTTGATAGTGATAGCTCGGCATATGAGCCGATAACCATTGCTCGCTGCTTACCTGCGAATTTATAGCGAAAGCGCCAGAAAGGGACTGTGTAGTTTTTGGGGTAGCAAATATAAAGGCCGTTGCCATCGGCCCTTCCTTCAAATCTATCTCCGGCCTTTATCCATGCGCGGATCTGCATGTCTGTAATCTTTGGCATTGCGAATACCTGAACATTGAATGGGGGTGTGTACATAAACCGATGTACATAAAACCCATTATGTACACCACTATGTACACGGCAATCGTGCGCTTTGTTGCTTCCTCATGATAGCCCATGATAACAAAAAAGCCCGCTGGGTGCGGGCTTGGTGTGATTTATGCGTCGTCCTGAATGTTGCTGATAGCTTACTCGATATTCTGAATCTGCTCGCGCATTTGCTCGATCAGTACCTTCAGTTCAATCGCGGAATTCGTCACTTCGGCATTGATAGACTTCGATGCCAGAGTGTTCGACTCACGGTTGAATTCCTGCATCATAAAGTCCAGACGACGGCCAACCGCCTCTTTTTTCTTCAGAATGTTGTAGGTTTCTTTGACGTGGGCTTCCAGGCGATCTAATTCTTCCGCCACATCGATACGTTGCGCCATCAGCACCAACTCTTGCTCAAGGCGGTTATTTTCCAACTGCACCTGGGCGTCTTCCAGTTTGGCTACCAGACGCTCGCGCTGCCATTGCAGGATTTCCGGCATATGAGCACGCACTTTTGTGACTTCAGCACTGACGCCTTCCAGACGCTGCTCGATCAGCGCCTTCAGCGCCTGACCTTCGGTTTCACGCGCAACGATGAAGTCATCCAGCGTACCGTCAAGCGCGGCGAGGATTTCGGCGGCAATGGCGTCCAGATCCTGCTCCTGGGCAGCCATTACGCCTGGCCAGCGCAGGATATCAACCGGGTTGATTTCACCTTCATCGCTCTGCATTTTGACCCAGTTAGCAGCGCTAACGAGCTGTTTAGCGAGTTTTTCATTCAGAATCAGCTCGCCTTGCGCGCTGGCATCAGGCTCAAAACGCAGGGTACATTCGACTTTACCGCGCGTCAGACGCGTGCGAATACGTTCGCGAACAACGGGTTCGAGACTACGGAACTGCTCCGGCAGGCGAAAATAGGTTTCCAGATAACGCTGGTTTACCGAGCGCATTTCCCAGGTGGCGCTACCCCATTCACCCTTGATTTCACGCCGGGCGTAGGCGGTCATGCTGCGGATCATAGACGTTCCTGTTTTTAAAGATGAGATGGGAGGATTATAGCCATCCGCGTCTTGTCAGGATAGGAATAACAGTCGGAAGTCCGTATAATGCGCAGCCACATTCGTTTCAAGCCGGAGATTTTATCATGCGTCCAGCAGGTCGTAGTGCCAATCAGGTGCGTCCCGTCACCCTGACCCGTAATTATACAAAACACGCTGAAGGCTCCGTGCTGGTCGAATTTGGTGATACCAAAGTGCTGTGTACCGCCTCTATTGATGAAGGCGTACCGCGTTTTCTGAAAGGTCAGGGCCAGGGCTGGATCACCGCAGAATATGGCATGCTGCCACGCGCCACGCACACCCGTAACGCCCGTGAAGCGGCGAAAGGTAAGCAGGGCGGCCGTACCATGGAAATCCAGCGCCTGATCGCTCGTGCGCTGCGCGCCGCCGTTGACCTGAAGACGCTCGGTGAATTCACTATTACGCTGGACTGTGATGTTATTCAGGCAGATGGCGGTACGCGTACTGCATCGATTACTGGCGCATGCGTTGCGTTGGCGGATGCGCTGAACAAGCTGGTGGCGAGCGGTAAGCTGAAAACTAACCCGATGAAAGGGATGGTTGCCGCGGTTTCCGTGGGCATTGTGAACGGTGAAGCACTCTGTGACCTTGAGTACGTTGAGGACTCTGCTGCTGAAACCGACATGAACGTAGTGATGACTGAGGACGGTCGCATTATAGAGGTTCAGGGTACGGCGGAAGGCGAACCGTTCAGCCATGAAGAACTTCTCACCCTACTGGCATTGGCCCGAGGGGGAATCGAATCCATTGTAGCGACGCAGAAGGCGGCGTTAGAAAATTGATTTTAAAGGCGACTGATGAGTCGCCTTTTTTTTGTCTGTAATAAAGTGAGATGAGGAGCGAATCCATGAAACCGTATCAGCGCCAGTTTATTGAGTTTGCGCTTAGCAAGCAGGTACTAAAGTTTGGCGAATTTACGCTGAAATCCGGGCGCAAAAGCCCCTATTTCTTCAACGCCGGGCTGTTTAATACCGGGCGCGACCTGGCACTGTTAGGCCGTTTTTATGCCGAAGCGCTGGTGGATTCCGGTATTGAGTTCGATTTGCTGTTTGGCCCTGCCTACAAAGGTATTCCGATTGCGACTACTACGGCTGTAGCACTTGCGGAACATCACGATAAAGATATGCCGTACTGCTTTAACCGCAAAGAGGCGAAGACCCATGGCGAAGGCGGTAATCTGGTAGGTAGCGCACTTGAGGGGCGTGTCATGCTGGTAGATGATGTTATCACCGCAGGTACGGCTATTCGTGAGTCGATGGAGATTATTCAGGCGAATGGCGCCACTCTGGCGGGGGTACTGATTTCTCTCGATCGTCAGGAACGCGGTCGCGGCGAGATTTCCGCGATTCAGGAAGTGGAACGCGATTATGGCTGCAAGGTGATTTCTATCATTACCCTGAAAGATCTGATTGCGTATCTGGAAGAGAAACCAGAGATGGCGGAGCATCTGGTGGCAGTACGGGCCTATCGCGAAGCGTACGGCGTTTAAGAACTGCCGGATGGCGCTGCGCCTATCCGGCCTACGTAACCCCGTAGGCCGGACAAGACGAAATCGCTACTGCAATTGAGCGGCAACCAACGGCCAGCGGGTGTCAAAATCATCCGTTGGGCGGTATTTAAATTCGCTACGTACAAACCGGGACAGCATACCTTCGCAGAAAGCCAGTAACTGGCTGGCCAGCAGCGTTTCATCCACGGTGTAGCCTTCACCTTCACGCATTCTTTTTTCTCGCAGAACCTGGCGCAACTGCGCTTCAATGCGCTCAAAAAGTTGGTTAATGCGACCTTGCAGACGGTCTTGCTCGAACATCAACGCGTGTCCGGTCAGAATTCGTGTCAGGCCTGGATTACGCTCACCAAACCCTAAAATCAGCAGAACGATCAGACGCAGACGCGCGTTGGTGTCTTTTTCATCTTTCAAAATCAGATTGATACGCGTAATCAGACTATCTTCGATAAACTCAATCAGGCTATCGAACATACGGGTCTTGCTGGGGAAATGGCGATACAATGCCGCTTCGGATACGCCAACTGAGGCTGCCAGCTTTGCTGTGGTGATGCGTTGGCTACCATCGCTGGACTCAAGCATCAGTGCCAGAGACTGAAGTATTTCTTCGCGACGATTCCTTTTCGCAGTTTGCTTTTCTACCATGTTACAAAATACCCCTGAAAATAAGCTCTTGCCAGGCAGGCATCCACACAGCGACCGCAAACTGTTGTTTGCGGTGTGTTATTGCGTTATTACGCTATGGGATGCTTTTCTGCGGGTTACTTGCGCCCGGAATGGCCGAAGCCACCTTCGCCACGATCGGTGGCTTCAAACTCTTCCACCAGATTAAATTCAGCCTGCACGACCGGTACAAATACCATCTGCGCGATACGTTCGCCCGGCTCAATAGTGAAGCTGTCCTGACCACGGTTCCAGACGGACACCATCAGTTGGCCCTGGTAGTCGGAATCAATCAAACCAACCAGATTGCCCAACACGATACCGTGCTTATGGCCCAGCCCGGAGCGCGGGAGCATTACCGCTGCCAGAGAAGGATCGGCAATGTGGATAGCTAACCCGGTTGGCACCAGCGTTGTTGCGCCCGGCGCCAGCTCTACGGCGTCATCAAGACAAGCACGCAGGTCAAGTCCGGCAGAACCAGAAGTGGCGTACGTCGGGAGCGGAAATTGTTGCCCTACGCGCGGGTCCAGAATCTTAACGTCGATTTTTTTCATCATAACGGGTCACGATCTCGTCGAGTAATAATTGGCCCAGGAGTTCTTTACGCTCAAGCGGTAAGACTTTGTCTCCATCCTGCCAAAAAAGGTGTAATGCGTTGCTATCGCTGTTAAACCCTTGAGTTGACAGCGAAACGTCGTTCGCACAGATCACATCAAGGTTTTTGCGGATGCGTTTTTGCCGGGCATATTCTTCCACATTATTTGTTTCGGCGGCAAACCCAACGACAAAAGGACGGTTAACATCCAGTGCGGCAACACCGGCGATAATGTCCGGATTTTTGACCATTTTTACTGTTAATTCATCGCCCTGCGTCGCTTGTTTTTTTATTTTTTCGTGGGCGACAGTTTCAGCGCGATAATCAGCGACTGCAGCGCAGCCGATAAAAATATGCTGTTGTTGCACCGTAGACTGCACAGCGGCTTCCATTTCCAGCGCGGTCATCACATTAACCCGTTGAACAAATGGTGGTGTGGATAACGAAACCGGACCCGATACCAGTGTGACGTTTGCCCCGCGCTTTGCGGCAGCGGCCGCGATCGCAAACCCCATCTTCCCGGAACTGTGGTTGGAAATATAACGCACGGGATCAAGCGGTTCACGCGTCGGACCCGCCGTAATCATGATGTTGAGATGTTGCAGATCGTTGACAGGTGAAAAATGTTCTGCCGCCATATCCACAATCGTTAACGGATCCAGCATGCGCCCAGGGCCGATATCACCACATGCCTGACTACCGCTGTCAGGACCCCAAATGAGTAAACCGCGTGAGGCAAGAATACCCAGGTTGTGCTGGGTCGCGGCAGCGCGGTACATCTGCTGGTTCATGGCTGGCAGTACAGCAACAGGAGCAGGCGTTGCCAGACAAATCGTTGACACCAGGTCGTTGGCCATACCTGCGGCGACACGAGCAATCAGGTCTGCAGTAGCGGGTGCCAGGATGACCAAATCGGCCCATTTCCCCAGCTCGATGTGGCCCATCGCGGCTTCGGCTGCGGGGTCAAGCAGGCTGTCGGAAACGGGATAACCTGAAACCGCCTGTAAACTCAGGGGAGTAATAAATGCTTTTGCCGCTTCGGTCATCGCCACGCGGACGTCAGCGCCGCGTTCCCGTAAACGACGCACCAACTCAGGGGTCTTGTACGCAGCAATACCGCCACTGACGCCAAGTACGATTTTTTTACCGGCCAGGCTCATCATGATCTTTCCTGTTGGGTTTCACCAGAAGGCGGATATTTTATCACAATCCGCAATTTGTCGTGCTTTTGACCGTACTCCACTTTGCGAGGCGCTACGAAGAAGTGAAAACAACGCGTCGAATCAACTTCGGTGTTATGCCACTATGCGGACGCGAGAGGAGGGAGAAGCATGGAAAATACAGGAAGTATGATGCCCCGGGAAAAGCTGTTGGCGCAGGGGGCCAGTTCTCTGACCGATGTTGAGCTTTTGGCTCTTTTTTTACGTACCGGCATGCAGGGTAAAGATGTGCTTACGCTGGCGAAAGAGATGCTTCAGCATTTTGAGTCGCTGTATGGCCTGTTGTCTGCTGATTACATGGATTTTAGCTATGTTCAGGGAATCGGTATCGCGAAGTACGCACAGTTGAAGGGGATTGCGGAGCTGGCAAGACGCTACTACAACGTGCGAATGATAGAGGAGCGGGCTCTACTTAGTCCGGAAATGGCGCGTGAATTTCTGCAAAGCCAGCTTTCGCAAGAGGAACGCGAGATCTTTTTGGTGATCTTTATGGATTCTCAACATCGCGTGATTAAACACAGCAAACTTTTTTCCGGTACGCTTAGCCATGTCGAGGTGCATCCGAGAGAAATTGTCCGTGAAGCGATAAAAATGAATGCTTCTGCGGTGATCCTTGCGCATAATCACCCTTCGGGGTGTGCAGAGCCGAGTAAAGCAGATAAACTCATCACCGAGCGTGTTGTGAAATGCTGTCAGTTCATGGATATCCGGGTGCTTGATCATCTGGTCATTGGGCGCGGAGAGTACGTTTCTTTTGCGGAACGCGGTTGGATTTAACGCACTTTACGCGATCCATCGGGATCTTTGTCTGTTCGGGACTTGAGCACATCGCTGACTCAGCGTATACTACGCCACCTTTGAGAATCTCGGGTTTGGCATTTGGGCCTGGCAATCGAGAGTTCGCAAATACGCAAAATCATTCTTGTTGCGTCCAATGACGAGGCAACATTGAAAGATTAAGTGTATTGAACTGCGATAACCGGGCTGAGAAGCCTGACGAGGCGCCAATACCCCATACGAAGCTCGAGCTAATTTGATTTTTGGAGAATAGACATGTCCCGAGTCTGCCAAGTTACTGGCAAGCGTCCGGTGACCGGTAACAACCGTTCCCACGCACTGAACGCGACTAAACGCCGTTTCCTGCCTAACCTGCACTCTCACCGTTTTTGGGTTGAGAGCGAGAAGCGTTTTGTCACCCTGCGTGTATCTGCTAAAGGTATGCGTGTTATTGATAAGAAAGGCATCGAAACAGTTCTGTCTGAACTGCGTGCCCGTGGCGAAAAGTACTAAGTACTAAGAGGAAATAAATCATGGCTAAAGGTATTCGTGAGAAAATCAAGCTGGTTTCTTCTGCTGGTACTGGTCACTTCTATACCACTACGAAGAACAAACGTACTAAGCCGGAAAAACTGGAACTGAAAAAGTTCGATCCAGTTGTTCGTCAGCACGTTTTATACAAAGAAGCGAAAATCAAATAATTTTCGTTTTGATGTAAAGAAAAACCCTGCCTCGGCGGGGTTTTTTGTTTTCTGGCCGTCCCCATATTAATGAGACCTGACATACCGCCGGAGATACTATGCCTGAATTACCTGAAGTCGAAACCAGCCGCCGTGGTATTGAGCCGCATCTGGTGGGGGCAACGATTATGCACGCGACGGTGCGTAACGGTCGTTTGCGTTGGCCAGTATCTGAGGAAATCTATCGTCTGAGTGATCAACCTGTCCTCAGCGTACAGCGGCGCGCGAAATACCTGCTGCTAGAACTGGCGGATGGCTGGATAATCATTCATCTGGGGATGTCGGGTAGCTTACGTATCCTTCCTGAAGAGCTTCCGGCAGACAAGCACGACCACGTTGACTTAGTGATGAGCAACGGCAAAGTTCTGCGTTATACCGATCCCCGCCGCTTTGGCGCCTGGCTGTGGACTAAAGTACTGGATGGACATAATGTCCTCGCTCATCTTGGCCCTGAGCCGCTGAGCGACGATTTCAACGCCAATTATCTACAGCAGAAATGTTCGAAGAAGAAAACGGCGATTAAACCCTGGCTGATGGATAACAAGCTGGTGGTGGGTGTGGGTAATATCTACGCCAGCGAGTCGCTATTTGCGGCTGGGATTCATCCTGACCGTCTTGCGTCATCGCTGTCGAAAGATGAGTGTGAATTGCTGGTACGCGTTATCAAGGCGGTGTTGCTGCGTTCTATCGAGCAGGGTGGGACGACGCTGAAGGACTTTCTGCAAAGTGACGGTAAGCCTGGCTATTTTGCCCAGGAGCTGCAGGTCTATGGGAGAGAAGGTGAACCGTGTCGTGCATGCGGCGCACCGATTGTTGCGACAAAACACGCCCAGCGTACAACGTTCTATTGCCGTCGCTGTCAGAAATAGTGTCATTGCAGGCCGGATGCTGCATCCGGCCTGGTGCATTACTTCAGTTTACTCATTAATGCCTGATGGACGTTTTCCGGCAAAAAGTGCGTCACGTCACCCTGGTGGCGGGCAACTTCTTTCACTAGTGACGATGAGATAAATGACCACTCTTTAGATGGCATCAGAAAAACGCTTTCCAGCTGTGGCATGAGGTGGCGGTTCATATGGGCCAGCTGCATTTCATACTCAAAATCGGCTACCGCGCGCAGGCCACGGATCAGAATGTTCGCCTGATTATCACGGGCAAAGTTTGCCATCAGATCGCTGAATCCCAGCACTTCCACATTGCCAAGATGCGCCGTTGCCTGTTGTGCCAGCTCAACGCGCTCTTCCAGAGTAAACATCGGCTTTTTACTGGGGCTTGCGGCAATCGCCAGAATCACGTGATCAAACATGCTTGTCGCACGCGTCACGATATCGAGGTGGCCGTTAGTAATAGGATCAAAGGTTCCTGGATAAATCGCCCGTTTTTGCATGACTTGCCTCAATGCGTTTTGGGTGGCAGGTAAGGTTCCAGCAGTTGCAGCAGACGCTGTAGAGCGCCCTGATTTTGATACAGAACTTCAACTGCGTGACGGCCATAAAAATTACGATAATCTGCATCGGTCAGTAAGGAAGAGACCTCTTTCACCAGCGTAGCTGCGTCGGTGACGGTGATCAATCCGCTTGCCTGTTCCAGACGGGCGCAAATATCTTTAAAATTAAACGTATGTGGTCCCATCAACACCGGAATAGCATGTGCTGCCGCTTCCAGCGGGTTGTGTCCACCACGTTCAACCAGTGAACCGCCGACAAAAGCAAGGTCGGCAATGCCATACAGCAACATCAGCTCACCCATGGTATCGCCGATCACAACCTGAGTACCTGATGACGGAACTTCACCCGAAGAACGAGTGGTATAGCTTAGTCCAGCCTGGCGTACGAGGTTAATGGCATCCGGGAACCGTTCTGGATGTCTGGGAACCAGAATCAATAAAAGATTCGGGAACTGATTTAATAACGCCTGATGAGCGGCAATGATGATGCTTTCTTCACCGTCGTGGGTGCTGGTTGCAATCCATACCGGGCGGTGAGGCGCCCATTGACGACGTAATGTCACCGCTTTTGCGGCCAGTTGCGGTGTGACGGATATATCAAACTTCAGGCTGCCAGTAACGGTGACTTGATTGCTTCTGGCGCCAAGCGTAATAAAACGTGCGCCATCTTCTTCGTTTTGTGCGGCAATCAACGTAATTCGACGCAGTAGTCTGCCAACAAATTTACCTAATTTCGCATAACCAGCGGCTGAACGAGCAGAAAGACGTGCGTTGGCAATGACCAGAGGAATGTGGCGCTTATGGAGTGCCGCGATCAGATTTGGCCACAGCTCGGTTTCCATAATTAACACCAGTTTGGGGTCAACTTTATTCAGAAAACGGTTCAGGGCATCCGGTAAATCGTATGGCAAATAAATGTGCTGAACGTCAGTACCAAAAGCAGATTGTACGCGCTCGGAACCGGTTGGCGTCATGGTGGTTACCGTGATCGGCAAGTCGGGATAACGATGTCGCAGAGCGCGAACTAATGGGATTGCAGCCAGCGTTTCGCCCACAGAAACCGAATGAAGCATGATGCCGCCAGGTTTTAGCGGGCGGCGATAAAAGCCGTAGCGTTCGCCCCAGCGTTTACGGTAGGCCGGAGCCTTACGTCCGCGCACCCAAAGCCGTATCCAGATCAAAGGCTGAATAAGATAGAGCAATGTGGTGTAAAGCAACTCAAGCATGGGCGTTAGCTGGCTAATGGATGTGCTGTGGATTCTATGTATTTACCCGGTGCTTTGCTATTACTTTTGCCATTCAGGGACCAATTAGACGCTAAAGTGGTCAATCTGACGTGTGATAGACCATTAAGTTACATTCTGGTGTAACTCTTTGAAATTAAAGTCAGGGGCTAGAGAAGGTAACAAAATTGGTTTTAAAGTTGGCATCAATCTGCGCTAATGAATTGATTGGAAAGACGAAAAGAAAAATGTGCTTAACTTTTATTCGTATCGGATTGCCACTAAAGAAGTGGTACACTAGCGCGCAAAATTTTAGTGCGATATCAGTAATCAGGCAACTGTTGAGCTTGGGGCGGTAGCGTGCTTTTTTTTTGCTTAACGGTATCGGACACTCTCAACAAAAGAGCCGCTTGTGGAAAAGTTATTCAGAAATATCCTAGTCATTAAAATGCGTTTTCATGGCGATATGCTGCTGACAACCCCCGTCATAAGTACATTAAAACGTAACTATCCTGATGCCAAAATCGATGTGCTCCTTTACGAAGACACAAAGCCGATTTTATCTGAAAATCCGGAAATTAATGCGCTATATGGAATCAGTAAGAAAAACGCCACGACAAAAAAGAAAATCGCTAATTTCATTTCATTAATAAAAAAGTTACGCCAAAACCAATATGATTTAGTAATCAACTTGACCGATCAGTGGCTGGTTGCACTATTGGTCCGCTTTTTGTCCGCGGATACAAAACTTTCCCCTGATTTCCCGCACCGTCAGAAGCCTTTCTGGCAGAAGAGCTTTACGCATCTTGTGCCGATTACTGGCGACCATATCGTCGAGCGTAACCTGTCGATTCTGAATCCACTTGGGCTTAAAACACTCAATCACGAACTGTCCATGCACTACGCTCCTTCCCATTGGAAAAATATCCATGAACAGCTAAAACAGCTCAACGTGGGTGAGCGCTATGTGGTTATTCAGCCAACCGCACGTCAGATCTTTAAATGTTGGGATAACGAGAAATTTTGTGAGGTTATTGATGCCTTACAGGAACAAGGTTATCCGGTTGTGCTGACCTCTGGACCTGGGATAGAAGACCAGGAATGTATCCATGATATTGCTGAGGGATGCAAATTATCTCCCGTCACCGCGCTTGCGGGTAAAACGACGTTTCCTGAATTGGCTGCTCTCATTGATCATGCGGCGTTGTTTATCGGTGTTGACTCCGCGCCTATGCATATTTCCGCAGCGGTGAAGACCCCTATCATTTGTTTGTTTGGCGCGACGGATCATATCGCGTGGCGGCCATGGGCGGAAAATGTCACGCTGCTATGGGCTGGAAACTATCAGCCAGTACCGCCAAGAGAGCGACTGGACCGCAGTTATAAATATCCGTCAGTGATCCCTGCGGAAGATGTTATTAACGCCGCCTGGCAAGTGCTCAATGGCGCCGCGCCAGAAATTGAGGTGAATGCACAATGATTGTTGCCCTCTGTCTGTACAAATATTTTCCCTATGGTGGGCTACAGCGTGACTTTATGCGTATCGCTAAAACGATCGCGGCGCGCGGGCATCATGTCCGAGTCTATACACGAGCCTGGCAAGGGGAGCGCCCGGCGGAATTTGAGTGCGTTGATGTCCCGGTTACCGCACATTCCAACCATGGACGAGATAAACAGTATCAGACGTGGGTTCAGCAGCATTTAACTCAGTACCCGGCAGACCGTGTCCTGGGTTTTAATAAAATGCCGGGTCTGGATTATTACTACGCAGCGGATGTGTGTTATGCGGCGAAGGTAGCGAAAGAAAAGGGGTTCTTGTATCGTTTAACGGCGCGATACCGTCACTACGTAGCCTTTGAGCAAGCTGTGTTTAAACCAGGGATGAAGACAAAGTTGCTGATGCTGACTACAAAACAAATCCTTGATTTTAAAATGTATTACCATACGGAAGACGAGCGCTTTCAGCTTCTTCCGCCCGGCATCTATCCCGATAGAAAATACAGTAGCCAGGCCCCCGGTAGCCGTGAACGCTACCGTGAAGCCAACGGCATCACTCCGGATCACTTCTTATTGTTGCAGGTTGGTTCTGATTTTTCACGAAAAGGAGTCGGCCGCTCAATTGCCGCTGTCGCCGCACTGCCTGAGGCTATCCGTCGTCAAACCCAGCTCTTTGTTGTTGGTCAGGATAAACCTCGCGCATTCGCTGCGCAGGCAGAAAGAATGGGTGTGAAAGAGAACGTCCATTTCTTTGCTGGGCGTGATGATGTTGCACATCTGATGGCGGCTGCGGACGTGTTATTACATCCGGCGAAGCAGGAAGCTGCGGGAATTGTACTGGTTGAAGCTATCGCGGCGGGTTTGCCTGTGCTCGTGACGGAGGTCTGCGGGTACGCACCTCACGTAGCGGCGGCAGGATGCGGTGTTGTATTGAGTGAACCTTTTGAGCAACATGCGCTTGATGACGATTTGCATAAGGTCCTGGCGGATAGTTCTCTTCGTGAAAAGTGGGCGAAAAATGCGCGGCATTATGCGGATACGCAGGATCTTTATAGTTTGCCAGAACATGTAGCGGATATTATTACAGGTGAATTGCATGGTTGAGTTAAATGAACCCTTTGCCACATTGTGGAAGGGAAAAGACCCATTCATCGAGGTTAGAAAGCTTCAGGGTGAGGTCTTTCGGGAACTAGAAACCCGTCGCACACTTCGTTTTAGCGTTGCTAATAAGAGCTATTTTTTGAAGTGGCACCGAGGTACCACTTATAAAGAAGTCATTAAAAATCTACTGTCACTTCGTATGCCGGTACTGGGTGCCGACCGTGAGTGGAATGCCATACACCGTTTAGCCTCCTTAGGCGTTGATACGATGCATGGCGTTGCATTTGGCGAAACGGGTTGGAATCCGGTAAAGAAAACCTCTTTTATCATTACCGAAGATTTAACGCCAACTATTAGCCTGGAAGATTATTGTGCGAATTGGTGTGTTGAACCCCCGCATCCGCACGTAAAAAGAATGCTGATTCAACGTGTAGCCGATATGGTTCGCGCGATGCATCTTGGCGGTGTTAACCATCGTGATTGTTATATTTGCCATTTCTTACTTCATCTTCCATTTGATGATAAAAATGAAGATAGTCTAAAAATTTCGGTGATCGATCTGCATCGGGCACAAATTAGAAATAAAGTGCCTTTACGTTGGCGTAATAAGGATCTTATCGGGCTTTATTTTTCGTCCGACAATATTGGATTGACGGCCCGAGATTATTATAGATTTTTAAAAATATACTTCAATCGTAGCCTGAAAGATATTATTAAGAATGAGGGTGTGTTCATTGAACAGGTTGAAGGAAAAGCCAGATCTATTCGCGAAAGAACAATTCGCAAATCATTGTAATATTAACTGAAAAAATATGTTGTAAATGGAATTTGTATTTCATGGAATGAACTCATACTATGTCTCTTCTTGCATTTTTTATTTATAAATATGTGTCAGGTTTTGTTTCAATAGGGTTTATATGAATTCAAATACACAAACGCAAGCCTCATGTAAAGGTATTGCAGTTTATTTGTTGTTAATTTCATTTTGTGTTCTATGTTTTGTTTGGCCTATACAGAATTCTATCTTGCCAGCCAATAGGAATTTCTCCATATATTTAAGTGCAGCTCTAACTTTATACTTTTGCGTTTGTAGAAAATATGTATCTATTGAGCTTAGTCAACTGGCGAAATATGCTGTCGCTTTAATTCTTATTTTTCTCGTGTTTACACTGATCAATGGATTATTTGTTGCAGTTGATGTGGGGAAAATGCTGCGCAGCTGGCAGGGACAGTACCTGCGTGCGGGGCTATTATTCTTTGTTGGACTCTTTTTGTATCCAATCTGTAAGTATCATTTTAAATATATAACAGCCAATAAGGTATTGTCTTTAGTTGTTCTGTGTTCGCTAGGGGTGATATTTATTCATCTGCTGCAGAATATCTATTTTTATATCAAGACGGGAACGATACTCTGGGGTGAGACGTGGATTGTACCAACTCGCACCGAGATGAGCTTTCAGATAAACATGGTTTCGGGAATTTTACTGGCAGAACTTGCCTGTCGACTGTTCCTGGGCCGTAAGTATCTAATTTTCAGCAACAAATTGATGGCTGCCTTTATTTTGCTGTGCTTCATCTGTTCAGCATTAGCGAAGACCCGCTGGGGAACTATTGGTCTGATTGGTAGTACGATTTCTATCTGCGTATTTATTGCCTTAAAAGCGATTAGCCGAAAGAACTTGCCGAAGCTCTGTCTGGCTGCACTGGTCGTTGCGATGGTAGTAGGCATTATAGGCTACACTTCCTGGCATCAGGACTCCCGTTGGAAAAGCCTAAGCATGGATATGGTTGCTGGCTGGGATCTGGGTATGCACAGTCGTTGTTATAACGGTTTTGATGGCCCGTTGATGCAGGACAGCACTGGCCGCATAATGGATGACTCGAATAGTTGCCGGGCATCGTTTTTCCGTCAGGGGAACGAACTGATCGCTGAATATCCGTTTGGTGCGGGTCCGCGAAAAGATGCATTCTTAGTGCTTCTGCAGGAAAAATATCACGACCCTATTATTCAGCAATCTAACAGCCATTACGGGTTGATTGATGTCGCGCTTCAGAACGGTATCCTTGGGCTTATCAACTGGGTGGCATTCGTCATGTTGATGATCCTTATTGGCTGGCGCGCATTCTCTCGTGATTTAATAATTCCGGGTCTGTACTTGTCTCTTTTCACGGTGAGCTTCTTGTTCCGTAGTGGTGTAGATAACATGATGCGCGATCACTATCTTGAGCAAAACCTTGCGTTATCAGGTTTAATGCTGGGACTGATCTTTACGAGTAATAAAATATCACGGGCTAAAAAATGAAAGTTTTAATTATTCGTAGAGATAATATTGGCGACTTGATACTGACAACGCCGCTGATCTCGACTATTGCAAAAGACATGAATTGTAAAGTTGATTTGTTGGTTAACACCTACAATCAATCGATTATCGAAAATAATCCTCATGTAGGTAAAGTTTTCTTATACAGCAAGCTGCACCACCGTTCTAAAGGTACATCTAGCCTTAAGGTATTGTTTCAGCGCCTGAAGACGATTATCGATCTGCGTCGTGCTAAATATGATGTCGCGATTATTGCCAAAGAGCATTGGGATAAACGACCTTTACAGTGGGCAAAATTAGCGGGTGCTAAAAGAATTATCGCTATTGGTAATGACTGCCCGGACATTGTCACCGATGCCATTCCTGAAACTCAGGAGCAGCTTCATCTGGTCAATTTATTGAATAGATTAACGGGACCGCTAGGCTGTACTTCTAAACCAGGTCCGCTGGAGCTGTATGTCACACCCCAAGAACTGGCTGATATAAAAGCAAATATAGAATTTCCACAGGATAATTTACCTGTTTATGGGTTGCAGATAAGTTCCCGAAGAGAAGAACAACAATGGCAAAAAGAAAAGTTTGTTGAGCTTGCGCATAAACTTGCAGCCATACAGGCGTGCCATATTATGTTATTCTGGTCTCCAGGGAAATCAGATAATAAATTACATCCCGGTGATGATGATAAGGCTGATTTTATCAGCGCGCAATGTGCCGATCTGCCGATTATTCCAGTAAGAACGAATAGCGTTCGTGAGCTGATGGCCGGTATGTCACTATGCGATCAGATTGTGACCAGTGACGGCGGTGCCTTGCATATTGCTGCTGGGGTGCGCAAACCAGTGGTGGCGCTGTTCGGCAACAAGGCTGCATGGCTATGGACGCCATGGGGTGTGCCGTACGAAATGCTGCAAGGAAAAGATTATGATGCTCGCAATATTAGCGTCGATGATGTATTTACGCGGTTTGTAAGTCTGCAGGAGCAAGTGCGTAAAAATACCGCAATGGATGAAGCATAAGTTTACTTATTGCTATAGATAAGTTGATATATTGATCCCTATCTGGCGATAGATTAAATAGGTTTTATTTAATGATTAGAGCATTGAGAAAAAAAATTCAGCTATTACTGGTTAATCTTTTTTTAATGATATACACCCGTAAGAAAGATTTTTCTTTTAGTCAGCAAGAATTTGAAAATCAGGATAAAAATCAGCTGAAGAATATCCTGATTTATTCTTCAACGGCGCTGGGTGATTTCATGATGAACTCTCCAGCAATTCATGCGCTCCGCCAGACATATCCTTCTGCGACAATCACCCTGATTTGCCACAAAAAGATGTATGACTTCCTCAAAGGGGGGAGTGACTGGGACGATCTTATCTCATGGGATAATAAACTCACCACCCTCCCGGCATTGGTTAAAGAGATCAAGAAACGTGGAACGCCAGACCTGACGGTAATTCTTCACTCACATACACCTTACGATTTCCTTAGCGCCATTATTGCTGGCACAAAGTATGTCTTTGTGGATAACGATAAGCAGGACATCCTACTCGTAAGTAAATGGGCAACCAACAGAATCAGTAAATTCGTTGGGCATACTATTCAGCGAAAGCTGGAGCTCATCATGCCGTTGCTGAATGAAAAGCCAGACAACAGTATGCACCTGCCGTTTCCTGTCGAACGTACGGTGAGCGAGGAAGATTCAAAGCTGCGCTGGATTGGTTTTCAAATGGGAGCATCATCCTTTAAGAAATGCTGGCCTGTTGAGCGATTTGTCACTTTCGCAAACCAACTTTTTGCCCATGATGATGTGCGTGTCGTCCTGATTGGCGCGCCGAATGAAGTGCCTCTGCAGGACGAATTTTTGCAAAAGCTGGATAGCCGCTTTCATGACCGCGTAAAGCCACTTATCGGTAAAACGACGCTTAAAGGGTTGATTCAGGAAGTGAAGAATATGGACCTGCTGGTAACATCAGATACAGGACCTATGCACCTTGCCGTGGCAATGCGGGTACCGACGGTGAGTATGTATGTGATCACCTCACCCTATCTTTATGGCCCCTATCAGGACCCTCAATTGCACAAGGTGGTTTACAAAGCCTATACGACGCTGGATGAAATTAAGTATCGTTCAGCGCTAGAGAAGGTGAGTTGCGAAGAGATCATGGCGCATGTAAAACCATTCCTGCAGTAAGCTTACCGATGCTCTGCATGTTCTGATAAGCGTGCAGAGCACCCGTCCCGAGTCGGGGGATTATACGTCGGACGGTAGGTGTGTTAGTACTTGCTGAGCGGTGAGTAACGACAGTTTTCCTTCCGGAGCAATGCACGTTAACTGATTCTTACCGTAGCCACCAATGAGCCCTGGGTCGGTGGGACCATACAGCGTAACGTTTGGGCGATTGAGCGCGGCGGTCAGATGACTAAGGCCTGTATCAACCGAAACTACAAATTTAGCACCGGCGAGGATACGCGCAATTTCCTCAAGACTCATCCTTGGCAATACATCGACATTATCAAATCCTTCCGCAATTCTTCTTGCTCTTTCCTCTTCATGCGCTGCTCCCCAGGGAAGTTTAATGCGAATCCCTGTCTTCGGTATCAGCGTAATAAGGTCCCGCCAGTGCGCTTCTGTCCAATGCTTATCATCTCGCGTGGTCGCATGTAAAAATACAGCGTAGGGCTGCGAATTAGACGTTTGCTGTTTTACAAAATGCTGCGCAATCGCGTAATCACCCTGCAACTGCGGTTTAGCATACCCCAGGCTTTTGGCGAACAATTCACGCGTACGTTCTACCGCGTGCTGCTGTTTGGCTATGTGATGTTTGCGATTATAAAACAGACTTGCCAGCGGTTCGCGGGCTGTGCTCCAGTCCATACCATGCTTGATGCCACGTGCCAGACGTGTCACCAACGCCGCGCTTTTAACCAAACCCTGCGCATCGATTATTGCGTCATAATGCTGTAAACGCACCGCATCACGAAACGCTTTACGCTCGGCTTTTATCGGCGCTGAAAACCAGGCTTTACGCCAGCGACGGATCGCCACTGGAATAACCCGGTCAACGGCTGAATGCCAGGAGGGGATTTGAGCGAACCCTTCTTCCACCACCCAATCAAATTGAATACCTGGAATAGCCTGCTGCGCATCGGTTAATGCGGGCAACGTATGCAGTACATCGCCCATAGACGACGTTTTAACGATCAGAACCCGCATCCGTCAGGCTTCCTCTTGTAACAACAGGTCGTTGAGTTCTTCCAGCACGCGCTGTGGCGTGATGTCCATCAGACTCTGGTGATAGCCTTCTGCCGCATCGCCCTTACGCACTTTGTGATACCCCGTAATCAGGCGAATGACACGTGCCTTGTGGGAAAGCGGAGGCGTAAAATCCGGGCTGCTTGGACCATACAATGCGACCAGTGGACGGTTCAGTGCTGCGGCCACGTGCATTAATCCAGAATCGTTGGTGACGACCGCTTTGCAGGCGGCGAGCAGAATGACGGCCTGTTCCAGCTGTGTTTCGCCCGCCAGATTACGGCACCAGGCTTGCTGTTCAGTGCTCAGCGTTGCCAGGATCTCATTGCCAGCTTCATGGTCTTTTGCTGAGCCAAACAGCACAATCTGATGGCCTTCATCGATCAACTGCTTCGCCAACGCTGCGTAGTGGTAATGTGGCCAGCGTTTTGCTGGACCAAATTCCGCACCTGGGCAAAAGCCGATGATGGGGCGTTCGGCAGAGAGGGAAAACTGACTACAGGTCAGTGATTTCTCGCCTTCGCTGACCTGCAACTGCGGCCATAGCAGAGGCTGCGGCAAATCTTTGGCCGTCAGCATCACGCCTTTATCATAAGCCAGAGCCACATAGCGCTCGACCATCAGTGGCCATGCGTCTTTATCCAGTACGCGCGCATCGTTCAGCAGACCGTAGCGCATCTCGCCACGCCAACCGGTACGATGGGGAATACCCGCAAAGAACGGCACCAGAGCGGATTTAAACGAGTTAGGCAGCACATAAGCGCGGTCATAGCGCTTCTCACGCAGACTGTGGCCGAGTTTACGGCGCTCGCCGATCTCCAGCGCGCCGTGCCCCAACGGCATGGCGATAGCTTCGTTGACTTCTGGCATGCGCGACAATAACGGACGGCACCATGCAGGTGCCATCACGTCGATTATCGCCTGGGGATAGCGCGCCTTGAGCGTGCGATAGAGACTTTGCGACATCATCATGTCGCCCACCCAAGATGGGCCAACCACCAAAATTTTCATACTTACGCGTCGCGGTTCAGCCAGGCCATATATTCCGTGACGCCTTCGGCGACGGTTTTAAACGGCTTGTCATAGCCCGCTGCGCGCAGGTTCGTCAGATCTGCCTGGGTAAATGCCTGGTAGCGGCCTTTCAGTTTTTCCGGGAATGGAATGTACTCAATGCTGCCTTTTTTGTGGTACGCCAGCGTAGCATCGGCAACGGCCTGGAAAGATTCCGCACGACCTGTACCGAGGTTAAAGATGCCGGAAACCCCATTTTCCAGGAACCACAGGTTTACCGCAGCCACGTCGCCTACATAAACGAAATCACGTTTGAAGTTTTCACTGCCTTCAAACAGTTTTGGCGTTTCGCCATTGTTAAGCTGGGTGTTGAGGTGGAAAGCAACGCTTGCCATGCTGCCTTTGTGGCCTTCACGCGGTCCGTAAACGTTGAAATAGCGGAAGCCAACAATCTGAGAATTGGCTTCTGGCAGGATCTGACGCACGTACTCGTCGAACAGGAATTTTGAGTAGCCGTAGACGTTCAGCGGATTCTCATATTCACGAGATTCGATGAAATCAGAAGTGCGACCGCCGTAGGTGGCGGCAGAGGATGCGTACAGGAACGGGATTTCACGCTCCAGGCAGTAGTGCAGTAGCTCTTTGGAGTATTGATAGTTGTTGTCCATCATATACTTGCCGTCCCACTCGGTGGTGGAAGAGCATGCGCCTTCGTGGAAAATCGCTTCGATATCGCCGAAATCTTCCCCGGCCATAATCTGGATCAGGAAGTCTTCCTTGTCCATGTAGTCAGCAATATTCAGATCCACCAGGTTAACAAACTTGGTGCCGTCTTTCAGGTTGTCCACCACCAGGATGTCGGTGATGCCTTTATCATTCAGGGACTTAACGATGTTGCTGCCGATAAAGCCCGCGCCGCCGGTAACGATGATCATAAATGTAACCTTTGAATTATGGAGTCAGAGACAATCTCAGACACGAATACTTCTATCATATCACTACATGGCTTAGGCTTCAGCCATTCACCGATAAGCCGTGCGGGTACACGTGATTTATGCTTCATTTTGAAGAAGTGATGATGCGTCATCTCGTATCAACGTATAGCTTTGGGTAATATGTGCTGAAATTTGCCCAGTCTGGAGAATTGAAATGCGTGGGGATTTTTACAAACAGTTAACGAACGATCTCGAAACCGCACGTGCGGAAGGATTGTTTAAAGAAGAACGCATTATTACATCTGCCCAGCAGGCGGATATCACCGTGGCGGATGGAAGCCACGTTATTAACTTTTGTGCGAACAACTATCTGGGACTGGCTAACCATCCGGAACTGATTGCAGCGGCAAAAGCGGGTATGGATTCTCACGGATTTGGTATGGCTTCGGTTCGCTTTATTTGCGGTACCCAGGACAGCCATAAGCAACTGGAGCAAAAACTGGCGGCATTCCTCGGTATGGAAGATGCCATCCTTTACTCTTCCTGCTTCGACGCCAACGGCGGCCTGTTTGAAACGCTGCTGGGTGCAGAAGACGCAATTATTTCCGATGCCCTGAACCACGCTTCTATCATTGATGGCGTGCGTCTGTGTAAAGCAAAACGTTTCCGTTACGCCAACAACGATATGGTGGAACTGGAAGCTCGCCTGAAAGAAGCGCGTGAAGCGGGCGCTCGTCATATCCTGATCGCCACTGATGGCGTGTTCTCTATGGATGGGGTAATCGCTAACCTGAAAGGCGTTTGCGATTTGGCGGATAAATACGACGCGCTGGTCATGGTTGATGATTCCCATGCCGTCGGTTTTGTCGGCGAAAATGGTCGTGGCTCCCATGAATACTGTGACGTGATGGGGCGCGTGGACATCATCACCGGTACGCTGGGTAAAGCACTCGGCGGCGCATCCGGTGGTTACACCGCAGCGCGCAAAGAAGTTGTTGAGTGGCTGCGTCAGCGTTCCCGCCCTTATTTGTTCTCCAACTCACTGGCACCGGCGATTGTTGCGGCTTCCATTAAAGTGCTGGAAATGGTTGAAGTTGGCAGCGATCTGCGCGATCGCCTGTGGGCGAATGCACGTCAGTTCCGCGAGCAAATGTCTGCCGCAGGCTTTACGTTAGCCGGTGCGGATCACGCGATCATCCCGGTTATGCTGGGTGATGCAGTAGTGGCGCAGGCATTCGCCCGCGAGCTGCAAAAAGAGGGGATTTACGTTACCGGATTCTTCTATCCGGTGGTTCCAAAAGGCCAGGCGCGTATCCGTACCCAGATGTCTGCGGCGCATACCCCTGAGCAGATTACGCGTGCTGTTGAGGCGTTCACACGCATTGGTAAACAACTGGGCGTTATTGCCTGAGGATGTGAAATGAAAGCGTTATCCAAACTGAAAGCGGAAGAGGGCATTTGGATGACCGACGTTCCTGAACCGGAAGTCGGTCATAACGATTTGCTGATTAAAATCCGTAAAACAGCCATCTGCGGGACTGACGTTCACATTTATAACTGGGATGAATGGTCGCAAAAAACCATCCCGGTACCGATGGTCGTTGGGCATGAATATGTCGGCGAAGTTGTTGGCATCGGCCAGGAAGTTAAAGGCTTTAAAATCGGCGATCGCGTTTCAGGCGAAGGTCATATCACCTGCGGGCATTGCCGTAACTGCCGCGGTGGACGTACTCACCTGTGCCGCAATACGACCGGTGTCGGTGTAAACCGCCCTGGCTGCTTTGCGGAGTACCTGGTGATCCCGGCATTTAACGCATTTAAAATCCCGGACAATATCTCCGACGACCTGGCGTCTATCTTCGATCCGTTTGGTAATGCAGTGCACACGGCGCTGTCGTTCGATCTGGTTGGGGAAGATGTGCTGGTTTCCGGTGCGGGTCCAATCGGTATTATGGCGGCGGCGGTCGCGAAGCACGTTGGCGCACGCCACGTGGTGATCACCGACGTTAATGAGTATCGCCTTGAGCTGGCGCGCAAAATGGGTATCACCCGCGCGGTCAACGTGTCGAAAGAGAATCTGACCGACGTGATGGCTGAACTGGGTATGACCGAAGGGTTTGATGTGGGCCTGGAGATGTCCGGGGCGCCGCCAGCGTTTCGCGCCATGCTGGACACCATGAACCACGGTGGCCGTATTGCTATGCTGGGTATTCCGCCATCTGATATGTCAATCGATTGGACCAAAGTTATCTTTAAAGGACTGTTTATTAAAGGTATCTACGGTCGTGAGATGTTTGAAACCTGGTATAAAATGGCTGCACTGATCCAGTCTGGTCTGGATTTGTCGCCGATCATCACCCATCGATTCTCCATCGATGAATTCCAGCAGGGCTTTGACGCGATGCGTTCAGGCCAGTCAGGGAAAGTGATCCTGAGCTGGGATTAGTATTAAGCCGGTAAGAATGAATAGCCAGATATGATTAATATCTGGCTATTTTTTACTTGCCGCGAATTTTTCGTGAAAGTCGGCGAAGCTTTTCTTTCAATAAAATCAGGTTATAAACGAAGCCATGACCCTGAATATCGATATTGTATTTATTCCGGAGCGTGAGGATATCGTTCGCCTGGCATATTTTCATAATGCCTTTGCATGAAAGATCGATAATTTTAAGTTCACCTGATGACGTTCTAATAAAATTCCCAGGGTGAATATCATTCGATGCAAGACCTGCATTGTGAAGCTTAATAATACAGTCTTTCACCTCTTCGGCATTACTTTCATTGATATCGGCAAGGGGTTTACCATCAATGTATTCATGCACGGTTGACACTTCAACACATTGACGAAAGTGACATTTTTCGGCAACGTAGTACAGGTCTGCAGTACAGGCGCGTTGCTCTGGAGTTAAGCGTGCCAGTCGTTTAATCATATGTGAATAAAAGGGCCCGGAAATAAAGTTTAGCGCTTTTTTTTCAAAGCGATTGTCTATTTCACGGTCGTTCTTGACAATAAACTTTTTATTTTCATATTCGACAAGATGGACGCTGCGAAAGCCATTTTCAGCATTCAGTTGTTTCCCTTTTATTTCATTATTTGATACTTTTTCCATCAACAAAGGGAAATTAATTTTTTCTTTCTTGAAATAAACATTAAAGTCATTTAATTCAGCCTTACTAATGTTCATTAAATTCGCCTTCGTATATTAATCTGTTGTGGATAGTTATGCTCTGTATTATACAAAATTGTATCGACGGTGGTTAGTTAATACATGCTTTTATGTAAAAGGCACACAAAAAACAGTGTTATGTTCTATCTAATTGAAAGTAATTGATTAATTGCTTTACGTTATGAAAATTTCATGAATTAAAGCATCAATGTAGTAAGAGTGCTTTGGTCATCATTACATTTGCACTGTTCATTTTGTGATAGAGATCAAGTTAGTATAACAAAATCCTTTGTCATACACAGGTAACAACTAAGTTAGCTATTTGTGCTGTTTTTTGTTTCTCGGACGTGTAAGTAAATAGGTTATCAATCTAGCTAATATAAATTTATAGGAATGCTGGCCTATTTCTCTGGAAATTGTACCTCTTGCTAAGCCTTAATAATATCTTAATAATCGGGTGATAGAGTAACGACAATCCCATAGATTAGATGATTACCCTACGATGAAAAGTAAATATAAATTAAGCGTTATTATCCCGTTATATAATGCCGGTAGTTACTTTCGTGACTGTATGGAGTCGTTAATTGCGCAGACCTGGAAAGATCTTGAAATCATTATTGTAAATGATGGTTCTACGGACTGTTCAGTCGATATTGCGCAATACTATGCGGAAAAATATCCCCATGTTCGGCTGCTGCATCAGGCCAACCAGGGTGTCTCTGTCGCGCGAAACCTTGGCCTGGATGTCGCTGTGGGGGATTACATCGCATTCGTTGATGCCGATGATGAAGTCTATCCGGAGATGTATGAGACATTGATGGGAATGGCCTTGCATGACAACCTTGACGTTGTACAAAGCAACGCAGACTGGAGTTCGCGGGAAACATCCCGAGTCTGGGTATCCATTCCAACAGATCGTCTGCGCTCTACCGGTATTCTCTCCGGCCCAGACTGGTTGCGTATGGGGCTTGCTTCGCGCCGCTGGACGCATGTTCTCTGGATGGGGGTATATAGAAATGACCTCATTAAAGAACACAATATAAGATTTATCCCTGGGTTACATCATCAGGATATCATGTGGAGTACGGTGTTTATGTTTAATGCCACTCGTGTGAAATATACGGAAAAACCATTATATAAATACTACCAACACGATGGCTCAATTAGCCACATGAAGCGGCAGGGTGAAGCGAATTTAAACTATCAACGGCACTATATAAAGATCACTCGCCTGCTGGACGAACTTAATCATAGCTATGCTAACCGCATCACTATCCATCCTGAGTTTAAGCAACAAGTGATTTATGAGGGACTGCGAGTATGTCATTGTATTCGTAAAGAACCCGATCCACAGATCCGCCAGCGCATGATTGCTGAAGTATTTGTATCGGGTATGTTCAAGCGTATGGTGAGTAATATCTGCAGCGTTAAGCTGGGTTATCAGGTACTGTTGTGGGCTATCCGTTTTAGCCAGTGGCGCGATAAATCATTGACGCCGCGCCGCCTGGCCCATTTAACGCTGGATAGTAAAGACTGATTATTGCCAGCCCTGCCACTGCAGGCGCATATACTGCACCAGCGTGCTTTGGGTGATGCTTTCGCCGAGCACGCTGAAGAAGCGGCTGGCGTACACCGGCTCTAACGGCTGTTTCGGTTTGCATAATTTCACCCCGCGGAAAGGATTACGTGGTGCATCAGGCGTACCGTTCTTCGGTGGTGTGAGGCTTGGTCTGGAGGTATCCACCTGTGGTTCATTGAGCAAGCTGCTTGGGCGAACCAGCGTGATGTCGGCTGGCAGGCTATACAGCATCTGCTGCAGAACGCGAACCGTAGACGGGTGAGGGTGGCCAATGGCGATTGCGGAACCGTTGCGGCGCGCAAGCTCGACGGCACGATTAAACTGACGGCGAATATCGGCTTCATTTTGCGTGTCATCCAGGAAGACTTTGCGTTTGATGACCTTCACACCGGTGCCTGACGCTGCGCGCATTGCCTGGCTGTTACCGATGGTCATGCTGTCCAGGAAGTAGAGGTCGTAGCGTTCCAGCGCCTGCATCACCTTCTGCATGCCGAAAAGACTGGAGGTCATCGCGCTGCCCATATGGTTGTTCAGTCCGACCGCATTCGGCACTTTGCTTACCGCGTCGCGAATGATCCGCTCAATCTCTTCGCTGCTCATTTCAGGGCGTAACGTGTTTTTCTCTAACGGCTGCTTGCTCAGCGGCGCCATTGGCAGATGGATCAAGACTTCATGCCCGCTGTTATGCGCTTTGATTGCCATTTCACGCGCATGTGGGGCGTTAGGCAGAACGGCAACGGAGATGGTAGAAGGCATCGCCAGTACCTGGTTTTCAGTGTGTGGGCGATAGCCGAAATCATCAATGACGATGGCGAGTTTGCCAGCAAATACAGGTGTTGCGAAGGCCAGCAGACTGGCGAGAGAGAGTAGTAGACGACGAAATTGTTGTGGCAAAACTTATCTTCCCAACCACGGCTGTGGATTGACCGCCTGACCCTGGCGACGAATTTCGAAATAGAGTGCCGGCCTGCCCTGACCGCCGCTGCTACCCACAAGTGCTATAGGCTGCCCGGCGCGAACCTGCGTACCGACGCTGACCAGTGCGCTCTGGTTATAACCGTACAGGCTCATATCGCCTTTACCGTGTTCAACGACGACCACCAGGCCATAGCCCTGCAGCCAGTCCGCCAGAATGACGCGACCATCGGCAATGGCTTTAACTTCGGTGCCCTCGGATGCACCAATAACCATACCCTTCCAACGTAGCTCACCCTGCAGCTGTTCGCCATAACGATGTAGAGTTGGACCACGAACGGGCCAGAATGCCTGACCGCGTGGCGAACCTAAACCGCCGGTACGCGACATCAGTGATTTTTCACTTTCGGTCGGTTTATAGGTTGAGCCTTTTCGTGACGCATCCTTCTGCTTATCACGTACGGCCTGCGCCTCGCGCGCTTCACGTTCCGCGCGCGCTTTGGCCGCGGCTTCGGCGCGAGCAATGCTGTTGCGCAGACGGGATTCGTTGGCGCGCATTTCGCCCAGTTGCTGTTGACCCTGTTGAATCGATGATTCCAGACTCGAAAGTGTTTTCTGGCGTTCGTTACGTGCCTGTTCCAGCTTAGCCTGCTGAGCGCGCTGTTCGTACAGTAGCGTCTGCTGTTCGCTCTGCTTATCTTCCAGCTCGGCTTTTTGCGAGTCGACCTCTTCGCGGGTTTGTTTCAGCTGCGCGATGGTTTCCTGTCGCGCCTGGTTCAGGTAGCCGAAATAGGCCTGCAGGCGTTGCCCACGCTGGCTTTCTTCACCGCTAAGAATGAGCTGAATGCCTGTGTGTTCGCCCTGGCGAAAAGCTGCGTCGAGTTGGGCTGCCAGGCTGCGTTCTTGCGCGGCCCGCTGTTTTTCCAGCTTCGCGAGTGCTGCGTTCATCTCTGCGATTTGCGTATTCAGCTGCGCCAGTGAGTTTTGCGTTTCGCGCAACTGCCTTGCGGCAACGGCGATGGCCTGTTCCTGCGCTTTAAGCTGAGCGAGGAGGGTGGCGCGTTGTTGTTGCTGTTGGCGTACCGCGCGTTCTTTTGCCGCGATATCGGCCTGAATAGATTTGAGCTGGTCGCGTTCGTCCGCGTGGGCGGAAAAGGCGCACAGCAATACGCCAGCGCTAAGCGCGCTGGCGTAGAACAAGGGCCTGACTGAAAACTTACGCGGTTTCACGGCCCGAGTGATGGTATTAATCGCCTTTCCCCTCATGGGGAGGGATTATTCCACGATGAACAGCGGCTTACCAGTCATCTCTTGCGGGATTTCCATACCCATCAGCGTCAGCATCGTCGGGGCGATATCAGAAAGTTTACCGCCTTCGACTGCTTTAACGTTCTTACCACCGACATAAATCAGCGGAACGGGCAGGTTGGTGTGCGCAGTGTGCGCCTGACCGGTGGACGGATCGCGCATCTGCTCTGCGTTACCGTGGTCCGCGGTGATCAGCAACTGGCCGCCAACGGATTCAACCGCTTTCGCGACCTGTTCAACGCAGTGATCCAGCGCTTCAACCGCTTTAACCGCTGCTTCCATCACTCCGGTATGACCAACCATGTCGCCGTTCGGGTAGTTACAAATGATGGTGTCGTATTTTCCGCTCTCAATCGCCGCAACCAGTTTTTCGGTCAGCTCAGCAGAGCTCATCTCCGGCTGCAGATCGTAGGTCGCAACTTTCGGTGAGTTGATCAGGATGCGGTCTTCGCCTTTGAACGGCTCTTCTACGCCGCCGTTGAAGAAGAAGGTCACGTGCGCATATTTTTCGGTTTCGGAAATACGCAACTGCGTTTTGTCGTGCTTCGCCATCCACTCGCCAAGGGTGTTAGCCAGAGATGCTGGTGGGTAAGCAACCGCAGTTTTGATGTCGGCCGCGTATTCGGTCAGCATCACAAAGTTGAGGTTAACGACTTTCTTACGGGCGAAGCCGTCGAAGTCAGCGTTAACAAACGCACGAGTGATTTCACGCGCACGGTCAGCACGGAAGTTCATGAAAATCAGCGTATCGCCGTCTTCCATGGCGGCTTCAGCCTGGCCTTCAGCACGGATCACGGTCGCTTTCACGAATTCGTCGTTTTCGTCGCGGGCATAAGCAGCCTGCAGGCCTTCAACCGCCGTAGCGAACTGGAACTCGCCTTTGGCCAACGTCATCAGGTCATAAGCCTGTTCAACGCGATCCCAACGGTTGTCGCGGTCCATCGCGTAGTAACGACCGATGATGGACGCTACGCGGCCTTTGCCCAGTGCGGCAAATTTCTCTTCGAATTTCTGCAGTGAATGTTCAGCGCTGCGCGGCGGGGTATCGCGGCCATCAAGGAAAGCGTGCAGATAGATTTTTTCCGCGCCGCGTTCAGCAGCCATTTCTACCATCGCCATGATGTGATCTTCGTGGCTGTGAACACCGCCCGCAGAGAGCAGACCCATGATGTGAACCGCTTTGCCGCTATTTTTTGCCTGGTCGACCGCATTGGTCAGTACCGGGTTAGCGAAGAAAGTACGCTCTTTAATTTCTACATCCAGACGGGTCAGGTCCTGATACACGATGCGGCCCGCGCCCAGGTTGACGTGACCGACTTCGGAGTTGCCCATCTGGCGATCGGGCAGGCCAACTTCCAGGCCAGATGCATCAATCAGGGTATGCGGACGTTTTGCCCACAGGGCATCCATTACCGGGGTTTTGGCATTAAAGATGGCGTTATCCTGGCTGTCTTCGCGATAGCCATAGCCATCCAGAATCACCAGTACCATAGGTTTTTTAGAAACCGACATTGCGACAACCTCACACTTAATAGATAAAAAATAATTGCGTAATTTTACTACAGCTGAATCGATAAAGTAGCCCCGGAAGATCAAATAATCGACCAGAGCGCGCCACAGAGGGCGTGGTTTTAGGTTTTTTTTTCCGTAGCGCCCCGCAAAAATGCAATCCAATGCACGCTCTGGCTGTATTTGCGCCAACGCGCAGGTATACTCCTTTCCTGGTTTTTTTAATCACTGAGTCGGGAGTTGTTACCCCCCATGCAAGAAATTATGCAATTTGTTAGTCGCCACCCTGTATTGAGTATCGCCTGGATTGCGTTACTGGCGGCTGTATTATTTACCACGTTTAAGAGCCTGACTTCCAAAGTGAAGGTGATTACGCGCGGAGAAGCCACACGTCTCATCAATAAAGAAGACGCCGTTGTCGTGGATTTACGTCAGCGCGACGACTTCCGCAAAGGCCATATCGCAGGCTCCACTAACCTGCTGCCGAGCGAAATCAAAGCCAACAACTTTGGCGAACTGGAAAAACACAAAAACAAACCTGTGATTGTGGTTGATGGTTCAGGCATGCAGTGCCAGGATTCAGCAACTGCGCTGATCAAAGCCGGTTTTGAGCAGGTGTCTGTACTGAAAGATGGCGTAGCGGGCTGGAGTGGTGAGAATCTGCCACTGGTTCGCGGCAAATAATTTACCCGTCTTCTTTCATGCCGCAGGGTAAAAAGAACACTGGAGATAAGTCATGGCCAATATTGAGATCTATACCAAAGCAACCTGCCCGTTTTGCCATCGCGCAAAGGCGCTCCTGAACAGCAAGGGTGTGAGTTTCCAGGAGCTTCCGATTGACGGCGATGCCGTGAAGCGTGAAGAAATGATCAAGCGCAGTGGCCGTACTACGGTTCCGCAGATTTTTATTGATGCACAGCACATTGGTGGTTGTGACGACTTGTATGCGTTGGATGCGCGTGGTGGACTGGATCCACTGCTGCGTTAAGGCGTACCGAAGTATTTAAAGGACAACACTAAAGGGTTTTCTCAACATGTCAGAACAAAATAACACTGAAATGGCTTTCCAGATCCAACGTATTTATACCAAGGATGTGTCTTTCGAAGCGCCAAATGCACCGCATGTTTTCCAGAAAGATTGGCAGCCAGAGGTTAAACTGGATCTTGATACCGCATCTACCCAACTGGCAGATGACGTGTATGAAGTAGTGCTGCGTGTCACCGTAACGGCTTCCCTGGGTGAAGAAACTGCGTTCCTGTGCGAAGTTCAGCAGGGCGGTATTTTCTCCATCAGTGGTATCGAAGGGACTCAGATGGCGCATTGCCTGGGCGCATACTGCCCGAACATTCTGTTCCCGTATGCCCGCGAATGCATCACCAGCCTGGTTTCACGCGGTACGTTCCCGCAACTGAACCTTGCGCCGGTCAACTTTGATGCGCTGTTCATGAACTATTTACAGCAGCAGGCTGGCGAAGGTACTGAAGAACATCAGGATGCCTGATGAACCAAAGTAATGCTTCAATGACTGTGATTGGTGCCGGCTCGTACGGCACCGCTCTTGCCATCACCCTGGCAAGAAATGGCCATCAGGTTGTCCTGTGGGGCCATGATCCTAAACATATCGCGACTCTCGAGCACGATCGCTGCAACGTCGCGTTCCTTCCTGATGTGCCTTTTCCCGACACGCTGCGCCTGGAAAGTGATTTAGCCACTGCACTGGCCGCCAGTCGTAATATTCTGGTGGTGGTGCCGAGCCACGTCTTTGGCGAAGTGCTGCGTAACATCAAACCATTGATGCGTCCTGACGCACGACTGGTCTGGGCGACAAAAGGTCTGGAAGCGGAAACAGGACGTCTGCTGCAGGACGTCGCGCGTGAAGCGCTGGGGGACTCAATTCCACTGGCGGTTATTTCCGGCCCGACGTTCGCCAAAGAGCTGGCTGCGGGCATGCCGACGGCGATTTCTCTGGCCTCGACGGACGACACTTTTGCTGACGATCTCCAGCAGTTGCTGCACTGCGGCAAAAGCTTCCGCGTTTATAGCAACCCGGATTTCATTGGCGTGCAGCTTGGCGGCGCGGTGAAAAACGTCATTGCCATTGGTGCGGGGATGTCTGACGGCATCGGTTTTGGCGCGAATGCACGAACCGCATTGATCACCCGTGGGCTGACCGAAATGTCTCGTCTTGGTGCGGCGCTGGGGGCCGATCCTGCCACCTTTATGGGGATGGCGGGTTTAGGCGATCTGGTGCTGACCTGTACCGACAACCAGTCGCGCAACCGTCGTTTTGGCATGATGCTCGGCCAGGGGATGGACGTGCAGGGTGCGCAGGACAAGATTGGCCAAGTGGTTGAAGGCTATCGCAATACGAAAGAAGTTCGTGAATTGGCGCACCGTTTTGGTGTTGAGATGCCAATAACCGAGGAAATTTATCAAGTATTGTATTGCGGAAAAAACGCGCGCGAGGCAGCATTGACGTTATTAGGCCGTGCACGCAAGGACGAGCTGAGTCGCCACTAGCTGTAAGGAACTGTTGAATATAACGACCCGATCCGCGAAGAACGGATCGGTCGTTTTGCTACCTTCTGGAGTACGCAATGCCGTGTGAAGAACTGGATATCGTCTGGAAAAACATTAAAGCGGAAGCCCGGGCACTGGCGGAATGTGAGCCAATGCTGGCCAGTTTTTACCACGCAACGCTGCTCAAGCATGAAAATCTCGGCAGTGCGCTAAGCTATATGCTGGCGAATAAACTCGCTTCTCCAATCATGCCCGCCATTGCGATTCGCGAAGTCGTAGAAGAGGCCTACGCGGCCGATCCTGAAATGATTGCCTCAGCGGCCTGCGATATTCAGGCAGTACGCACGCGTGACCCGGCTGTCGATAAATATTCCACTCCACTGCTGTATCTGAAGGGCTTTCATGCGCTTCAGGCCTACCGTATCGGTCACTGGCTGTGGCATCAGGGGCGTCAGGCACTGGCGATCTTCCTGCAAAATCAGGTGTCCGTTACCTTCCAGGTAGATATTCATCCGGCGGCAAAAATTGGCCGTGGGATTATGCTCGATCACGCCACCGGCATTGTGGTTGGTGAAACCGCGGTGATTGAAAACGACGTCTCTATTCTGCAATCCGTCACGCTGGGCGGGACCGGTAAAGCCGGCGGTGACCGCCACCCGAAAATTCGTGAAGGCGTGATGATCGGCGCGGGAGCAAAAATTCTCGGCAACATTGAAGTCGGACGCGGCGCGAAGATTGGCGCAGGTTCGGTCGTGCTACAGCCCGTACCGCCGCATACCACCGCCGCAGGCGTACCGGCGCGCATCGTCGGTAAGCCAGACAGCGATAAGCCGTCTATGGATATGGATCAGCATTTCAACGGGATTCATCATACTTTCGAATACGGCGATGGAATCTGATTTCGAGCTATCTTACTTGTCATCTTGAACCCGGGCTGTGCTCGCCATCCTCACGTACTACGTGTACGCGCAGGTCGGCAAGCGCAGTCCGTGTCCAACCTGACTGCGCCGATAACGCTCGAAAAATAACGGTAAATTCTTTCGTAGGTCGGATAAGGCGTCAGCCGCCATCCGACAAAAATCAACTACGCAATACCGCGCCGGGATAACCTAACTGGCGCCAGGCCTCATACACCACCACCGACACCGCATTCGACAGGTTCATGCTGCGACTGTCCGGCATCATCGGAATACGAATTTTTTGTTCGGCAGGCAGCGCGTCGAGGATGCTGGCTGGCAGACCGCGAGTTTCCGGGCCAAACATCAGATAATCCCCATCCTGATAGCTTACCGCGCTATGCGCTGGCGTACCTTTGGTGGTCAGGGCAAACAGACGTTGCGGATTTTCTGCGGCGACGAAGGCGGCGTAATCAGGGTGGCGTAGCACAGCGGTAAATTCATGGTAATCCAGCCCCGCGCGACGCAGGCGCTTGTCGTCCCAGGTAAAGCCCATTGGCTCAATAATATGCAGACGAAAGCCGGTGTTGGCGCAAAGGCGAATAATATTGCCGGTATTTGGCGGGATTTCTGGTTCGAATAAAACGATGTTTAGCATACTGCCCCCTTAAGTACGGGGGGCAGAATAGCAGAAAGAGCCGGTACTATGCGACGGTCAGCGCGTGCGGTTTATAGCGTTGCAGCTTGTAAATCGTCGCGGCAGCGGCGACCAAAGCCGGAAGGCTGAGGAACATTAAGATACTGTCTGCCTGCCATTGCAGGGAAAGCAACTGGGCGCTCATCATCGTTCCGGCTACGCCGCCGAAGCGGCCCACGCCCTGCATCCAGGCAATGCCCGTTGCGCGGCAGTGGGTTGGATAAAACGTTGCAGCCAGCGTCTGTAGCCCGGACTGCGCGCCGTTCATGGTAATCCCCATCAGGAAGATCAGTGCGCCGAACAGGATGATATGGTTGTGTTCAAACCCGAGAGCGAGGTCAAACAGCATCGTCAGCATAAAGCCGAGTGATACCACTTTATGCGCTTCCCAACGGTCCATTAACCAACCGGCCAGCAGGATCCCTGCGGTACCGCCGAAGGTAAACAGTGACGTCAGCCAGGCGGATTCAGCCAGCGGATAGCCCATGCCCAGCATCAGCGTTGGCATCCAGCTCAGCAGCACGTAATAGATAACCAGCCCCATAAAGTAGGTCGTCCAGAGCATCAGCGTGCCCGGCAGCCAGGGCATACTGAATAGCTGCGCCACGCTGCCTTTTTTGATCGTGACGCGGTCTTCATCCAGATAAAACTGAGTAACCTGTTCCAGATTTCCCGACATAAAACGTTGAGCAATGCGTTTAACCTGTGCCACCCCTTTACCGCGGTGAACCAGATACTTCACCGACTCCGGCAGGAACAGCACCAACAGTACGGTGAGGGCCAGCGGGGCGATCGCACCGGCAAGCAGAACACTGTGCCAGCCGTAATTGGGAATAAGCCAGGAGGAGATTACGCCGCCGCCCGCAGCGCCTAACGGAAAGCCGCAGTACATGGTGTTAATCGCCATTGAACGACAACGTTTCGGGGCGAATTCTGACACCAGGGTGATGGCGTTGGGCATTGCCGCGCCAAGTCCAAGTCCAGTGAGAAAACGCCAAAATGTGAGCATATTCAGGGTCTGGGCATAGGCGGTTCCCAGACTGGCGAGGCCAAAGAACAGACAGGAAAATACCAGGACACGCTTACGGCCCATACGATCGGAAATGGGTCCGGCGAGCAGGGCGCCAAATGACAGGCCTAATAGCGCGGCGCTTAACACCGGTCCGAGATCTTGCTTCTTGATGCCCCAGTCGGCTGAGAGCGTGGGAGCAATATAACCCATCGCCGCGGTATCGAAGCCGTCAATGGCTAAAACCAGAAATCCCAGGACAATAATGACCCAATGGAAGCGCGAAAAAGGACTGTCATCTATCGCCTGCTGGATATTCACTTTACCGGAATAAGCCATGTCACCCTCGCCCGTTATGATGGTTGTTATCTGTATAAATCGCTCTTGTATTAGCTTGTATATACATTTGGCAGGTGGATAAAAAGTTGTCAAATATATTGGTTGTAAATGTTAACTGGTCGTTATTTTTGCATAAAAAATGGCCGGGCTGAGAACAGGCCGACCATGCAGAAAACGCGATTTTACGGGGGAGAGTGTTACGCAGCGCTACCCTGGGCCAGAGGCGCTAATGCAGCAGGCAGGTTCTGACCCAGTTCCTGTACCAGCGAATCACGGCTGATTTCGCTAATCGATTTCGCCCCGGTCAGGGTCATTGCCACCTTCATCTCTTTCTCGATCAGATTCAGCAGATTCGCCACCCCGGCCTGACCGTGGGTGGCCAGCGCGTACAGATAAGCACGTCCCAGCAGAACACTATCCGCGCCCAGCGCAATCATACGTACGACATCCAGACCGTTGCGGATCCCACTGTCTGCCAGAATGGTGATATCGCCTTTTACTGCATCGGCAATGGCGGGCAGCGCGCGAGCAGAAGACAGCACGCCGTCTAACTGGCGGCCACCGTGGTTAGAGACAACAATACCATCCGCGCCAAAGCGTACGGCGTCTCGGGCATCTTCGGGATCGAGGATCCCTTTGATCACCATCGGGCCATCCCAGAATTCGCGGATCCACTCGAGGTCTTTCCAGGAAATCGACGGATCGAAGTTATTCGCCAGCCAGCCGATGTAATCCTCAAGACCGGTAGGTTTACCAAGATAAGTCGAGATATTACCTAAATCATGTGGGCGACCGTTCAGGCCAACGTCCCATGCCCACTGTGGATGGGTGACTGCCTGCCAGTAGCGGCGCAGTGCGGCATTTGGGCCGCTCATCCCGGAATGGGCGTCACGGTAGCGTGCACCCGGTGTTGGCATATCGACGGTAAAGACCAGCGTGGAGCAACCCGCCGCTTTGGCGCGCTCCAGCGCGTTGCGCATAAAGCCGCGATCGCGCAGAACATATAGCTGAAACCACATTGGACGCTTGATGGTTGGGGCGACTTCTTCAATCGGACATACGGATACCGTGGAAAGCGTAAATGGAATGCCTTTGGCATCAGCGGCGGCGGCGGCCTGAACTTCGCCCCGGCGCGCGTACATGCCGCACAGACCGACAGGTGCAAGGGCCACCGGCATGGAGAGCGTTTCGTTGAACAGCTTTGTCTCCAGGCTCAGGTCGGACATATTCTTCAGCACGCGCTGGCGCAGCGCCACCTCCGACAGGTCTGCCACGTTACGGCGCAGAGTGTGCTCTGCATACGCCCCACCGTCTATATAGTGGAACAAGAAGGGGGGTAGGATGCGCTGGGCTGCGGCGCGATAGTCGCTGGCTGCTGAAATAATCATGTGTTGTTCTCCCTGCTATTCTCACCAGGGTCACCGGGCAGGCGGGTGATTCGCGCCTGGCGGGCCTGATCTTCATCAAATCGTTTAATCGTGGTGTGGACAAAACTGAGGTGCGCCATCATTGCTTTACGCGCTCCGTCGGCATCTCCGGCAACAATCGCATCCAGGACGGCCTGATGCTGCGCCGTCAGTTGCGAAAATACGGGCGGCACAAGGTACATTCGCTGGCGGCTCTGTTTCACCGAAGACTGCAATACGTCGAAGAAACCGCGCATGGTCTGTAACAGCACCACGTTGTGCGAGGCCTCCGCAATGGCGAGATGAAAGCGAACGTCTGCCTGCGAGGCGAGATCTGGATCTTCGCTTTGTGTGGCCTCGAAACAGAGTCTGATCTTCTCTTTGTCGGCAGCAGTGGCACGCATAGCTGCATGCCAGGCGGTGCTGGCTTCGATGGCGTGGCGGGCTTCCAGAATATCGAAACTGTAATCAGGGTCGTCTGCCAGTAGAGTTTTCAGCGGCTGAACGATGTTTTGTTCAGACCATGCCTCATGCTGCCAGCGGATAAACGTCCCGCCGCCACGACGGCTAATCAACACGCCTTCGCTCACCAGTTTCGCCAGCGCCTCGCGCAGCGAGTTGCGCGATACGCCGAGCTGTACGGCCAGCTGGCGCTCAGCGGGCAACTTCATGCCCGCCTCCAGCTGTTGTTCTTCAATCAGCGCCCGCACACGAGATGCGACTTCGTCTGACAGGCGTCTGGGCATCACTATCATGGAATCATCCAGGTTAAGACATAGGCCTGCAGCGTGGTAATCACACCCACCATGCAGGTGAAAATCAGGCTGTGCTTCACGGTAAAGCGGAACAGATCAGACTCTTTCCCCACTAATCCCACTGCCGCACAGGCGATAGCGATAGATTGTGGAGAGATCATTTTGCCGGTCACGCCGCCGGTGGTATTTGCGGCCACCATCAGCACATCAGAAACGCCGATTTGCTGAGCGGCCGTGGCCTGCAGGGCGGCGAACAATGCGTTTGATGAGGTGTCGGACCCGGTCAGGAATACCCCCAGCCAGCCAAGGAACGGCGAGAAGAAGGTAAATGCGCTGCCGGTATGTGCCAGGGCCAGTGCCAGGGTGGATGAAAGCCCGGAGTAGTTAGAGATAAACGCGAACGCCAGCACCATCCCGATGGAGTAGATAGGCAGCGCCAGATCTTTCAGCGTGCTACCAAAGGTCTGCAGCGCAGCAGATGGCTTCATCTTCAGCCAGACGATAGACAGCAGGGCGGCAAACAGAATCGCAGTACCGGTCGCGGAGAACCAGTCAAATTTGTACACCGCCGCGTAGGCTGTGGCTTCGTGTACGACCGGCGGCATACGGGCAACCAGCTTGTCGAGGAACGGAACCGGAATATTGACCACCCAGTGGTACATCGCGCCGCCTGGCGCAAACAGCGCTTTAAACGGCGGTATGCTCCACAGTGTGACGGTAGCTGTCAGGAACAGGAACGGTGACCAGGCGCGTACCACCTGCCCAGCGGTGTAGCGGGTGCGCGACAGATCCATATCGACCTGCGAAGCGCCCATATCGCCAAAACGGAAGATACGTACCGGCTGCCAGCGTTTCAGGAACAGCGTCAGACACACCAGTGAGACCAGAGAAGAGATAATGTCCGGCAGTTCCGGCCCGATAAAGTTAGAGCTGAGGTACTGTGCGATAGCAAACGAGCCGCCAGCGACCATCACCGCAGGCCAGGTTTCTTTGACACCACGCCAGCCATCCATAATCGCCATAATCCAGAACAGCACGATAATGGTCAGGAACGGCAGCTGACGACCTACCATCTGGCCAATCTCGAAGCTGTCCAGTCCGGTAACCTGACCGGCGACCAGAATCGGAATGCCCATTGCGCCAAAAGCGACCGGCGCGGTATTTACGATCAGGCACAAACCTGCCGCATACAGCGGGTTAAAGCCAAGACCAACCAGCAGTGCGGCGGTAATCGCTACCGGAGCGCCAAAGCCTGCCGCTCCTTCGAGGAATGCCCCAAAGGAGAAACCAACAATCAGCATTTGCAGACGCTGGTCTGGGGTAATCGAGAGTATTGATGAGCGGATGATGTCGAACTGCCCGGTCTTCACCGAGATTTTATAGACGAATACCGCGGCGATAATGATCCAGGCAATTGGCCACAGACCGTAGAAGAAACCGTACACTACGGATGCCAGTGCGTGATCGACCGGCATTTTGTAGAACAGCAGGGCGACCGACAAAGCGATCACCACCGTCCATGACGCCGCAACATAGCCTTTCAGCTTGAGCTTAATCAGGGCGAAGAAAAAGAACAGGATAGGGAGCGATGCGATCAGGCTGGAAAGCCAGATATTACCGGCCGGGTCGTAGTTCTGTTGCCAGAGATTCATTGCAGGTCTCCTGGGGGCCGCTGACATAATGGAATGAGTCTTTGCTCAAATCTTCGTCACATTATGTGTAAAAGTGGCCCTGCCAATATTGTTGTGTAGGGGTAATGACAATGAATGGTTAATCAAATGTTATTTATTGGCAACGGTATTGTACGCACATTTTAATGAAATGTGAGGTGCTGGTAGGATCTGGCTAAAATTGGTAGGGCCAATTGCGAGGGGAAATGAAGGACCGGGCAAGCGGATGTTGCCCGGTGGGAGATTAGAACTCGCTCTTCGCGAAGCCCGTCATCTCTTTCAGGCCCATTTCACGGCCAAGCTCGGTCATCGGGTGGACGACGATCAGGCCGCGCACGCTTTTCTTCAGTTTGCCCATGTCAGCCTGCTCTTTTTTGGTGATGGCCCGACGGAATGGAAGTTTTGTCAGCTTTTGCGCTTCTTTGCTCAGCTTCTGGCCGTGAACTTCACGCAGGCGTGCGATCTCGGCTTCCAGAGTTTCTTTCTCTTTTTCCAGCTCGGCGTATTTGTCGGCGGCTTCAACCAGGGACAGGTCTGCCTGCTGGTGGCGAATAGCGTCCAGACGATCGCTCAGGCGTTTAATTTCGTTTTTTTCGACTTCTTTCATAGGATAGCTTCTGATAAAAATAGGATGAATATCCTATAGTATGCGCGCAGAGCGGGATTATTCACAACTGCTCGAAGATAAATAATCAAATACCGTAAGTATTAATTAGCTAATGATAATGTTACTGCATTGATTAACAAGGAAATTTAAGCGATAAGATCGGCCGTGGTGCTTTTTATTGGCGTGTTCGTGGTGAAGCACGTTTTCCTCAATATAAACACCCAACTGATCCTAAACTTAAATGATCAACCGCACAGGCTGAGCGCGGTTAATACATGGAGGAGGGAAGATTATGGCGAAAATAGGTGAGAACGTTTCAATCCTGATTGATAAAACTGTCGATTTTATGGCTTCAAGCCAGGCTTTTCGCGAATATTTGAATAAAACACCGCCGCGCAACGTTGTCCCTTCAGAAATACCGCAGGAAAACGCGCAGCTGTATCTGCAACGTCTGGCGTACTATCGGCAGCTGTATCGACCGCAGCAGGAAGAGAAATAAGCAAACATCGTCTTATTTTTGAAAGGCTTTTTTTAAGCTGATTTTAGAAATCAGCTCGGTCAGGGAAAGGACCATGGTGGATCGTACCATCTGCTGGTAACGCTGGATCTGCATGGCATGCAAACCAGAGTCTGAGGTATCAAACTGGGGTGGCGGCGGGAGTGCCGTCACGCAGTGAAGTTCACCAAACGGTCCAAGAATTTCGTCGTCGGTGAATGCGTATTCGTTGCCGTCGTGATTCAGCTCCTCCCGCAGCGCCATCAGCAGCTCCGCATCTTCGTACTCCGGGCGACTGAGTACGCCCAGGCCGTAGATTAACTTCAGACGAACAGAAAGATCGCCCAACGGACCATCGCCGTCGAGCAGCGGTTCTACGGCGTATTTCACCGCATAGTCGTCTTTGCGAAATACCTGAAGCACAAGGATATTCACCGCCTCGGTGAGCAGTTCTACGGCGGTGATGAGGAAGCTGCGTACGGTTTTGCCAGCATTCAGACGCTCAAGCACACGATTTTCAAAGGCCTGCGTTTGTTCCATTATTGCCTGCATATCTGACAATCTATTATTCAGGCGCAGGATATCCTGCGCCAGGTCCTGCATCATTTCTTTGCGTTATACGCGTTAACAGCCTCAAGCACGACATCACTATTGGCATCCAGCCCGGAAACTTGCGCCAGCGCGGCCTGTGGACCTTTTTCGTCAATCAGCGCGGCCAGTTCCTGTGCCTGCGGATCTTCTTCGCTGCGATAGTGCATCGCTGCCGCAATACCGGTAACCAGATTCGCATGCGGCAAACCATATTCCAGCGTACCCAGCAGTGGTTTAATCAGGCGGTCACCTGCGCTCAGCTTACGCAGCGGCTGACGACCCACGCGCTCAACGTCATCTTTCAGATACGGGTTTTCAAAACGACCGAGGATTTTCTGAATGTATGCCGCATGTTTTGCTGCATCAAAGCCATAGCGTTTGATCAGTACCGCGCCGCTCTCTTCCATCGCACCTTTTACCACTGCGCGGATTTTCTCGTCGAGAATCGCGTCACGGATGGTCTGATGACCGGTCAATTTTCCGAGGTACGCGGTTATAGCATGCCCGGTGTTTAGCGTGAAGAGTTTACGTTCGACAAATGCCATCAGGTTATCAGTTAATTCCATTCCTGGGATATTTGGCAGTTCACCTTTGAACTGTGTTTTGTCGACAATCCACTCACTGAAGGTTTCGACGGTAACTTCCAGCGGATCGTTGGTTGCTGAAGCCGAAGGCGGAACAATGCGGTCCACGGCAGAATCGACAAAGCCAACATGTTCTTCAACCCAGGCTTTATCTTCATCTGCTAACGCGTTCATTACATGGCCTTTCAACTGGGTCGTTCCGCGCACCATGTTTTCACAAGCGATGATATTTAGTGGAGTAGCGATGCCCTGCGCCTTGCGTTTAACCAGTCCTTTGGCGATGGCTGGAGCGATACGCTCAAGTACAACCGGACCGACGGCGGTAGTGACTAAATCTACGTGGGCAATCAGTTCAACAACATCATCGCCGATGCTGCTTACAGCGTTGACGCCGGAGACGGTATCAACCTGCTCATTTTCACCCACGACATGAACCTGATAGCTATGACGGGCATTCAGGGCATCGAGCACGACCTGATTTACATCCGCGAACGTCAGCTGTATCCCCGCGTCCGCCAGCAGTTTGCCGATAAAGCCACGACCGATATTACCTGCGCCAAAATGTAATGCTTTCATAGTATTAACCTTCATTAATGTTTTTACCCAAGAGGGCTGGGGTGAGGCTTTTCCCTCAACCTAACCCTCTCCACAAGGGAGAGGATTTTGTAGGCCCGGTAAGCGTGAGCGCCTCCGGGCAATAACGCTTACTTACGACCTGCCAGCAGTTCCAGAACTTCATCCACGTTGGTGGTATGGGCCAGACGTTCGATCACGGATTCATCATCCAGAGCGTTGGTCAGGCTGGTAATCACCTGGATGTGCTCGTTGTTACGCGCTGCGATACCAATAACCAGACGGGCAATATCGTCTTCTTCTTCACCGAAGCGAACGCCTTCCGGGTACTGGCAGAACACCACACCGGTTTTCAGCACGCGGTCTTTGGCTTCAACCGTACCGTGCGGTACTGCGATGGACTCACCCAGGTAAGTCGGGGTCAGTTTTTCGCGGTCCAGCATCGCCTCGACGTATTCTGGCTCAACGTAACCACCTTTCACCAGTTGCTCACCAGCAAAGCGAATCGCTTCTTCTTTGTTAGCCGCTTTACGGCCAAGGAAGATGTTCTCCGCACCCAGTTTGAACAGGTGGGTATCACCCTCTTCAAAGCTGTCTTTCAGGTGGTCGCGAACTTTCTCCTCGTTCACGTTGTGGCGCTGCGCAGCGACCAGACGTTCGGTCAGGTTGGAGTACAGACCGCTGTCGAGGAAGTTGGTCAGCGAAATGTGCTGTGCCTGAGGCACCTGGCGCATCGCGCGTTCGGTCAGGTCACGGTGGGTAATGACCAGATCCACATCCGGCGGCAGATTATTAATCGCGCTGTTAGTGACGGAAATCTGAGACAGCCCTGCATCCTGTACTTTCTTACGCAGTACGCCCGCACCCATGGCACTGGAACCCATACCGGCATCGCAGGCAACGATGATTTTACGCACATGGCTCAGGTCGTTGGTGACGTCGCCAGCCGCCAGCGGAGATGCGCCTTTGGATTCCGCTTTCATGTCGTGCATACGACGGGTTGCGGCATCAATGTCATCATCTTCTTTCACTTTGCTGGTTTTCAGCAGAATGGCTGAGACCACAAAGGAGACTGCCATAGCCGCACAGATAGCAGCGATGTTAGCGAAGTAAGCTCCCTTCGGTGTCATTGCCAGCACGGCCAGGATAGAACCCGGAGACGCCGGAGAAACCAGACCGCCGTTCAGGATAGTCAGGGTAAATACGCCAGTCATACCGCCGAGAATAACGGCCAGGATCAGGCGCGGGTTCATCAGCACGTACGGGAAGTAAATTTCGTGGATACCACCCAGGAAGTGGATGATAGCCGCGCCGCCTGCAGACTGCTTAGCGCTGCCGCGACCGAAGAACATGTACGCCAGCAGGACGCCCATACCCGGACCCGGGTTAGCTTCAATCAGGAAGAAGATGGATTTGCCCATCTCATGGGACTGCTGAATACCCAGCGGTGAGAAAATACCGTGGTTAATGGCGTTGTTGAGGAACAGGATTTTCGCCGGTTCAACGAAGATAGACGCCAGCGGCAGCATGTCATGGACAACCATGAAGTTAACGCCTGCCGCCAGAATTTTGGACAGTGCTTCAACCAATGGACCAATGCCAAGGAATGCCAGAATGGCGAGGATCATACCGATGATGCCAGCGGAGAAGTTATTCACCAGCATCTCAAAACCGGATTTGATCTTACCGTCTACCCAGTTGTCGAAGTGTTTGATCGCCCAGCCGCCCAGTGGACCTGCAATCATCGCGCCGAGGAACATTGGCATGTCCGCGCCGACGATAACGCCCATGGTGGTGATTGCACCAACTACGCCGCCACGCTCGCCGCCAACCAGTTTACCACCGGTATAACCGATCAGTAGCGGCAGCAGATAGGTGATCATCGGGCCGACCAGCTTCGCCAGCGTTTCGTTCGGCAACCACCCTGTCGGAATGAATAATGCGGTGATAATACCCCACGCGATAAACGCGCCGATATTTGGCATCACCATGTTGCTGAGGAATCGACCAAAGCTTTGCACCTTGATCTTAATATCGGATGACATAAAAACACCCCTTCTTATGTTTGCTATCACGCAGGCTGAAAGCCCGAGGTTTGTTAATGTAGCGGCAGGAGGTAGCCGGACCCTGTAGATACTGCGAAATCTGGCACTGAATCGTTCAACTGTCCAGTCGACGGCCTTTTATGTGACATTCGTCACGTAAATATAGGGTGTATGGCGTTAGTTAATGTGATTTTCATCACAAAATACCGGTACAAAAAAACATCGCAGTGCAATAATTCGCTGAAAATGAGGATTAAATGTGAAGTGATTCACATTTTTGCTTTCCTTGTTTGTTGGATTTTTGTGATGTGAATCGCAAAGTATTTTCATCTGAAATTTATCAGATGTGATCTGCGGCAGGTTCTACCCCCGACATTTTTTATTGCAAAACAAAGCAATTTCTCACCAGAAAAAATATTTATTTTGTGGTATGGCAAAAACCCTTAACTCCAGTTATGTTCAAAACATCAGCCAGGGTGCATACGGCTGCCGGCATAAAAAAACTCTAATTAGCGTGAATTCGAGGCAGGTATGTTTCTAAATTATTTCGCGTTGGGCGTGCTGATTTTCGTATTTCTGGTTCTGTTTTATGGAATCATCGCCATCCACGATATCCCCTATAACATGGCTAAGAAGCGCAACCATCCCCATGCCGATGCCATCCATACTGCAGGATGGGTGAGCTTGTTCACTCTTCATGTTATTTGGCCGTTCCTGTGGATCTGGGCCACGCTCTACCAGCCTGAAAAGGGATGGGGAATGCAGTCACACATCACACCGACCGGAAAGGAGTCAGACCCTGAGATTGCCGCGCTGGCAGCGCGAATCACCCAGTTGGAAAAAAGACTGGATGGGGAGAAAAAAACCGATAACTCCACCTTTCCGGAGATTTAATCATGGATTTGTTGATAGTCCTGACCTATGTGGCCTTTGCCTGGGCCATCTTTAAAATATTCCGTATTCCGGTAAACCAATGGACGCTTGCTACCGCTGCATTAGGTGGGGTGTTCATTGTTGCGGGATTGATTTTATTAATGAACTATAACCACCCGTATACCTTTACGGCGCAAAAAGCGGTTATTTCAATTCCGGTCACTCCGCAAGTCACAGGAATTGTTAGTGAGGTAACGGATAAAAATAATCAGCTAATTAAAAAAGGCGATGTGCTGTTTAAGCTCGATCCGGTACGGTATCAGGCGCGTGTCGACAGGCTGCAGGCTGATCTGGTTACCGCTACGCACAACATCGACAACCTGAAAGCACAGTTGTCGGAAGCGGTCGCCAATACCACCCGCGTGTCTGCGGAACGTGACCGCCTGTATAAAGATTATCAACGCTATTTGAAAGGCAGTCAGGCGAAGGTTAACCCGTTCTCTGAAAGCGATATCGATAACGCCCGGCAAAACTATCTGGCACAGGATGCGCTGGTCAAAGGCTCAGTAGCGGAACAGACGCAGATTCAGAGCCAGTTAGACAGTATGGTCAACGGTGAGCAATCCCAGGTCGCCTCCCTGCGCGCCCAGCTTGCCGAGGCTAAATACAATCTTGAACAGACGGTCGTTCGTGCCCCCAGCAACGGTTATGCCACGCAGATTTTAATTCGTCCGGGGACTTACGCAGCAGCATTACCTTTGCGTCCGGTAATGGTGTTTATTCCTGAACAAAAACGGCAAATCGTGGCGCAATTCCGCCAGAACTCGCTGCTGCGCCTTAAGCCGGGCGATGAAGCGGAAGTGGTGTTTAATGCGCTGCCTGGCCAGGTTTTCACCGGCAAGCTGACCAGTATTCTTCCGGTCGTTCCGGGCGGTTCTTATCAGGCGCAGGGCGCATTACAGTCCTTAACGGTGGTGCCGGGTACCGATGGCGTGCTGGCCACGATTGAGCTGGATCCGAATGCCGATGTGGATGCGCTGCCGGACGGTATCTATGCTCAGGTTGCAGTCTATTCCGACCATTTCGCCCACGTGTCGGTAATGCGTAAAGTACTGCTGCGCATGACCAGTTGGATGCATTACCTTTATTTGGATCATTGAGACTGCCATCACCTGCCATTTTCAGTGACCTGAGCCATACTAAGCGGTGTCCCACTATCGTTGGGCACCGCTTTTTTGTTGGCAAAAAGGACCCGGCATGAAACTCATTGGCAGCTATACCAGCCCTTTTGTGCGTAAAATTTCTATTCTGTTACTGGAAAAGGGCATCACCTTCGAATTTGTGAATGAACTCCCCTATAACGCGGATAGCGGCGTGGCGCGCTATAACCCGTTAGGTAAAGTACCCGCGTTGGTCACCGATGCGGGCGAGTATTGGTTTGATTCTCCTATCATCGCGGAATATATAGAGCTACTGGATATTGCACCAGCCATGCTGCCGCGTGATCCGCTGGCTGCGCTGAAGGTACGCCAGTTGGAAGCGTTGGCAGACGGCATTATGGATGCCGGTTTAGTTTCGGTGCGCGAACAGGCTCGCCCTGCCGCGCAGCAGTCAGAAACTGAATTATTACGTCAGCGTGAGAAGATCACCCGTAGTCTGGATGTGCTGGAAGGCTATCTGGCGGATGGTACGCTGAAAACGGATACGGTTAACCTGGCAACCATTGCGATTGCCTGCGCCGTCGGTTATCTCAATTTCCGTCGGGTTGCGCCCGGCTGGTGTGTTGACCGACCCCGTCTGGTCAAACTGGTGGAAACGCTCTTTCAACGCGAGAGTTTTGCCCGCACGGAACCGCCAAAGGCTTGATGCGTATTATGTCCGCCTGAGCAAAGTCACGGTACAATCCTTCCTATATCGATATCCCTCTCCACGGTGGAGAGGGCCACCAACAGCCAGGCCCTTTCATGACAACCGACATGCGTTCACTCTACAGCCAGCTTCCTGCTATCGATCGTTTATTGCGCGATAGCGCCTTCCCAGCCTTACGTGAATCTCACGGCCATACCCGGGTGGTTGACCTGCTGCGTCACATGCTCGACGAAGCCAGAGAAGCTATTCGCGACACGCACGCGCTCCCGGCATGGTGTGAGGACTGGGCACAAGAAGCCAGCGCCCGGCTGGAACGAGAATCGCAAAGCGCGCTACGCCCGGTGATTAACCTGACCGGAACGGTGCTGCATACCAACCTTGGGCGCGCGTCGCAGGCCGAAGAAGCAATTGAAGCGGTGGTACAGGCGATGCGCACGCCGGTGACGCTGGAATACAGTCTGGATGATGCCGGGCGGGGACATCGGGATCGGGCCCTGGCGGATTTACTCTGCCGTCTGACGGGGGCGGAAGACGCCTGTATCGTCAATAACAATGCGGCAGCTGTTCTACTGATGCTGGCCGCCACGGCGAACGGCAAAGAGGTGGTTGTTTCTCGCGGCGAGCTGGTGGAAATTGGCGGCGCGTTTCGTATTCCGGACGTCATGTGTCAGGCCGGATGCATTTTACGCGAGGTGGGGACCACCAACCGGACCCATGCGAAAGATTACCGCCAGGCGGTGAATGAAAACACCGGTCTGCTGATGAAAGTGCATACCAGTAATTACAGCATTGAAGGCTTCACAAAGTCGGTGGATGAGGCGGAGCTGGCCGTAATTGGGCAGGAGCTGGATGTACCGGTGGTGGCGGATCTGGGCAGTGGTTCGCTGGTCGATCTCAGCCAGTATGGTTTGCCGCAGGAGCCGATGCCGCAGCAACTGATTGCCGCTGGCGTCAGTCTGGTGAGTTTTTCCGGCGATAAACTGCTGAGCGGGCCGCAGGCTGGGATAATTGTCGGTAAAAAAGAGATGATCGCTCGTTTGCAGAGCCATCCGCTGAAACGCGCATTACGGGCAGATAAAATGACACTGGCTGCGCTGGAAGCGACGCTACGGCTCTATCTGCACCCGGAAGCACTGGTGGAGAAGTTGCCGACATTGCGCCAGCTCACCCGCTCACAAGAAGCGATCCACGCGCAGGCACAGCAATTACAGGCACAGCTTGCAGAGCATTACGGCGATGAGTTCGCCCTGAATGTGATGCCTTGCCTGTCGCAGATTGGCAGCGGCTCACTACCTGTTGATAGGCTGCCCAGCGCGGCGCTAACCTTTACCCCACATGACGGGCGCGGGAGCCGCCTCGAAGCGTTGGCAGCCCGTTGGCGTACGCTGCCCGTGCCGGTTATTGGGCGAATTTATGATGGCCGCTTATGGCTGGATCTGCGCTGCCTTGAAGACGAGACCCGGTTTATGGAGATGATGCTGAAATGATTATTGCAACCGCCGGACACGTTGACCACGGAAAAACAACGTTATTACAGGCGATTACCGGTGTGAATGCCGACCGTCTGCCGGAAGAAAAAAAGCGCGGCATGACCATCGATCTCGGCTATGCCTACTGGCCGCAGCCGGATGGGCGGGTGCTGGGGTTTATCGACGTTCCCGGACACGAAAAGTTTCTGTCCAACATGCTGGCGGGGGTCGGCGGCATCGATCACGCGTTGCTGGTGGTGGCGTGTGATGATGGCGTAATGGCGCAAACCCGTGAGCATTTGCAAATTCTGCAGCTGACGGGCAATCCGCAGATCACCGTGGCACTCACGAAAGCCGACCGCGTAGACGAAGCAAGAATTGAAGAGGTGCGTGCGGAGATTCAGGCCACGCTGGGGAATTATGGTTTCGCGGAGTCGGTGCTTTTCGTCACAGCGGCCAGTGAAGGCCGTGGTATCGAGGAATTGCGTGACCATTTGTTGCAATTAACGTCGCGCGAGCATGCCCGCGATCACAGTTTCCGCCTGGCGATTGACCGTGCCTTTACGGTCAAAGGCGCAGGGCTGGTGGTGACCGGGACGGCGCTCAGCGGTGAAGTGAATGTCGGTGACACGCTGTGGCTCACGGGCGTCAACAAACCGATGCGCGTACGTAGCCTGCATGCACAAAATCAGGCCACCGACCGCGCGCAAGCGGGACAACGTATTGCGCTGAATATTGCCGGTGATGCGCAAAAAGAAGAACTAAACCGCGGCGACTGGCTGCTTTCCGATGCGCCGCCAGAGGCTTTTACCCGCGTGATTGTTTCTTTAGAACATGCCGCGCCGCTGATACAGTGGCAACCGTTGCATATTCACCACGCGGCTAGCCATGTTACCGGGCGTATCTCTCTGCTTGAAGGGACACTAGCTGAACTGGTGTTTGATACACCACTCTGGCTTGCCGATAACGACCGTCTGGTGCTGCGTGATATTTCTGCCCGTACAACGCTGGCAGGTGCACGTGTTGTGACGCTTAATCCGCCGCGACGCGGAAAGCGTAAGCCGGAATATTTGCAGTGGCTGTCGGCGCTGGAAAACGCGCAGACTGACGGTGACGCTCTGGCGCTGCACCTGACGCGTGGGGCGGTGAATATTCCTGACTTTGCCTGGGCGCGTCAGCTCAATGGCAATGGTATGCGTCCGTTGATTGAGCAACATGGTTTTATTCAGGCGGGATACAGCCTGTTGAATGCCCCCGTTGCCGCGCGCTGGCAGCGGAAAGTTCTCGATACGCTGGCGACCTACCATGAGCAGCACCGTGATGAACCAGGGCCCGGGCGCGAGCGCCTGCGCCGTATGGCTTTGCCGATGGAAGACGAAGCGCTGGTATTGCTGTTAATTGAAAAGATGCGCGAGAGTGGCGCTATCCATAGCCATCATGGCTGGTTGCATTTGCCGGAACATAAGGCGGGTTTCAGCGATGAGCAGTTGGCAATCTGGCAAAAAGTAGAACCGCTTTTTGGCGATGAGCCGTGGTGGGTGCGCGATTTGGCAAAACAGACGGGAACGGATGAACAGATGATGCGTGTGGCGTTACGACAAGCGGCACAGCAAGGCATCATTACCGCGATCGTGAAAGATCGTTATTACCGTAACGATCGGATTGTGGCCTTTGCCAATATGATCCGCGAACTGGATCAGGAAAGGGGATCGACATGTGCCGCCGATTTTCGCGACAGGCTTAACGTTGGGCGCAAATTGGCTATCCAAATTCTGGAATATTTTGACCGCATTGGTTTTACTCGCCGTCGGGGAAATGATCATTTATTACGCGATGCGTTGCTGTTCCCTGAAAAATAATGAAACAATTAATTCATGGATTAAATGAATTAATACAAAATAGATGTTGATTGAAATAAGCACATTAGATTATGAACCTAATGTGCTTTTTAATTGTAAGTGTTATTAAAATAACAACCACGATCATATTTTGTTGGAAATTTCACTCGTATGCTTCCTACCTCTTTAGAGTAATTAAGGATCGTACAATGGCTGCTTCAACATTTTTTATTCCTTCCGTGAATGTAATCGGCGCTGACGCATTAAAAGACGCAATGAATACAATGGCGGAATATGGTTTTCGCCGTACGCTGATTGTTACGGATGCCATGCTGACGAAATTAGGTATGGCTGGCGATATTCAAAAAGCGCTACAGGAACATGATATTTCCAGCGTAATTTACGATGGTACGCATCCTAACCCCACGACCAGTAACGTTGCCGCTGGCCTGAAAATGCTGAAAGAAAATGACTGTGATAGCGTTATTTCTCTCGGCGGCGGCTCTCCTCACGATTGTGCGAAGGGCATTGCGCTGGTGGCGGCTAACGGTGGCGATATTCGTGACTACGAAGGCGTAGACCGCTCTGCAAAACCGCAACTGCCGATGATCGCCATCAACACCACGGCGGGTACGGCATCTGAAATGACCCGTTTCTGCATCATCACTGATGAAGTACGCCACATTAAAATGGCGATTGTGGATAAGCATGTTACACCGCTGCTGTCCGTCAATGACTCCTCGCTGATGGTCGGTATGCCGAAGTCTCTGACGGCGGCTACCGGTATGGATGCGCTGACTCACGCTATCGAAGCCTATGTTTCTATTGCTGCGACCCCCATTACCGATGCGTGCGCGCTTAAAGCTGTCACCATGATTGCGGAAAACCTGCCGGTCGCCGTGGAAGAGGGCAGCAATGCTCAGGCGCGCGAAGCCATGGCCTATGCGCAGTTCCTCGCAGGCATGGCCTTTAACAATGCCTCTCTGGGATACGTGCATGCGATGGCGCACCAGCTGGGTGGCTTCTACGATCTGCCACACGGAGTATGTAATGCCGTACTGCTGCCGCATGTACAGGTATTTAATAGTAAAGTTGCTGCCGCCCGCCTGCGCGATTGCGCCTCGGCAATGGGTGTGAACGTTGCTGGTCTGAGCGAAGAGCAAGGGGCAGAAGCCTGCATCGCGGCGATCCGCGAACTGGCGCAGAAAGTGAATATTCCGGCTGGGCTGCGTGAGCTGAACGTGAAAGAAGAAGATTTTGCCGTTCTGGCGACTAATGCCCTGAAAGACGCCTGTGGTTTCACTAACCCGATTCAGGCGACACATGAAGAAATCATGGCGATTTATCGTGCTGCGATGTAATTCGTGATACCTGTCGTAAAGCAGTAAAAGGCTGGCGAATAATTCGCCAGTCCCGTCTACCCTTGTAGTACCCCTACAGCAAGGAGACGGTCATGACCAATAACCCCCCTTCAACACGTATTTATCCCGGCGAGTATGGTTACCCTCTGAAGTTAAAAGCCCGATACGATAACTTTATCGGCGGTGACTGGGTCGCACCGGTGGACGGTGAGTATTACCAAAACCTGACGCCGGTAACCGGGCAATTACTGTGCGAAGTGGCCTCTTCCGGCAAAAAGGACATCGATTTGGCACTGGATGCCGCGCACAAAGCAAAAGATAAATGGGCGCAGACTTCCGTGCAGGACAGGGCGGCGATTTTGTTCAAAATTGCCGATCGTATGGAGCAAAATCTGGAGCTGCTGGCGACGGCTGAAACCTGGGATAACGGTAAACCCATCCGTGAAACCAGCGCGGCAGATGTGCCGCTGGCGATTGACCATTTCCGCTATTTCGCGTCCTGTATTCGTGCACAGGAAGGGGGAATAAGCGAAGTTGATAGCGATACTGTGGCGTATCACTTCCATGAACCTCTTGGCGTGGTGGGGCAAATTATCCCGTGGAACTTCCCGCTGTTGATGGCCAGCTGGAAGATGGCGCCTGCCCTGGCTGCCGGTAACTGTGTCGTGCTTAAACCTGCGCGCCTGACGCCGCTGTCCGTGTTGTTGCTGATGGAAGTTGTCGGCGATCTGCTCCCGCCAGGCGTGGTGAACGTGGTAAACGGCGCGGGAGGGGAAATCGGTGAGTATCTGGCGACGTCAAAACGCATTGCAAAAGTGGCGTTTACCGGCTCAACGGAAGTTGGGCAGCAGATCATGCAGTACGCCACGCAGAACATTATCCCTGTCACGCTGGAGCTGGGCGGGAAATCCCCCAATATCTTCTTCGCGGACGTGATGGATGAAGAAGATGCGTTCTTTGACAAAGCGCTGGAAGGTTTTGCATTGTTTGCCTTCAACCAGGGCGAAGTATGTACCTGCCCGAGTCGGGCGCTGGTACAAGAATCCATTTACGAACGTTTTATGGAAAGAGCCATTCGTCGGGTGGAAAGTATCCGTAGCGGCAACCCGTTAGACAGCGTGACGCAAATGGGCGCACAGGTGTCGCATGGTCAACTGGAAACCATTCTGAATTACATCGACATTGGTAAAAAAGAAGGGGCAGATGTTCTCACCGGCGGGCGGCGCAAGCAGCTGGATGGCGAGTTAAAAGAGGGGTACTACCTCGAACCGACTATTCTGTTTGGTAAGAACAACATGCGGGTTTTCCAGGAGGAGATCTTCGGACCGGTGCTGGCTGTCACGACGTTTAAAACCATGGAGGAAGCGCTGGAAATCGCTAATGACACCCAATATGGGCTTGGCGCTGGTGTCTGGAGTCGAAACGGAAATCTGGCTTACAAAATGGGGCGTGGGATTCAGGCGGGGCGAGTTTGGACCAACTGTTACCATGCTTACCCGGCGCATGCGGCGTTCGGCGGCTACAAGCAGTCGGGTATCGGGCGCGAGACGCATAAGATGATGCTTGAGCATTATCAGCAAACCAAATGCCTGTTAGTGAGCTACTCTGATAAACCACTGGGGCTGTTTTAATTTCACGTCACCTACTGCCCGGTCGCGTTTAGCGTACCGGGCATCAAGTTATGTCCTCAGGTAAGTGGCTGGGGTGAACGAACGCAGCCAACAAAGAAGCAGCTCGAAAGACGACGGGTATATATAAACCCATATATCGTTATATAAATAAGATAATTGCATCCAATCTGGTCATTCCAATACTATTATCAACTCTATTGTTTAAATCAAATTGCATCCGAATTCCTTAATTTAAATCCCTGAGGCAAATATGTTCCTTAATTATTTTGCATTAGGAGTGCTTATTTTTGTATTCCTGGTCATTTTTTACGGGATTATTATTCTGCATGATATTCCCTATCTAATTGCAAAGAAACGTAACCATCCTCATGCCGACGCAATACATGTTGCGGGTTGGGTTAGTTTGTTTACCTTACATGTTATTTGGCCCTTTTTATGGATCTGGGCAACGCTTTATCGCCCGGAACGCGGGTGGGGCATGCAGAGCGCGGATTCTTCCCTGATCCAGCTTCAGGCAAGGGTTGCGGATCTGGAAAAGAAACAGGGTGAGGCCAAGACCTCTCCGGCGGAGTAATATCGATGGATTTACTGATTGTTCTGACCTATGTGGCGTGTGCATGGTCAATATTTAAAATTTTTAAAATTCCTGTAAATAAATGGACAGTTCCTACCGCGGCATTAGGCGGTATATTCATTGTTTGCGGACTTATATTACTGATGAATTATAACCATCCGTATACATTTAAGGCACAAAAAGCGGTAATTTCTATTCCCGTGGTGCCGCAGGTAACGGGTGTAGTGACAGAAGTGACGGATAAGAAGAATACGCTAATCAAAAAAGGCGAGGTTCTGTTTAAGCTTAATCCAGGGCGTTATCAGGCGCGGGTAGATCGCCTGAAGGCTGATATTGTTACCGCACAGCATAAAGAGCAGGCTCTGGTTGCGCAGTTAGACGAAATGAAAGCCAACACGCAGCGGGCAAAGGCCACGCGTGACAAACTGGCAAAAGATTACCAGCGCTATGCGCAGGGGAGTCAGGCGAAGGTGAATCCTTTTTCTGAACGCGATATCGATGCCGCGCGCCAAAACTACCTGGCGCAGGAAGCCTCGGTGAAATCCTCCGTTGCAGAACAACAGCAAATTCAGAGCCAGTTGGACAGTCTGGTACTGGGTGAGAATTCGCAAATTGCCAGCCTGAAAGCACAGCTAGCGGAAGCAGAGTTCAACCTGGACCAGACCGTGGTTCGCGCGCCCAGCGATGGTTACGTCACTCAGGTGCTGATGCGCCCAGGAACCTATGCCGCCGCGCTGCCGATGCGCCCGGTCATGGTATTCATCCCGGATCAGAAACGACAAATTATCGCCCAGTTCCGTCAAAACTCGTTGTTGCGACTGGAGCCAGGCGATGAAGCGGAAGTGGTGTTTAATGCCCTGCCGGGTAAGGTGTTTAGCGGTAAACTGGCAGCTATTAGTCCGGCAGTACCGGGTGGTACATACCAGTCGAACGGGGCACTGCAATCTTTAAACTCTACGCCTGGTTCGGAAGGGGTAATCGCCACGATTGAGCTGAACGATAATGCGGATGTGAACGCATTACCTGATGGGATCTACGCCCAGGTCGCCGTTTACTCTGACCACTTCGAACATGTGTCGGTCATGCGCAAGGTGTTGCTGCGGATGACCAGTTGGGTGCATTACCTGTATCTCGACCACTAAGCGCAGGCTATTTCGCTTACTCAGGCTGTCGTATCGCCTGAGCAAGCTGCTGACGTATCTCCGCGAGCATTGCATCGAGAATATACTGCACACGCCAGGGCTGGTATTCACGCTTGCGGAAAATCGCCACTAAATCCAGCCACCATTCATGTTGCTCCGAGAAACACGGGACCAGCATCTCGGAACGACAATCTCTTTGCACACTTTCATTTGGCGCAAAAACAATCCCCAAATGATTACGTGCCAGCGCTAGTGCGGATTGTGTATTGTCGCAGATGTAATTTCCCGTCACACGATAGTCACGCATCTTTTTGTCTTCAGCAGAATTGAATCGCCAAATGTTGGCATCATCAATCATCATAGAATCAATTAGAATGCAGGAATGGTTAACTAATTCATCAGGACTACTAATAGGATGCTTTGTGAGATATTCCCGACTGGCAAAAGCAATAACCGCATATTTAGTGATAAAACTGGCGACCAGTGATTCATCTTTAGGATGAGCATAGGAAAGTAAAATATCACAATCGTCAGGAAAGTCGACGCCTTCATAAAATGCTTTGCGATCCAGGTTATAGGTTTTTAGCACCAGACTGATATCGCCAATATCCATTATTTTTGCAATAACATGTTGCGATAAGTAAGCAATAATTCCGGTTGGTGCATATACCGTTACTTTGCCACGTTTCTCGTGCTTATAATCAGCAATGAAATTATTTAACTGCTCATTTCTGTCTAACATGTCATTGATGTAAGGAAGTAACGCAATACCAAACGGCGTGAGGGTCAGTTGTCGGGTGGTGCGGTCAAATACCTTTAGCCCCACTTTTGATTCAAAATCAGCAAGATACTTACTTACGTTGGCCTGAGCAATGCCGAGAACAGTAGCGGCATGGCTGATATTTTCACTGGCAGCAATTACCGAAATAATCTTCAGTTCCCGGTGTTTAAGTTGTAATTTATTCATCGCCAAGCCCAATATATATAATTTTATATATATTACTATATAAATAAGAATCTTGCACCGATGAAATTGTAAGCATTATTATGCACCCGCTTTGTAGCTTATTTTAAAATGGAATGTTGGCATGTTAATTAAACACAATATTGTGGCGCTGCTCGCCTTTTCTGGTAATGACTCCAACTTATTGATAGTGTTTTATGTTCAGATAATGCCCGATGACTTTGTCATGCAGCTCCACCGATTTTGAGAACGACAGCGACTTCCGTCCCAGCCGTGCCAGGTGCTGCCTCAG
>NZ_JBIMRA010000007.1:0-314106 GCF_043945515.1 Citrobacter freundii complex sp. 2024EL-00216 | reverse complement strand
CTGAGGCAGCACCTGGCACGGCTGGGACGGAAGTCGCTGTCGTTCTCAAAATCGGTGGAGCTGCATGACAAAGTCATCGGGCATTATCTGAACATAAAACACTATCAATAAGTTGGAGTCATTACCCCAGAGCGCATGCAATAAGCGCTGGGAATATTCTGCGTACCCTTTTAGCCATAAATGATATAAAGTCACTGCTTCTCATTGCAGATGTTGCAATTAAAAAACCAGAAATGGAAAAAAATACAATAACTGACAATCCACCTAAGGTCTCGAATCCTTCGATTCCTGGCTCATGCATTCCTGAAAGGGCATGTTGGTGTGAAAACAAAACCATTAATGCGGCTATATGCCTAGCAATGTCGAAAGAATTATTTTTATGCATAATTATACTTCAGTTCATAAGTTATAGAATTTTCAGTTAACAGTATGCCACGCCAGAACCGCCCATCCAACAGATTGATTCGATGAGAGCCTCGCTATCGTTCATAAAATGACAATCTGGGGGGGTGATGGGGCATAAAGCAGCACTCGCTCTAAAACTGAAATGCCTCATGCCTGTGATATCGCATGAGGTCTGCTGATTGAGGACGCAAATCTTCGCCATTGCGGCAAAACCAAAAATATAACCACTTGATTTGCTTAACCTCTAGATGATAATCTAATGGCGAAAATTTCACGTAACACATTGATTTTGTTCTGTTTCGAACATGATTTAAAATCCCTCGGCGTTCGCGCTGTGTGGGTTCAAGTCCCACTCCGGGTACCATGGGAAAGAACAGAATAATCAAAGCAATAAGCAGTGTCGTGAAACCACCTACGGGTGGTTTTTTTGTGCCTGTTTTTTACAAGCCATAGAACTCACTATTGCTAATCAATCTATCGCCGAATCGGCGCGTTAAACATAAAGCCCCCTCGGGCAGGGTTGTTGATAAACCCATCGCGGGCGGGATTATAGTTGTGGTCCTGGAAACCATTCATCAGGATGGGATCGCCAAAGCCATCCTCAATCACCAGCTGTCTGTGGATTCGGTTTCGTGCCCTGATCGTGAAAGCGAAATCATCCGTCCCGCCAATGATGATCACGCCATTACTGGCTCGAAGTGCCGTGCTCAACTCTTGCTCTCTGACGGCCTGGCTTTGTAACGCGCTGGCTGTGGCAGACGATGACGCCAGCAGCAGTAATATGAGAACGGCGCATGAAAATACCGATGGCAGTTTCATGATTAATACCTATTAAAAGTATGGCTATTAAAGTATAGCTTTATGTTGTCATCTCAACTGAAAACAAAACCAATAATTAAAACCTGCTGTCCATACTGAGTCTGAGAGGCCGGAAGAGTAGTGCCGCGCAGTTAAGAACTATAATAAAAACAGCCAACAGGTGATTACTTCTGTTTGCAGACAGTGCTGATTCAGGGGGCTGCTATGAACATTTCATCTTTTCCGATAGTCATGTTCGCAGCATTGCTTACCTTTAGTGGTGCAGTATATTCGGTGGAAAAAAAGGATATCTTTTCGCAGAATGCCAGGGCTACGGATCCCATCGCATTTTCTCAACAGTCATTTAATAACCTGACGTCTTATCAGGTCATGATGCGCTCCTCGTCGCCATCCGATGAAAGCAAAATTATTCGCTATAGCTTTCAAAAGCCTGGGTATGTGCGGATGGATTTTACCCAACCGCATTCAGGTGCGGCGCTTATCTTTAATCCTGTCAGCGGTAAAGTGACGTTATGGCCATTTGGTGTGGGTACGTTGCCCATTTTGCACCTGTCACCTACTAATTCATTGATCCAGGATGAGCGCGGTCATCGGGTGGATCGCTCTGATATCGGCGTGTTGTTGGGCAATATTCGTCATCTGCAACGCGAAGGGACAACAACCACAGTTGATAAGGAAAACCTTGCAGGACGGGCGACGACGCGCGTATCTGTGGTTGGGCCAGGAACAATGGCGGTTGATGGTGTTCACCGCTATGACGTCTGGCTGGATAATTATCATGGACTCCCTGCCAAAGTGATCAGCTATGCGCCAGATGGGCAGCGATTAGAAACCGTGCTTCTGGATGCTATGGTCATTAACATCCGTTTTCCCGCCAATTTCTTCTCGCCTTGAGGGAGTCTGCATTATGGCTAACTATCGGTTTTCCACCGTCTGGCGGGTTGAGGCTTCAATTCAGGAGGTATGGGATGTTTTTTCTCATCCCGATCAGTGGCCAGAATGGTGGGAAAGTCTGGAACGCATTGTTGAGATTAAAAAAGGTGATACACAGGGCATTGGGGCGCTGCATCGTTATACCTGGAAAGGAGCGCTTCCTTATCGCTTAACCTTTGACATCAACGTGTTGAATATTCTGCCCTGCTCGCTGCTTGAGGGGCAAGCCAGCGGGGCGGTTGAAGGGCGAGGCGTGTGGTCTTTTTCTGCCAATGGCACAGAGACTATCGTCAGATATGACTGGAATGTTCGCACCACGATTCGCTGGATGAATTACCTGGCTCCGCTGGCGGCACCTGTTTTTCGCTGGAATCACGATATGGTTATGCGCGAAGGGGCCAGAGGGTTAGCCCGTAAGCTGGCAACGAATGTTTATATATTCTGAACTCGCTCTCACGGCTGTACTTTTTGCCTGCCTATGGCTTACTATCTGTCGCGCAGTTTCTTATTTCATTCACAGTTAACAGGTCTGTTATTGATGAATAACCTCCATCGGCTCACCTTTTTATGTCAGCGTCTGTCTGCTGTGATGATCGCATACGGTTTTTACCTTCTTAGCCGTAGCCCAACTCTTACAACATGGACAGACAGCAATGCAACGTCGACAATTTCTCAAAAATAGCGTTCTCCTTTCCGCCGCCGGTTTAGTCGGTCCTGCGGTTATTAGCCAGACGGTTCACGCCGCTGAGCCATCCGTTGCACCAGTCGCGCGTCGGCGCTTTGTGTTATCCCAGACGTATAAACTTAACCCTCCTAAGGGGTCGAGCGGCGTGGTAAAACTGTGGATCCCGCTTCCGGTAGATACCGCGTTTCAACAAATGACGGCGCTTGCCTTTAGCGGAAACTATAAGCAGGCGTACGTTACCACTAATAATACTTATGGCGCGAAAACGCTGTTTGCCACCTGGCCTGACTCGCAGGGCGAACTGTTGATTAACGTTGATATCGACATTGAAACCGCCGACTGGGAGCCGCTGAAGCAGGACGCGCTGAAAACCTGGCAAGCGCCGGAGCAGATTATTTATCCGCTGGATGTAAAACCGTACCTGCTGCCGACGACACATACCCCAGTTGATGGGCTTGTTCTGGAAACTGCGCGTAAAATCACCGGTAATGAGCAGGATCCGCTGAAAAAAGCGCGCCTGATTTACGAATGGGTGAGTAGCCATATGGAGCGCGATAACGACGTCATTGGCTGCGGCACGGGGGATGTGGCGGAGATCTTAAAAAGCGGTAAGCTCAAAGGAAAATGCACCGACATGAGCTCCGTTTTTGTGGCTCTGGCGCGGGCCAGCGGCATTCCGGCGCGCGAACTGTTTGGCATCCGTCTGGGCAAAGCCAATAAGCTCGAACGTTACTCGAAAAGCGCTTTTGGCAAAGCAGACAGTGCAGGCGTCGCCGATGTGAGCGGCGGACAACATTGCCGCGCCGAATTCTATCTGGCCGGTTACGGCTGGTTACCGTGCGATCCTGCTGATGTGACCAAAATGCGTCTGGCAGAGAAAGAGTCGCATCAGGACGCCGATGTCCAGGCGGTAAACACTTACCTGTTTGGTAACTGGGAAATGAACTGGGTTGGATTTAACTACGGGCGTGATTTCGAGCTGTACCCAGCAACGGAACAGGGAGCCATGAACAACTTTGGCTATCCTTACGCTGAAGTCGATGGTGACCCGATCAATTTCTATGATCCTAAAGCGTTCTCCTACAGCTATGTCGCCACAGAACAACGCTAAAGGGGCGGGGCTCACCCTGTTGACGGCCGCTGCGGCTGCTGTCACCGCGGGCTTATGCTGCGTTGGACCGCTGCTCTATCTGTTGTTTGGTATTTCGGCGGCGAGCTTTGCTGTTTTCACCCAGTTTGAGTTTTTGCGAATTCCCCTGATGCTGGTGTCATTGGGCTTATTACTGCGCGTCTTCTGGCGGCTCTATTTTTCCAGGCGGCTGTGGTGCTCCGGATGGTTAACGTTGAAGCAAGCGCGCGTTCTCTACTGGTGCGCGCTGGCGTTGATTTTGCCGGTGCTATTTTATCCAACGCTCGTTGCCTGGTTTTATGAGGTATTTGAATGAAAATCTTCACATTAGTTGCATGCTTGTTGCTGCCGCTGTGGGCTCAGGCGGCCAATCAAAAAGTGGTGCTGGATATACAAAATATGACCTGCTCGCTGTGCGTTATTTCGGTCAATCAGGCGCTACGTGAAACCGATGGTGTGATTAAAGCAAAATCCTCCCTAAAAACCCGACAAGCAGAAGCGATTGTGCCAGAAGGTTTCCCAACCGATACGTTACTTAACGCGGTAGCGAAAACGGGCTATACCGCAACGCTCAACCGTATTGAACAACAGTAAACCACCTACGGGTGGTTTTATTGTGTTTTCCCGGTATGATGCCCGGCGGCTTAGTGTTCTCTTTTGTGCGTTAACTTCCGGAATTCCCCTCGTTTCCTGTTAACCTGAACAGGCGGCAGCTATATGCCGCATATGCCCATTTTTATCTGTTATCCCTCCAGCCATGTAGGATGATCACAGGCAAGATTTTTTGACTAAGGAAAAGCGTTATGAAAACGGGACCATTAAACGAGAGCGAACTGGAATGGCTGGATGATGTACTGACTAAGTACAATACAGACAAGGCTATTCTGGATGTGTCAGAACTGGATGGTTTGCTGACGGCGGTGCTGAGTTCACCGTATGAAATTGAACCAGAGCAGTGGCTGGTCGCGATTTGGGGCGGCGCGCAGTATGTCCCTCGCTGGTCCTCCGAAAAAGAAATGACGCGTTTCATGAACCTGGCGTTTCAACATATGGCGGATACGGCCGATCGTCTGGATGAATATCCTGAGCAGTTTGAGCCGCTGTTTGGTTTGCGTGAAATTGACGAGCATGAACTGACCATCGTTGAAGAGTGGTGCTTTGGTTATATGCGCGGCGTCGCACTGTCAGACTGGTCCGCGTTACCGGACACGTTAAAACCAGCACTTGAAGCTATTGCGCTGCACGGCACGGAAGAGAACTTTGCGGTGGTTGAGAAACTAACGCCGGAAGCGTTTGAAGAGAGCGTCGATGCCATCCGCCTGGCTGCGCTGGACCTGCATGCTTACTGGATGGCGCATCCTCAGGAAACGCCGGTCAAAGTACCGGTGAAAGTGGATGCCAAAGTAGGACGCAATGACCCTTGTCCGTGTGGCAGCGGCAAGAAATATAAGCAGTGCTGTTTGCATTAACAGAAAGGGGCGAAAGCCCCTTTGTTTTAACCCACTTCTGGTAGTAATCCTGCTGCAATAGAAAACTGTACTGCTATCACCACAATGCCGCACAAAAATACCAGTGCCAGCGCCGGAGCACCGCCTGCTACGCGGTAGTTGGCCTGCGGATTATGTTTTCTGCTCTGCCAGGCCAGCATCGAGGGAATGAGCAGCGCCAGCACCGCCAGGGCAACGCCCGCATACCCTAATGCCATGACAAAACCACGCGGATAGAACAGCGCGAATGCCAGCGGCGGCAGGAAGGTCACCACGCCGGTTTGCATTCTTCCCGCTACAGTATTGCGGCGCTGGAAGAGGTCGGCCAGGTAGTCAAATAATCCCAATGCAACGCCGAGGAAAGAGGTTGCCAGTGCGAGGTCAGCAAACAGATGCACCGCCAGTTCGACGTGCGGCGAAGCCACGACTTCACGCAATGCCTGCAATAAGCCGTTTAAGCCTGCGTGATTGGCTAAAAGCCCCATGAATGTTGTCGAGTTAATGCTACCAAGCGTCGCCAGTTGCCAGAAGATATAGGCGACCAGAGGAATAGCGCTACCCGTAATAAACACCCAACGCAGTTTACGGATGTTACCGTTCATATAGCTGACGATACTGGGAACACTGCCGTGAAAACCGAACGAGGTGAAGATGACCGGGATTGCGGAGAGCGCCAGCCCCTGTTGCAGCGGCAGCGTAAGCAGGTTCACTTTATGAATATGCGGCATTAACAGAGCCAGCATCGCCACCAGGAAGATTATCTTGGCACTGAATAGCAGACGGTTGAACAGATCGACCAGCGAGGTCCCCACGCAAACCACGCCACCGGCAACAAAGGTGAACAGCAGTACGCCTGTTGTCGGGGAAATATTTGTTCCGGTCCAGTCGCTGATGCTGGAAGCCAGCAGTTCACCTGCACCACTGATGTACGCCGCCGTCAGGGCATACATCAAAAACATCATGCTAAAGCCCGTTACCCATTGTCCGTAACGACCAAGATAACGTTTTGCCAGTGTACCCAGCCCGGTGTCTGCCGGGACATGTTGATACACTTCAAGCAGCAACAGCGCGGTGTAGCACATCAACGCCCAAAGACTGACTAACAATACCAGCGTGACGCTAAACCCCACGCCTGCCGCAGCCAGCGGCATTGCCAACATACCGGCACCAATCGTGGTTCCCGCCACGATAAAAATACTACCCAGGGTTCTGTTTTTCACGCTTTCCTCTGTCCCAGAGATAATCAATGGTTATATCTGCGGCGCAGATTAAGGCAAAACGCTATTTTCGTCAAATCACCGTTACAATGACTGTACATTAATGTTTACGATGTTTTGACCATTAAGATGTATAACAAATAACATTTATCTGCAGATAAACCTGCGTTAGCGCAAAGCGACGATGTGCGGTTCACATTAGGCTACGGACTTTATTAAGGAGGTAATATGGAATCTATTCACGGTCACGAAGTGCTTAACATGATGATTGAATCTGGTGAGCAGTATTCAAATGCCAGCCTTGAAGCGGCGATTACGGCACGTTTCGGCGAGCAGGCGCGTTTTCACACTTGTTCTGCGGCGGATATGACGGCAGGCGAGTTGGTGGCGTTTTTAGCGGCGAAGGGAAAGTTTATTGCAAAAGAAGACGGCTTCTCTACGCACGAAAGCAAGATCTGCCGTCACTGATTTCAAGGGGTAATGATGGCGGGCTGCCATCATTGCCCTAAAATATTAATTCTGTGTATCAAGCGTAGCCAGTTCTTTGTCGATGAAATAAAGACCTTCGCCACTTTTTCCTGCCAGCGACAGCTTATCAATAACAGATTTAAATAATTTCTCTTCTTCATGCTGCTCGGCAACATACCATTGCAGGAAATTAAAGGTTGGATAATCCTGGTGGGTCATTGCCGCGTGTGCCAGCTCATTAATTTTCTGGGTGATTAGCTGCTCGTGTTCGTAAGTAACACGGAACAGTTCATCCAGAGAAGCATATTCAGCAAAGGGTGAAGAAACGGTATTAATACGCGGCAAGCTGCCGGTATCGGTCAGGTAGTCGAACAGACGCTGCATGTGCGTCATCTCTTCCAGGGCGTGACGGCGCAAAAACGCGGCAGCACCTTCGAAGCTGTGATAGCTGCACCACGCGCTCATCTGTTGGTAGAGCAGAGATGAATATAATTCAAGATTCATTTGCTCATTCAGTTGGTCGATCATTTCTGTTTTCAGCATGGTTCTGCTCCACAAACGTTATTATATATTGACGTGGCGCCACTATAATTTGTTATTTAATTATTTGCAAAAGGTAAAATAATAAATTTATTTATTAAAAATGCGAATGGGAATAAAACGCATTAACGATATTAAACGGAGGATATAAATAATAAAGTGGTAAAAGACCAGCAAAAATGAGCTGGTCGGAAATATTAATAATTGAAAGAAGGTGATTGGGGCACCGCGACACCATGACACTGCCAGGCGAGTGTAATTTTGGTATTTAAGCACAGAGAGCCTGCATACACGCTACAGGTTGACACCGGCTGGCCAAACGCTTCTGCGCTGGCATAGCCCAGGCGCTGACACTCTTTGGTGGCTGTCCCTTGGGTAACGTAGTCATCGGTACGTGCTGTTTGTAACATGGCCTGATTATAAGTCAGGCGAACCACACCAGTGATGGCGCTGGCTTCGCTGACCTGTGCCTGTTTTGTAATTGTGCATCCTGTCAGCATGAGCGGCAAAAGTGCCAGGATAAAAGTCTTCATGAGATCGCTCTGAAAGTTCGAAGATACACTATCATGGCATACAGAGACTCTCATCAATGGCTTGAATAGCCCGAAGATCACCTGCGATTAATCACAACGAGGTCATTTGTTTGAGGTGATTCTGAACTGTTCAGACAGGAATGTGAGCGCAACTTTGTTTTTTAAAACTAAATTTCATTAAATTTGAAATTGCGATTGCAAAATAGTAATGTGGCTGAATGTTATGACTTTCAGCGGGCTACCGCAGCGCATTCAGGAGAGTACAGAATGAAAATTGCATTGATGATGGAAAACAGCCAGGCAAGCAAAAACGCCATCATCCATAACGAGCTTAAGGCCGTTGCGGATGAGAAAGGTTTTCCGGTCTATAACGTTGGGATGAGCGACGAAAATGATCATCATCTGACCTACATCCATTTAGGCATTATGGCCAGCATCCTGCTTAATTCCAAAGCTGTAGACTTTGTTGTTACAGGTTGCGGTACGGGCCAGGGGGCAATGATGTCACTGAATATCCATCCGGGTGTGGTGTGTGGTTATTGCCTTGATCCTGCAGATGCGTTCTTGTTCTCTCAAATTAACAACGGCAACGCGCTTTCTCTGGCATTCGCCAAAGGTTTTGGCTGGGGTGCAGAGCTGAATGTGCGCTATATGTTTGAAAAAGCGTTCACCGGGCGTAACGGTGAAGGCTACCCACCGGAGCGTAAAGAGCCGCAGGTGCGTAACGCCGGTATTCTGAATCAGGTGAAAGCGGCTGTGGTAAAAGAAAATTATCTGGACACGCTGCGCGCGATCGATCCTGAACTGGTGAAAACCGCTGTATCAGGCCCGCGCTTCCAGCAGTGCTTCTTTGAAAACTGCCAGGACAAAGCAATCGAAGCGTTTGTACGCGAGGTGATTGGCTAAATCCTGTTGGCCCGGCGGCGTTCACCCTCCGGGCTACCTGTTCCTGTTCGATACTGCGCTTCCTGCATCACGGGTGAGCCGCAGCGTATCCACCATACCTACCAGACAAATAATGGCAATAGCGACAAAGGCCAGCCGGAAACTGATCCCCGGAATATTGCCCAATGCCAGCTTTTCACTGACCACATCGCCAATGCGGATGCCAATAGCGGCTAAAGAAATGCCCAATCCCACTGCTAATTGTGTCGCCGTACTGAACAGCGTATTAGCGTAGCTCATTTGTGCCGCGGGGACGTCCGCGAAGGCAAGCGTGCTGACGCCGGTAAACTGAATTGAGCGGAACACACCGCCCAGATACAACACCAGCAAAATAACCCACACGGGGGTCTGCGGCGTAATTAATGCACAGGCCAGCAACGCCAGAACATTAAGTGCACCGTTAATCAACAGCAGCTTCTTAAAGCCCAGCCAGCGTATCAACGGGGTGGTGGCAGGTTTAATCGTCAGATTGCCGACAAATACCGCCAGCACCAGTGAACCCGCGTGAAAAGCGTTCATGCCAAAACCTACCTGAAACATTAACGGCAGCAGAAACGGCACGGCGCTGATAGAGGCACGAAACAGCGATCCGCCATACATGGTGACGCGAAAAGTAGGGACGTTCATGGCATCAAGGCGAATCATTGGCCAGGCGGTGCGACGAAAATGATGCAGGGCAAACAGAAAGGTCAATGTTCCTAGCACCAAAAGTCCGGCGGTCAGCCAGCCCTGAGGCTGTTGGGTTCCCAGTAACTCCATGGCATACACCAGGCTCACCATCGCAACAGAGGTTGCGATAAATCCTGTTATATCAAATGGGCGGCGCTCGTCGTCATGAATATCCGGGATAAAACGTAGCGCCAGCGCAATCGCCAGTATTCCGAGCGGTACATTAATGAAGAAGATCCAGCGCCAGTTGGCATAGCTGGTAATGAATCCGCCAAGGGGAGGGCCAATGATGGGCGCGACTAAAGCGGGCCAGGTCAGGGTCGCAATAGCGGTGATCAACTGATGTTTAGGCGTGGTTCGTAATACCGCGAGTCGGCCAACCGGAACCATTAGCGCACCACCTACACCCTGTAAGATTCGCATGGCGACAAAGCTCTCAAGGCTTTCGGACAAACCGCATAAAACCGAGGCGAGAGTAAATATCGCCAGTGCAAGGGTAAACACCTTTCTGGCGCCGAAGCGATCCGCAATCCAGCCGCTGGCGGGGATCAGTACCGCGAGGGTGATCAGATAGGCGCTGATACCTATGTTCAGGTCAACTGCCTGCACGCCAAAACTTTTCGCCATGTCGGGCAGTGCGGTGGCAATCACCGTGCCGTCAATAAACTCCATAAAGAAAGCCCCGGCAACAAGTAATGCAGCCGGGGATAGACCGCGTTTGTTCTCAACCGCTAAATGTTCACTCATGTTGTGCTTGCCATCTCAAAAGAAACTGACTGGAACTATTTTTATTTTCAGCGCATTCGGAAGGTATGCGCGGCTATCGTTTCGTTCGTTGAATGGGTACTATGACGACCTTTCTATAAGGAGCTCACTATGTCCCAAACACTGAATGCCGATCAGGAACTGCTCTCGGACGTTGTTGCCTGTCAGCTGGTTATCAAGCAGATTCTGGATGTTCTTGATGTTATTGCCCCAGTTGAAGTTCGGGAGAAAATGTCCAGCCAGCTGAAAAGCATCGACTTTTCCAGCCATCCTGCAGGTGCCGATCCGGTCACTATGCGCGCAATACAAAAAGCGGTTGCCTTGATCGAGTTGAAATTCACGCCGCAGAATGAATCTCACTAAAATAAACCGTTGTTTCAGGTTTTAGAAAGGTTTTTTTGCGCCTCGCAGAATGAGAGGCGTGGGCGTAGAGAAAATTAAGCACCAGCCGGATAAGGTGCGTCGCATCGTTATCCGGCATTAACACGATGAAAATTGAAGATTAGTGATGTTGATAGTTCACGACGTTCAGCAGGTGCTTATCGGTTTGCGCCATGCACAGTCCCGCACGTTTAGCGCTGCGGACTTCATCAAGAATCGTCTGTAACAGCACGCCATCCTGCTGCTGCTCTTTTTCCAGATCGTGAAGAAAATCAATGGTTGTTGCATCATTCAAGGCTTCTGCTTCATTGGTTAAGCGTGATAGCTTGCTGTAACGCTGTTGGTATTCATCCAGCGTTTTCTGAAACAGTTCTTCAAGGGAAGTTAGTTCATCACCTGGAACATCGATAGCCTTGACGATAGGGTTAGCCCCGGCACTTTTCATAAAATTAAACATACGCATCATTTGAGTCACGTTACCTTGCGCCTGGGTGCGTAGAAAGGTTGCGGTGCCAGTCAGGCTGTGTTCGTAGCACCATTCACTGAGATGCAGGTAAAGATTCGATGCGTAGAACTCGAGGTTCATTTGTGTGTTGAGTTTATGAACAATTCCAACTGCAGCCATATCAATATCCTTATTTCCAGAAAGGGGGATGTACGTTACTAAAGTCAGTGCAACGGGCTGCCGCTACACGTCACCTCTACGTACAATTAAAACTGTTAGCAGAATAAATCCGTTCCGCCGGTCCTTTAGTGATCACGAATTATATTCGCTCCCGATCGAGATTCAGCATAACTCCAGTCCCGACATAAGAAAATCCTTAAATCTGCGTATTTATGATTTTTTACATATTGTCATAGCAATATTAGTGATTTTTCCGCTTGTGTATATAAATACTGTGAATATAACAGATTGATATTTATAGCATTAAAGTGAAATATTGATAATGAAATGATGTTTCATATCACGAAATGGAATTTCACAATCAGGTATTGTCTGTCGCCAGATGATTATCTGGTCTTCGGATGAAGAAATTTCACCATTGACCCGCGTCGGTGAACGCTATCTGCTGGCTAATTTTTTTTGCGCCAGATCAGTTTTGTGGAAATTAATAAAGTTAAGCGCCTGAATGATTCGACATTTATTGTTTGGTGTATTTGGAAAAATCGAGGAGTGTGTATGAAAAAGGTTGCCGTGCTACTGGCACCTGGTTTTGAAGAGGCGGAAGCCATTGTTACCATTGATATTCTGCGCCGCCTGCAGATCGAAGTTGAAACAGTGGCCTGCGCCGAGTCCCGTGCGGTGGTGAGCTACCATGACGTGCCGATGGTGACGGACAGCACGCTGGCTACGCGTCAGACGGATCTTTATGATGCCGTTGTGTTACCCGGCGGGCCGCAGGGCAGCGTTAACCTTGCCGCCAGTGAGGCTGTCATCCAGTTTATCGCTCGCCATGACGAGGCTGGAAAACTCATTTGCCCTGTGTGTTCTGCGGCGGCGCGCGTGCTGGGCGGCAACGGCCTGCTGAAGGGGCGTCGCTATGTGTGTTCGGGAGATCTGTGGCAAAACGTCGCGGATGGGGAATATATTGATGCGCCGGTTGTTGAAGATGGCAACCTTATTAGCGGCAAAGGATTAGGGCATATTTTCGATTTTGCTTTCACGCTTTCAGCGCGTCTGCTGGAAGATGACATTCCGGTTCGCGATCACGCTGACCACATTTATTACAGATGGTAATCATTGTGCTCCCGAATGCTTCGGTATTCGGGAACAAGGATTCGTTGGCTGATGTTATGGACTAATCTGCTACCCCTCTTTTTTCCCGTCGACAAAACCGCGTTTTTTTATGTCATTTCCCGCTGAATTTATGTACGCAATTACTGTAATTCTGTGGTGTGATGCCGCTCTCTTATGGAGAATCAATTTCCCGCTAAAAATACTCTCAGCACTGGCATTGATCTTATCAATAAAAGGTAATGCCTTGTTTTACGTCCGAATTACAAAAAATCGTCTGATTTTACCCTACATAAAAGAACGTTAAAGCTGGAGTTAACCATGCACAAATTCACTAAAGCGCTGGCTGCCATCGGTCTGGCTGCCGTTATGTCACAATCCGCTATCGCTGAATCTATGAAGCTCGGTTTCCTGGTCAAACAGCCGGAAGAACCGTGGTTCCAGACTGAATGGAAATTTGCCGATAAAGCCGGTAAAGACCTTGGTTTTGAGGTGATTAAAATTGCCGTTCCGGATGGTGAGAAAACCCTTAACGCCATCGACAGCCTGGCTGCAAGTGGAGCAAAAGGGTTTGTGATTTGTACGCCAGATCCAAAACTGGGGCCAGCCATTATGGCTAAGGCGCGTGGCTACGATATGAAAGTCATTGCCGTCGACGACCAGTTTGCTAACGCCAAAGGTAAGCCGATGGATACCGTGCCGCTGGTGATGATGGCGGCAACCAAAATTGGTGAGCGCCAGGGCCAGGAGCTGTACAAAGAGATGCAAAAACGCGGTTGGGATGTGAAATCCACCGCCGTAATGGCCATTACCGCCAACGAACTGGATACCGCACGTCGTCGTACTTCTGGTTCAATGGAAGCGCTTAAAGCCGCAGGCTTCCCGGAAAAACAGATTTACCAGGTCCCAACAAAATCGAATGACATCCCCGGCGCATTTGACGCCGCCAACTCCATGCTGGTTCAGCATCCTGAAGTCAAAAACTGGCTGATTGTCGGCATGAACGACAACACCGTGCTGGGTGGCGTACGTGCGACCGAAGGGCAGGGCTTCAAAGCGCCAAACGTGATTGGTATCGGGATCAACGGCGTTGACGCGGTGAGCGAACTGTCCAAAGGCGAAGCGACCGGGTTCTACGGTTCACTGCTGCCAAGCCCGGACGTTCACGGCTACAAATCCAGTGAAATGCTCTACAACTGGGTAACGAAAGGTGCAGAGCCACCGGCATTCACTGAAGTGACAGATGTGGTGCTGATTACCCGCGATAACTTCAAAGAAGAGCTGGCGAAGAAAGGCTTAGGCGGTAAGTAACAGAAGTGCTGCGATGTTGTAGGCCGGATTAGGCGAAGCCGCCTTCCGGCGCAATGCCCGGTGGCACTGTGCTTACCGGGCCTACGTCCGGCGGTTTTCCTGGCCGGTAAAATCCTGACTCACGGAGACGTTATGCAACAGTCTACCCCGTATCTCTCATTTCGCGGCATTGGCAAAACGTTCCCGGGCGTTAAGGCGCTGACGGATATCAGTTTCGACTGCTATGCCGGACAGGTGCATGCGCTGATGGGCGAAAATGGCGCCGGGAAATCAACACTCTTAAAAATTCTCAGCGGTAACTATGCGCCAACAACGGGATCTCTGACGGTCCGCGGACAGGAAGTTTCGTTCGCGGATACCACTGCCGCACTCAACGCCGGTGTCGCCATTATTTATCAGGAACTGCATCTCGTCCCGGAAATGACCGTTGCCGAGAATATTTACTTAGGGCAGTTACCGCACAAAGGCGGGATTGTGAACCGCTCGCTGCTGAACTATGAAGCAGGAATCCAGCTGAAGCATCTGGGGATGGATATCGATCCCGATACCCCACTGAAATATCTCTCCATTGGCCAGTGGCAGATGGTGGAGATTGCAAAAGCGCTGGCGCGAAACGCCAAAATTATCGCCTTTGATGAACCAACCAGCTCCCTGTCGGCTCGCGAGATTGAGAATCTGTTTCGCGTCATCCGTGAGCTGCGCAACGAAGGACGCATCATTCTGTACGTTTCACACCGTATGGAGGAGATTTTTGCTCTCAGCGATGCCATCACCGTGTTTAAAGATGGTCATTACGTCAAAACGTTCACGGACATGCAGCAGGTCGATCACGATGCGCTGGTGCAGGCGATGGTCGGGCGCGACCTCGGGGATATCTATGGCTGGAAATCCAGACCGTATGGCACAGAGCGTCTGCGGCTGCATGAAGTCAAAGCTCCAGGCGTGCGTACGCCAATCAGCTTATCCGTGCGAAGCGGTGAAATTGTCGGGCTGTTTGGCCTGGTGGGGGCCGGACGTAGCGAATTAATGAAAGGGCTGTTCGGCGGTACGCGTATCACGGCGGGCCAGGTATTTATTGATGAACAGCCTATCGATATCCGTAAACCAAGCCATGCCATTGAAGCGGGGATGATGCTGTGCCCGGAGGATCGTAAAGCCGAAGGGATTATTCCGGTCCATTCAGTGCGCAACAACATCAACATTAGTGCACGGCGTAAGCATGTTTTGGGGGGATGCGTGATCAACAACGGCTGGGAAGAGACCAATGCCGATCACCATATTCGTTCACTCAACATCAAAACGCCGGGTGCAGAGCAACTGATCATGAACCTCTCCGGCGGTAATCAACAGAAGGCTATTCTCGGTCGTTGGTTATCGGAAGAGATGAAAGTGATTTTGTTGGATGAGCCTACACGCGGCATTGATGTGGGCGCCAAACATGAAATTTACAACGTGATTTATGCCCTCGCAGCGCGCGGTGTGGCCGTGTTGTTTGCTTCCAGTGACCTGCCAGAAGTGCTCGGTGTCGCCGACCGTATTGTGGTGATGAGAGAAGGCGAAATTGCCGGTGAGTTACTTCATGAACAGGCGGATGAGCGCCAGGCGTTGAGCCTTGCTATGCCTAAAGTCAGCCAGGCTGTAGCCTGAATAAGGAGAGTATGATGTCTTCCGTTTCTACATCGGGTTCTGGCGCAACGAAGTCGGCGCTAAATCTGGGCCGCATTTGGGACCAATACGGCATGCTGGTGGTGTTCGCCGTGCTGTTCCTGGTTTGTTCCCTCTTTGTGCCAAACTTTGCGACTTTCATCAACATGAAGGGGTTAGGGCTGGCGGTATCGATGTCGGGTATGGTTGCCTGCGGGATGCTGTTTTGTCTGGCATCCGGTGATTTCGACCTGTCTGTCGCGTCTGTAATTGCCTGTGCTGGTGTTACCACTGCCGTAGTCATTAACATGACCGAAAGTCTGTGGATTGGCGTGGCTGCCGGGCTGCTGCTCGGTATTCTGTGTGGTCTGGTGAATGGGTTCGTGATTGCGCGGTTAAAAATAAATGCCCTGATCACTACTCTTGCGACAATGCAGATTGTACGTGGTCTGGCCTATATTATCTCCGACGGTAAGGCAGTCGGGATTGAAGACGAGCGTTTCTTCACACTCGGCTATGCTAACTGGTTTGGTCTGCCGGCGCCTATCTGGATCACGGTCGTTTGTTTCATTGTCTTTGGCTTACTGCTGAACAAAACCACGTTTGGGCGTAATACACTGGCCATTGGGGGCAATGAAGAGGCGGCGCGCCTGGCTGGGGTTCCGGTTGTTCGTACCAAGATTATTATCTTTATTCTTTCCGGTCTGGTATCCGCCATTGCCGGGATTATCCTCGCATCGCGCATGACCAGCGGCCAGCCAATGACCTCAATCGGTTATGAGTTGATCGTTATTTCGGCCTGCGTGTTAGGGGGCGTTTCGCTTAAAGGCGGCATCGGAAAAATCTCATATGTGGTGGCCGGGGTGTTGATCCTGGGGACGGTTGAGAATGCGATGAACCTGCTGAATATCTCTCCGTTCGCGCAGTATGTGGTACGTGGCCTCATCCTGCTGGCGGCGGTGATCTTCGACCGTTACAAGCAAAAAGCGAAGCGTACCGTTTGATGATTTAAACCCCAACTTTTTAGTCTAGCTTCTGCCCGTCGCCAGCCGCTACCCGGCTGGCGATTGTTTTTTCAAATGGCGAGCATGGTCACACTGTCTATACTTATATCCGTCATACATCATCTATACGCCGCGATCCGCGTGGCGTTCTGACCATGATGAGGAGGATAACCGGGTGACAGCATCACTGACTTTACCCCCTGAACAATCTGCAAACTGTGCTTACTTTTTTGATCTCGATGGGACACTTGCTGAGATTAAACCTTTTCCCGATCAGGTCGTTGTCCCTAAGACAATCCTGCAATGTCTACATCAGTTAGCGACGCAGAATGCGGATGCGCTGGCATTGATTTCAGGGCGCTCAATGGTTGAGCTTGACGCACTCACTACTCCGTTTCGTTTTCCGCTTGCCGGAGTACATGGGGCAGAACGCCGTGACATCAATGGTCAAACGCACATAGTAAACCTGCCTGAAGGTATCGAACGTGAAGCCGGGGCGTTATTACACGCAGCGTTGGTGACGTTACCGGGGGCAACACTTGAAACCAAAGGCATGGCCTTCGCGTTGCATTATCGCCAGGCACCCGAACACGAAGCGGCGCTGGTTACCCTGGCTGAGCGCATCACGCGCAAATGGCCGCAGCTTGCTCTGCAGCACGGAAAATGTGTCGTGGAAATAAAGCCTAAGGGCAGCAATAAAGGCGACGCGATAGCTGCATTTATGCAGGAAGCGCCTTTTGCTGGCCGGATCCCTGTGTTTTTCGGTGATGATCTGACAGATGAAACAGGGTTTGCTGTAGTTAACCGCGCTGGCGGTATTTCTGTAAAGGTAGGGAGCGGGCCGACGCAGGCAACATGGCGTCTGGATGGCGTCAGGGATGTCTGGCACTGGCTGGAGAAAAATAACTCTTCGCAGCAAGAACCGAAAGCAACGAATAACAGAAGAGGTGGCTATGAGTCGTTTAGTCGTAGTATCTAATCGTATCGCCTCACCAGATGACAAAGGGAGCGCGGGTGGGCTCGCGGTCGGTGTACTGGGCGCGTTAAAAGCTGCTGGTGGTTTATGGTTTGGCTGGAGTGGTGATACAGGTAATGAGGATAAACCGTTAAAAAAGGTCACCCGTGGCAATATCACCTGGGCCTCGTTTAATTTGAGTGAGCAAGATTACGAAGAGTATTACTGCCAGTTTTCAAATGCGGTTTTATGGCCCGCGTTTCACTATCGACTGGATTTAGTTCAGTTTCAGCGCTCTGCCTGGGAAGGCTACCAACGGGTTAATGCCTTACTGGTAGATAAACTTCTGCCGTTGCTTGGCGATGACGACATTATTTGGGTTCATGATTACCATCTGTTGCCGTTTGCCTGCGAGTTACGTAAGCGTGGCGTGCGTAATCGCATCGGTTTTTTCCTGCATATTCCTTTTCCGACGCCGGAAATTTTTAATGCGCTCCCGCCGCATCTGGCGCTACTTGAGCAAATGTGTGATTTTGATTTGCTTGGTTTCCAGACCGAAAACGATCGCCAGGCTTTTCTGGACTGTCTCGCAGCCCAGACTCGGGTGTCCACGCATAAAGATAAGCACCACCAGGCATGGGGAAAAGCGTTTCGCACTCAGGTTTATCCCATCGGTATTGAACCGGATGAGATTGCTCGACAGGCGTCCGGTCCGCTGCCACCAAAATTGGCACAGCTAAAAGCGGAGCTTAAAAATGTGCAGAATATTTTCTCCGTGGAGCGTCTGGATTACTCCAAAGGCTTGCCGGAGCGCTTTCAGGCCTATGAGGCCTTACTGGAACATTATCCGCAGCACCACGGTAAAATTCGCTATACGCAGATAGCACCGACCTCGCGTGAAGAGGTGCAGGCCTATCAGGATATTCGCCACCAACTGGAAACAGAGGCAGGGCGAATCAACGGCAAATATGGGCAACTGGGCTGGACGCCGCTTTACTATCTGAACCAGTATTTTGATCGTAAATTGCTGATGAAGATCTTCCGCTACTCTGATGTAGGGTTGGTGACCCCGTTGCGCGATGGTATGAACCTGGTGGCGAAAGAGTTTGTGGCCGCACAGGATCCTGCTAACCCTGGCGTGCTGGTTTTATCGCAATTTGCCGGGGCGGCGAACGAGCTAACCTCCGCCCTTATTGTTAATCCTTATGACCGGGATGAAGTGGCAGGCGCATTAAACCAGGCGCTGACGATGCCACTTACCGAACGTATCTCGCGCCACGCTGAAATGCTTGAGACTATCGTTAAAAACGATATCGACAACTGGCAGGCGACGTTCATTTGCGATCTTAAAACGGTCACGCCGCGTCGGAGTCAATGCCAACTGCCAGACAATATCTCTTCCTGTTCTAAACTCGCATGAAGTCGTGGCACTGTGGATTAATCTCCAGCTAGCGGAACCAGAAGAACGTCCACCTGGCTGGTATGAATCACGCTTTTCGCTGAACAGGATGCGCGCGAAAAAAAACTGTGGTTATGGTTGCCGTAAATGACCAGATCAACGGCGTGTTTGCGGCATACATCCAGGATATGTTCATTCAGAGCCCCATAGGTAATAAAGGTATGTTCAATGGGGTATTCTGCTTCTTTGCTAAGTTTGTCGATAAAATCCTGAGTCTCTTCTTGCATCACTTCACGCAGGTCTTCCAGCATGGGGGCAGCAAACTGGTTATACAGTTCGGGGTCTGAGACCAGTGTAATCAGGCTAATTCGGGCGTTGACAGGGCGAGCGATAGAAACCGCCTTGTCTAACAACTGCTGACTTTCAGGGGTGGCGGCAACAGCAACAAGAATGTGCGAATAGCTCATAACTCGCTCCTTTTTTTCAAGAATTATGAGAGGGCTTTTCAGCTTTACTCAGCTTACCCCATACTGCAACGTTTCCCACCTCGATAGTGTGAATGTCATCATGATTATTCATTAATTATTCTTATAAATAGAATAATCTATTCATATTAGTTGCAGATATGTTCAGGTTACTTAAGTGAAACCCACTGCTAATGAAAACAATGTGTTAATAAAAATTAAACATATATTAACATTTGCAAGGTCGTCACATCGCGGTATTAATTAATCACTCTAAATATTTAACTTATTGTTTCTAAAGAATTTAATTAAAAAAGTTTTTTGAGTTAAATATGTGATCCAGCTCGCTATTTCACGGCGTGATATTAACGGATGTGAACAAAATACTATTCGGTTTTATTGCAAGAATATTCGTACATCAGGAATTGAAATAGATGATTGCGGATTAAAAAATAAGCAAAGTAAAAGCTGCGCTGATGGATTTATGTTAAGTGTTTGGCTGGTTTATGTGATCTTGATCACATATTCTTTAAATTCGCAGCATACCTCCGTTGTATGTGTAACTGACGGCGGGTAGAGTTGCGTCGAATTAGGAAAAATCTTAGACATTTGTAAGAATTGATGTGAGCTTGTAAGGGACGCTGCCTTCTTAAAAGGGAATGTTTAGACAACGCGTAAGTGTCGTCACGCTGCTATGTATTTGACCTTTTGCTTTTTTTTACCGGGCCTTCCCGGCGACATCACGGGGTGCGGTTTTACCGCATGAAAACAATGTTGGTTATTATGGATGCAAATAATGCATACATCCGAGTTGCTGAAACACATCTATGACATCAATTTGTCATATTTATTGCTTGCACAGCGTTTGATCGTTCAGGACAAAGCATCTGCGATGTTTCGCCTTGGTATCAGCGAGGAAATGGCGGACACGTTGGCAACATTAACACTTCCTCAAATGGTCAAACTGGCCGAAACAAACCAACTGGTATGTCATTTCCGTTTCGACGATCACCAGACTGTTACTCGCCTGACGCAAGACTCCCGCGTTGACGATCTTCAGCAAATTCATACTGGTATCATGCTTTCAACACGCCTGTTAAGCGACATCGATGATGCAGCACGTAAGAAAAGGGCTTGATGATGAGCGAAAAAAGCATTGTTCAGGAAGCTCGTGATATCCAGTTAGCAATGGAATTAATCACATTGGGCGCCCGTTTGCAAATGCTGGAAAGCGAAACGCAATTAAGCCGTGGTCGATTAATCAAGCTGTACAAAGAATTACGCGGTAGTCCTCCGCCAAAAGGGATGCTCCCGTTTTCCACCGACTGGTTTATGACGTGGGAACAAAATATTCATGCGTCGATGTTTTGCAATGCATGGCAATTCCTGCTCAAAACGGGTCTCTGTAGCGGCGTGGATGCCGTGATCAAGGCGTATCGGTTATATCTTGAGCAGTGTCCGCAGCCTGAAGAAGGGCCATTGTTGGCGTTAACCCGCGCGTGGACGCTGGTGCGATTTGTCGACAGCGGATTGCTGGAGTTGTCCCAATGCAATTGCTGCGGTGGGAATTTTATCACCCACGCACACCAACCCGCAGGCAGCTTTGCCTGTAGTTTATGCCAACCGCCATCACGGGCCGTAAAAAGACGTAAACTTTCCCAGAATGCTGCCGATATTATTCCACAACTGCTGGATGAACAGATCGAACAGGCTGTTTAACTGATACGGTGTGGATGAACACTCCAGCAGCGGTAAGCGATTACCGCTGCTTTTTTTTGTCCTGACCTTACGTTAATTGCCCGACTGCGCATCCTGTCATAGTCAATTGCGAAAGGATGATGTCGTGCTTATCTTATTAGGTTACCTGGTTGTTATTGGTACAGTTTTCGGCGGTTACATGATGACCGGCGGACACCTTGGGGCACTCTATCAACCGGCTGAGCTGGTGATTATCGGTGGTGCGGGTATTGGGGCATTCATCGTCGGCAATAACGGGAAAGCCATCAAAGGGACGATGAAAGCGATCCCGTTGCTTTTCCGTCGTTCGAAATACACCAAAGCGATGTATATGGATCTGCTGGCGCTCTTGTATCGCCTGATGGCCAAGTCACGTCAACAGGGCATGTTCTCGCTTGAACGCGACATCGAAAACCCAAAAGAAAGTGAAATCTTCGCCAGCTATCCGCGCATTCTTGCGGATGCCGTGATGCTTGATTTTATTGTCGATTATCTGCGACTGATCATCAGCGGCAACATGAATACGTTTGAGATTGAAGCGCTGATGGACGAAGAAATTGAGACTCATGAGAGCGAAGCCGAAGTTCCGGCGAATAGCCTGGCGATGGTTGGCGACTCGCTACCGGCATTCGGGATCGTCGCGGCCGTTATGGGTGTTGTGCATGCGCTGGCTTCTGCCGACCGCCCGGCAGCAGAGCTGGGTGCGTTGATTGCGCATGCGATGGTGGGAACATTCCTCGGTATTTTGCTGGCCTATGGATTTATTTCTCCGCTTGCCAGCGTTCTGCGCCAGAAAAGCGCTGAAACAACCAAAATGATGCAGTGCGTGAAGATAACGCTGCTCTCCAATCTGAATGGTTACGCGCCGCCGATTGCCGTTGAATTTGGTCGTAAGACACTGTACTCCAGCGAACGTCCTTCGTTTATCGAACTGGAAGAACATGTTCGTGCGGTGAGAAATCCAACTGCGCAACAGACGACCGAGGACGCATGAAAAATCAGGCCCATCCCATTATCGTTGTAAAGCGACGCAAACATAAGAATCACGGTGGTGGGGCGCATGGCTCGTGGAAAATCGCCTACGCCGATTTTATGACCGCGATGATGGCCTTCTTTCTGGTGATGTGGCTCATTTCTATTTCCAGCCCTAAAGAATTGATCCAGATTGCCGAATATTTCCGTACACCGCTGGCCACCGCAGTGACCGGGGGAAATCGTATTTCGAATAGCCAAAGCCCGATTCCAGGCGGAGGGGATGATTACACCCAGCAGCAGGGCGAGGTGAACAAGCAGCCGAATATTGATGACCTGAGAAAACGTATGGAACAGAGCCGCTTGAGCAAACTTCGCGGCGATCTCGATCAACTGATTGAATCCGATCCCAAACTGCGAGCGCTGCGTCCGCATTTAAAGATTGATTTGGTTCAGGAAGGGCTGCGGATACAGATTATCGACAGTCAGAATCGCCCGATGTTTAAGACCGGTAGCGCTGAAGTTGAGCCGTACATGCGCGATATCCTGCGCGCGATTGCTCCAGTGCTCAACGGGATCCCTAACCGGATCAGTCTTTCCGGTCACACGGATGATTACCCTTACGCGAATGGTGAGAAAGGGTACAGCAACTGGGAATTGTCTGCCGATCGCGCAAATGCATCGCGTCGCGAGCTGGTTAGCGGGGGTCTGGATGATGGAAAAGTATTACGTGTGGTAGGTATGGCCGCCACGATGCGTCTGAGCGATCGCGGTCCTGAAGACGCTATCAACCGCCGTATTAGCCTGCTGGTTCTCAATAAGCAGGCAGAAGAGGCCATTTTGCATGAAAACGCTGAAAGCCAGAATGAGCCGGTAAGTGTCTTACAACGGCCAGCGGAACTCCCGCCGGTAAGCGTTCCCACATCGCCACCAGCCAATCCGAGGTGATAGCGTGAGCATGGATATTAGCGATTTTTATCAGACATTTTTTGATGAAGCTGACGAACTGTTGGCTGATATGGAGCAACACCTGCTTGATTTGGTTCCTGAAGCCCCGGATTCCGAACAGCTGAATGCCATTTTTCGTGCAGCGCACTCGATTAAAGGCGGGGCGGGCACCTTCGGCTTTACCATTTTGCAGGAAACGACCCATCTGATGGAAAACCTGCTGGATGAAGCGCGGCGTGGCGAGATGCAGCTCAATGCCGACATTATCAACCTGTTTTTGGAAACGAAAGATATTATGCAGGAACAGCTCGACGCCTATAAAAGCTCAGTGGAGCCTGATGCCGACAGTTTTGAGTACATCTGCCAAGCGTTACGGCAGTTAGCGCTCGAAGCGAAAGGTGAAACCGCACCGGCAGTTGTTAACACAGCAAAACTTAGCGTTGTTGACAGCACCGCGATGCAGGAAGAGGCGGTTGCAAAGCCTGAACCCGCCAGTGAAGAGAGCAAAAAACGCATTACTCTCTCGCGTCTGAAAGCCAGCGAAGTGGATTTACTGGAAGAGGAATTGGGGAATCTGGCGACCTTAACCGATGTGGTAAAAGGAAGCGACACGTTATCAGCAACGCTTGATGGCAACCTGGCAGAAGATGACATCATCGCGGTGCTTTGCTTTGTCATTGAAGCTGACCAAATTGAATTCGAAACCGTCAGCGCAGCGCCTGTGGTAGTTGAAGCTGAAGAGGTAGCTGTTGTCACTGAGCCGCAGCCGGTTGCTGTGGCACCTGCGGTGAAAGCTACCGCCAGTGAAGCACCACATAGCCGCGCGGAACGTGAAAAACCCGCCCGCGCCAGCGAGTCGACCAGTATCCGCGTAGCGGTTGAAAAGGTTGATCAGCTTATTAACCTGGTTGGCGAGTTGGTGATCACGCAGTCGATGCTGGCCCAGCGCTCTAACGAACTGGATCCTGTCAATCATGGCGATCTCATCACCAGTATGGGTCAGTTACAACGTAACGCCCGCGATTTGCAAGAGTCGGTGATGTCGATTCGTATGATGCCAATGGAGTACGTGTTCAGCCGTTTCCCTCGTCTGGTGCGCGATCTGGCCGGTAAGCTGGGTAAACAGGTCGAGCTGACGCAGGTAGGTAGTTCAACCGAACTCGATAAGAGCCTGATTGAACGCATCATCGATCCGTTGACGCACCTGGTGCGTAACAGCCTCGACCATGGTATCGAACTGCCGGAAAAACGCCTTGAATCCGGCAAAAGCCCAATCGGCAATCTGACGCTTTCCGCAGAGCATCAGGGCGGGAATATTTGTATTGAAGTGACCGATGATGGCGCTGGCCTGAACCGCGAACGTATCCTGGCTAAAGCTGTCTCTCAGGGCATGCCGATCCACGAAAACATGAGCGATGACGAAGTGGGTATGCTGATCTTCGCGCCAGGCTTTTCGACCGCCGAACAGGTGACGGATGTTTCCGGACGCGGCGTGGGTATGGATGTGGTGAAGCGAAATATCCAGGAGATGGGCGGCCATGTTGAGATCCAGTCTAAACAGGGACAGGGGACCACTATTCGCATTCTACTGCCGCTGACGCTGGCGATCCTCGACGGGATGTCCGTGCGTGTGGCCGATGAGGTCTTCATTCTGCCACTGAATGCCGTTATGGAATCGCTGCAACCGCGCGAAGAAGATCTCCATCCGCTGGCCGGAGGAGAGCGCGTTCTGGAAGTGCGTGGCGAATATTTACCACTGGTTGAGTTGTGGAAAGTCTTTGAGGTTGAAGGCGCTAAAACTGAAGCGACTCAGGGCATTGTGGTCATTTTACAAAGTGCAGGGCGTCGCTATGCGCTGCTGGTCGATCAGTTAATTGGCCAACACCAGGTAGTGGTCAAAAACCTGGAAAGCAACTACCGCAAAGTGCCAGGTATTTCTGCTGCAACGATCCTCGGCGACGGCAGCGTCGCGCTGATTGTCGATGTCTCTGCATTGCAGGGGTTAAACCGCGAACAACGTGTGGCGATCACAGCCGCCTGATTGAGTGAGAAGGGAATTATATGACCGGTATGAGTAATGTAACTAAACTGGCCGGCGAACCGTCAGGTCAGGAATTCCTCGTGTTTACGCTGGGGGATGAAGAGTACGGTATCGATATCCTGAAAGTGCAGGAAATCCGTGGTTATGATCAGGTGACGCGCATCGCTAACACGCCTGCGTTTATCAAAGGCGTCACAAACCTGCGTGGTGTGATTGTGCCTATCGTCGACCTGCGCGTGAAATTTAGCCAGAGCGATGTGGATTACAACGAAAACACCGTGGTGATTGTGCTTAATCTGGGTCAGCGGGTGGTTGGAATTGTGGTAGATGGCGTCTCGGATGTGCTGTCGCTGACAACGGATCAAATCCGTCCGGCACCGGAATTTGCGGTCACGCTGTCGACGGAATATTTGACGGGATTGGGTGCGCTGGGTGACCGGATGCTGATTCTGGTCAACATTGAGAAACTGCTGAACAGCGAAGAAATGGCGCTGCTGGATATTGCCGCTTCCCACGTCGCATAATCGCCATAACTCATCCGGCCTACAATGATTGCTGTTGCAGGCCGGATTAGCGTAGCGCATCCGGCAGATTTCCCTCTTACGCTTCCCGCTCAACCAGCTCCGGTTCTTCTTCCAGTAAACCTTCATCCTGCGCCAGCATCGCCGTTGCAATCCCGTTACCTAATACGTTGATTGCTGAACGTCCCATATCCAGGAAGTGGTCAATTCCCATCAGTAACAGGATCCCGGCGACCGGAATGTTAAAGCTCGGGATGGTTGCAGCCAGCACTACCAGTGCTGAACGCGGCACACCGGCAATCCCTTTGGACGCCAGCATCAGCGTCAGCATCAGGACGGTGATTTCTGCGAAGGAGAGGTGGATGTTATAGGCCTGCGCGATAAACATGGAGGCAAATGAACAATAGACCATGGAACCGACCAGGTTAAACGAATAACCGATAGGCAGCACGAATGACACGATGTTGGGTGAGCAGCCAAATTTAGTTAATTGCTCCAGCGTTTTCGGATAAGCGGCCTCAGAGCTGCTGGTGGTGAATGCGACCAAAACCGGGTCTTTCAGCATGCTCACCAGGCGAAATACCTCTTTTTTCAGCATGACATAACCCACAGCCAGCAGAACCAGGCAGGTCAGCAAAATCGCCACATAGTAGCCGCCGATAAACGACGCATAGTTAAGCAAGATCCCCAGCCCCTGGGTGGAGATGACGGAAGAGATGGCGGCAAAAATAGCCAGCGGCGCAACGTACATCACGTAGCCGGTCACTTTCAGCATAATGTGGGAAACCACATCCAGCGCGGCAACCAGTGGAGCGTTAAATTTCTCTCCGAGCGATGCGCCACCAATACCGAAGAACATTGAGAACACCACAATTTGCAGGATCTCATTATTAGCCATCGCTTCGGCGATGCTGGTTGGAATGGTATGCGTCAGAAAACCTTTCAGGCTCATGCCGCCTACGGCCAGGCCGGTGTCGGTGGCTTCCAGCGGGATCGCCAGGTTCAGCCCGCTGCCGGGTTGCTCAAGGGAAACCACAAACAGACCGACCAGGATAGACAATATAGAAGAGCTGATAAACCAGATCATCGCTTTGCCGCCCACGCGACCGATGGTGGACGTTTCTCCCAGGCGCATAATACCAACGGTCAGTGTGCTGAATACTAAAGGCGCGATCACCATTTTAATCAGGCGTAAAAAGATGTCGGTAAGAAGCGTAATGTTATCGGCCCAGGCGGTCACGACGCCGGGGGAGGCATAAGAGTGGATCACCGCACCCGACAGGATCCCCGCCAGCATGAAGATCACGATAAACAACGTGAGTTTGTTTGCATTTGCCACTAAAAAGCCCTCAGTAAGGATTTAACATTTATTGATCGGTTACTCATTTTTTATACTTATTAAGTGGTAACGAGGTATTCATCATATAAATTGGATTAAAGCGTAAGCGGATACAACTTTTTTTAATTTTTTATCCGTTTTGTTGTGGTATTTACGATGTGTATGTGTGATCTCAATCACATAAAAATGCGTATTTCGGCCATTCTGACCGTGCTCACCGATGAAAACAAATGTTATTTACATGATAATTATGGTGTTTTTATGTGAATGATTTGTGGTTGCTGCACACCCGTTTTATCTTCCCCTCGCCAGGCTTCACATCCCTTCAGGATTTCCTTTTCGCAAACGTAAAGTTATCTCAGCGAGTGCCGATAACGTTGATAACTCGTTTTCAGGAAGGTGCCTTATGTTTAACCGTATCCGCGTTGTCACAATGCTGATGATGGTGCTGGGGGTTTTCGCACTGCTACAGCTTGTTTCCGGTGGTCTGTTGTTTTCTTCATTGCAGCAGAATCAGCAAAGTTTTGTTATTTCTAACGATCTTCGACAGCAGCAAAGTGAACTCACCTCAACATGGGATCTGATGCTGCAGACACGAATCAATTTAAGCCGTTCTTCTGCGCGCATGATGATGGATGCGTCTAACCAGCAAAGCAGCGCAAAAAACGATCTGCTGAAGAATGCGAAAGCATCGCTGGCGCAGGCTGAAACGCATTACGCAAAATTTAAAAACATCACACCGTTGCCGGAAATGGCAGAAGCCAGCGGCAACGTCGAGGAAAAATATCAGCAGTACCATGCGGCCCTGGCAGAACTGGTTCAGTTTCTGGAAAGCGGCAATATGGACGCCTACTTCGCGCAGCCTACGCAGGGAATGCAAAACGCGCTCGGCGAGGCGCTGGGCAAGTACGCCAGCGTTAGCGAAAAGCTTTACGTCCAGGCATTTGATCAAAGCGCACGGGATTACCATTTCGCCCAATGGCAGCTCGGCGTGCTGGCCGTGGTGCTGGTGCTGATTCTGGTGGTGGTCTGGTATGGCATCCGTCATACCCTGCTTAATCCTCTGTCCCGTGTCATTGCCCATATCCGGGAAATCGCCAGCGGTAACCTGACCGCAACTCTCGCCGTTAGTGGCCGTAACGAAATCGGCGAGTTGGCCAGTACGGTTGATCATATGCAGCGCTCGCTGACGGAAACCGTCACTCTGGTGCGTGAAGGCTCTGATGCGATTTATTCCGGTACCAGCGAAATTGCCAGCGGAAACACTGACCTTTCATCTCGTACGGAACAGCAGGCGTCTGCACTGGAAGAGACCGCAGCCAGCATGGAACAGCTGACCGCAACTGTGAAGCAAAACGCGGACAACGCGCGTCAGGCCTCGCAACTGGCAAAAAGCGCGTCCGATACCGCGCAGCATGGCGGCAAAGTGGTTGATAGCGTGGTGAACACCATGCACGAAATCGCCGATAGCTCGAAGAAAATCGCCGACATCATCAGCGTCATCGATGGTATTGCCTTTCAGACCAACATTCTCGCACTGAACGCGGCGGTTGAAGCAGCGCGTGCCGGTGAGCAAGGCCGCGGCTTTGCCGTGGTGGCGGGTGAAGTGCGTAATCTGGCAAGCCGCAGTGCGCAGGCGGCGAAAGAGATTAAGGCATTGATTGAAGATTCCGTTTCCCGGGTTGATACCGGTTCCGTACTGGTAGAAAGCGCCGGCGAAACAATGAACGATATCGTCAATGCCGTGACGCGGGTGACCGACATTATGGGCGAGATTGCCTCGGCATCTGACGAGCAAAGCCGGGGGATTGATCAGGTTGCGCTCGCGGTCTCTGAAATGGATCGTGTTACGCAGCAGAACGCCTCTTTGGTACAGGAGTCAGCTGCCGCAGCGGCCGCTCTTGAAGAACAGGCCAGTCGCTTAACGCAGTCGGTATCGACTTTCCGTCTTGCGTCACGTCCGGCCTCGACAAAACCACGCGATACACGATTACCAGCAGCCCCGAGCGCATCCTATCCGCGCCAGAGCATTGAACAAGATACGAATTGGGAAACATTTTGACTGATAGTTAAACCGCGGCCAGTGCCGCCCGATGGGAGCGTTGATGTTTAATCGTATTCGAATTTCGACCACGCTGTTTTTGATTTTAATCCTCTGCGGTGTTTTGCAGATTGGCAGTAATGGCTTGTCCTTCTGGGCATTTCGGGACGGTTTTCAGAACCTGAATCAGGTCGAACGGAGTAATCAGCAACGCGCTGCGCTGGCCCAAACCCGCGCTGTGTTATTACAGGCCAGTACGGCCCTTAATAAGGCAGGGACGCTGACCGCCCTGAGCTATCCGCCAGAGGACATCAAAACGCTGATGACCCTCGCGCGCGACAGCCTGGCGCAGTCTGAATTGATGTTTAAACGCTTTATGGCGACGTCGGATTCGACGGAACAAGGCAAGGCGCTGTTAGGCGCAACTGAGAAAAATTTCAACCAGTGGCATAGCGCTCTCGCGCATCAGGCCACCTGGCTTGAAAACAATCAGTTGTCAGATTTTCTGACCGCGCCGGTGCAGGCGGCTCAGGATGCTTTTGATGCGAATGTGAATGCGTGGCAGAGCAACATCGACAGCGTGTTGCAAACGGCGGGAGAGCAGAGTCAGCGTAATTACCATATGTCGGGGGTGATTTTCGCCACCATGGTGGTACTGGCGGCACTGCTCACCAGCGGTGCGCTGTTCTGGTCGCGCAAGATGATCGTTCAGCCGCTGGCGATTATTGGCAGCCATTTCGACAGTATTGCCGCGGGGAACCTGGCACGACCGGTAGCGGTTTATGGGCGCAATGAGATCTCGGCCATTTTTGCCAGCCTGCAGAAGATGCAAAAGGCGTTACGCGAAACGGTCAGTGACGTTCGTCAGGGCAGCTCAGCCATGCATAGCGGTATTTCAGAAATTGCGATGGGCAATAACGATTTATCTTCGCGAACCGAACAGCAAGCGGCCGCTCTGGCGCAAACGGCGGCCAGCATGGAGCAACTGACCGCCACCGTCGGCCAGAACGCTGATAACGCACGCCAGGCGTCAGGAATCGCCAAAAGTGCGGCAGACACAGCGCATAAAGGTGGCGAGCAGACGTCCCGGGTCGCCAGCACCATGCATGAGATTTCTGCCAGCTCGCAGAAAATCGGCGACATCATCGGCGTGATTGACAGCATTGCCTTCCAGACCAATATCCTGGCGTTGAATGCCGCGGTAGAGGCTGCCAGGGCGGGGGAGCAAGGGCGTGGTTTTGCCGTCGTCGCTGGTGAGGTGCGTAATCTGGCAAGCCGTAGCGCACAGGCGGCGAAAGAAATTAAGGGACTGATTGAGGAATCTGTCACCCGGGTGCATCAGGGCTCGCAGCTGGTGGATATGGCGTCGCGCACTATGACGGAAATAGTCAGTTCGGTGACCCGGGTTAACGACATCATGGGCGAGATTGCCTCGGCATCCGATGAACAGCGCAGAGGCATTGAGCAGGTGGCGCAGGCCGTCAGCCAGATGGACTCCGTGACGCAGCAAAACGCCGGTCTGGTGGAAGAAGCCGCATCCGCCGCCGGACAACTTGCCACGCAGGCCGATCATCTTTCTGCTTGTGTCGCATTTTTTAAACTTGAAGAGCAAACCGTAGCAAAACAAGAGTTGGCGCAGCCTCAGGTTGCGCCCGTTGTATCCTGAATGTGATTGAGAAGGCGCTATGACATCATCTCTGCCCCCCGGGCAAACGTCATTATTGTTACAGATGACACAGCGCCTCGCGCTGTCTGACGCGCATTTTCGTCGGATATGTCAATTAATCTACCAGCGTGCGGGGATCGTACTGGCCGACCATAAGCGGGACATGGTTTATAACCGCCTGGTTCGTCGTCTGCGTACCCTGGGGCTGGATGACTTTGGTCGCTATCTCAGCATGCTGGAAGCTAACCAGAACAGTGCTGAGTGGCAGGCTTTTATTAACTCCCTGACTACCAACCTGACCGCATTTTTTCGCGAAGGGCATCATTTTCCGGTGCTGTCAGATCACGCTCGTCGGCGCAGCGGTGAATACCGCGTCTGGAGCGCGGCGGCGTCAACCGGAGAAGAACCCTACAGCATTGCGATTACGCTTGCCGATACCTTAGGTATGGCACCGGGCCGCTGGCGCGTTTTTGCCAGCGACATTGATACCGAAGTGCTGGAAAAGGCCAGAAACGGCATTTACCGCCTCGATGAGCTAAAGACGCTGTCACCCCAGCAGTTGCAGCGTTATTTCATGCGCGGCACCGGGCCGCATGAAGGACTGGTACGCGTTAGGCAGGAACTGGCAGGTCATGTTGAATTTTCCAGCGTGAACTTACTGGATAAGCAGTACAACGTGCCTGGCCCTTTTGATGCCATATTTTGTCGTAACGTGATGATCTATTTCGATAAAACGACACAACAGGACATTTTGCACCGTTTTGTTCCACTTCTTAAACCTGACGGGCTGCTGTTTGCAGGTCATTCAGAAAACTTTAGCAACCTTGTGCGCGAGTTTAGCCTGCGTGGACAGACCGTGTATGCGCATGCGCCAGGTAAGGATAAAGCATGAGTAAAATCAGGGTGTTGTCGGTAGATGATTCTGCATTGATGCGTCAAATCATGACCGAAATTATTAACAGCCACAGTGATATGGAAATGGTGGCGACGGCGCCGGATCCGTTGGTCGCCCGGGATTTAATCAAAAAATACAATCCCGACGTCCTGACGCTGGACGTGGAAATGCCGCGCATGGACGGCCTCGACTTCCTGGAGAAGTTGATGCGCCTGCGTCCAATGCCTGTGGTGATGGTTTCTTCACTGACCGGCAAAGGTTCAGAGGTCACGCTGCGGGCCTTGGAACTGGGGGCGATTGATTTTGTCACCAAACCGCAACTGGGGATCCGCGAAGGGATGCTGGCATATAGCGAGATGATTGCCGAAAAGATCCGCACCGCATCGCGCGCAAAACTGGCGGCCCATAAGCCCATGGCGGCACCGACGACCTTGAAAGCAGGGCCGTTACTCAGTTCGGAAAAGCTGCTGGTGATTGGGGCGTCAACCGGAGGAACAGAGGCAATTCGCCATGTACTCCAGCCATTGCCGCTTTCAAGCCCCGGTATTCTTATTACCCAGCATATGCCGCCAGGGTTTACCCGTTCGTTCGCCGAACGTCTGAACAAACTGTGCCAGATAACCGTGAAAGAGGCAGAAGACGGAGAGCGCGTACTCCCGGGGCATGCGTATATCGCGCCGGGCGACAAGCATATGGAACTGGCGCGCAGTGGCGCGAACTATCAAATCAAAATTCATGACGGTCCGCCGGTTAATCGGCATCGGCCCTCAGTGGATGTGCTGTTCCATTCGGTGGCGAAACATGCGGGGCGCAATGCCGTCGGGGTGATCCTGACCGGTATGGGCAACGATGGCGCAGCCGGAATGTTAGCGATGAATCAGGCGGGAGCCTGGACCATTGCGCAAAACGAAGCAAGTTGTGTGGTGTTCGGCATGCCGCGCGAGGCCATCAATATGGGTGGCGTAAGCGAAGTGGTCGATCTTAGCCAGGTGAGCCAGCAAATGCTGGTGAAAATTAGTGCCGGACAGGCAATACGTATTTGAATCAGGAGTTTATTTTTATGGCGGATAAAGAGCTTAAGTTTTTGGTTGTGGATGACTTTTCCACCATGCGTCGCATCGTGCGTAACCTGCTTAAAGAGCTGGGATTCAACAATGTTGAAGAGGCTGAAGACGGCGTGGATGCGCTGAACAAGCTGCAGGCTGGGGGATTCGGTTTTGTTATTTCTGACTGGAACATGCCGAACATGGATGGACTGGAACTGCTGAAAACCATCCGTGCCGATGGCGGGATGGCTTCTCTGCCGGTGCTGATGGTCACGGCAGAAGCGAAAAAAGAGAACATCATTGCGGCAGCACAGGCAGGTGCCAGTGGCTATGTCGTGAAACCGTTCACGGCGGCGACGCTGGAAGAAAAACTGAATAAAATCTTTGAGAAACTGGGCATGTGAGGGTGTGATGATGATGCAACCACAAATTAAACCTGCTGACGAACACTCTGCAGGGGACATCATCGCGCGCATCGGCAGTTTGACCCGAATGCTGCGCGACAGCCTGCGTGAACTGGGGCTGGATCAGGCCATTGCCGAAGCGGCAGAAGCGATTCCTGATGCCCGCGATCGTCTCGATTACGTTGTACAGATGACCGCGCAGGCGGCGGAGCGTGCGCTAAACAGCGTAGAAGCTTCGCAGCCGCATCAGGACGCGATGGAAAAAGGGGCCAAAGACCTGACTAAACGCTGGGATGAATGGTTCGAAAATCCGATCGAACTGTCCGATGCTCGTGAACTGGTCACCGATACCCGTCAGTTCCTTGGTGATGTGCCTGGACATACCAGCTTTACCAATGCCCAGTTGCTGGACATCATGATGGCGCAGGATTTCCAGGATCTCACCGGTCAGGTCATCAAGCGCATGATGGATGTTATCCAGGAGATTGAACGTCAGCTGCTGATGGTTCTGTTGGAAAACATTCCGGAACAGGGCGCACGTCCAAAACGTGAAAACGAAAGCTTGCTTAACGGCCCGCAGGTTGACGCCTCGAAAGCCGGCGTAGTAGCAAGTCAGGATCAGGTTGACGACCTGCTGGATAGCCTCGGGTTCTGATGCGTATTTGCCGGATGTGAGGCGTGGGCCTCTCATCCGGCTTACGCGCAATTCTGCTTAAAGCCATAAATCCCGTCTTTTTTACCGCTTACTCTTCCCATTGCTGGATAGCTGTTCTGGCATCATTCTCGCCTATATCTCTATCCAGGGTCTGATGCGTGGCAGAAGAAAGCGACGACGACAAAACAGAAGCCCCCACACCCCACCGACTTGAAAAAGCGCGGGAAGAAGGGCAGATCCCCCGCTCCAAAGAGCTGACCTCACTGCTTATTTTGCTGGTGGGTGTGTGCATTATCTGGATCGGTGGGGAGTCGCTTGCCCGCAGGCTGGCTGGCATGCTGTCGGCCGGATTACGTTTTGACCACAGTATGGTTAACGACCCTAATCTGATCCTCAGCCAAATCATCCTGCTGATTAAAGACGCGATGATTGCGCTGTTGCCGTTGATTACCGGCGTCGTTCTGGTGGCTTTAATTTCCCCGGTGATGCTTGGCGGCTTGATTTTCAGCGGTAAATCCCTGCAACCCAAATTCTCTAAGCTGAATCCGCTGCCGGGCATTAAGCGCATGTTTTCCGCGCAAACCGGCGCAGAACTGCTCAAAGCGATACTGAAGTCCACGTTAGTGGGAAGCGTGGCCGGATTTTATCTCTGGCATAACTGGCCAGCGATGATGCGTCTGATGGCGGAGTCACCGATTACGGCGATGGGCAACGCCCTGGATTTAGTCGGTATGTGTGCACTTCTGGTGGTACTTGGCGTCATTCCGATGGTGGGGTTCGACGTCTTTTTCCAGATCTATAGCCATGTGAAAAAGCTACGTATGTCGCGTCAGGATATCCGCGATGAATTTAAGCAAAGCGAAGGTGACCCGCACGTTAAAGGCAAAATACGTCAAATGCAGCGCGCGGCCGCTCAGCGTCGCATGATGGCGGATGTGCCGAAAGCAGACGTTATTGTCACTAACCCTACGCACTACTCAGTGGCGTTGAAGTATGACGAGAACAAAATGAGTGCGCCGAAAGTTGTTGCGAAAGGGGCCGGGCTGGTTGCGTTGCGCATTCGTGAAATTGGCGCAGAGCACCGTGTCCCGACATTAGAAGCGCCGCCACTGGCGCGTGCACTCTATCGCCATGCTGAGATTGGTCAGCAAATACCGGGGCAATTATACGCCGCCGTTGCTGAAGTACTGGCATGGGTATGGCAGCTAAAACGCTGGCGTCTGGCTGGCGGCAAGCGTCCACCACAACCTGAAAACCTTCCGGTGCCAGAAGCACTGGATTTTATGAACGAGAAGAATACTGATGGCTAATCTGGTCGCGATGCTGCGTCTGCCCAGCAACCTGAAATCCACGCAATGGCAAATCCTTGCCGGACCGATCCTCATCCTGCTGATTCTGTCGATGATGGTGCTGCCGCTGCCGGCTTTCGTCCTCGATTTGCTGTTCACATTTAACATTGCGCTGTCGATCATGGTGCTGCTGGTGGCGATGTTCACCCAGCGTACACTGGAGTTTGCCGCATTCCCGACGATTTTGCTGTTTACCACATTATTACGTCTGGCCCTGAACGTCGCGTCTACCCGTATCATCTTAATGGAAGGACACACCGGCGCGGCGGCGGCGGGGAAGGTGGTTGAAGCCTTCGGCCACTTCCTGGTGGGCGGTAACTTCGCGATCGGCATCGTGGTCTTCGTGATTCTCGTCATCATTAACTTTATGGTAATCACCAAAGGTGCAGGGCGTATCGCCGAGGTTGGCGCGCGCTTCGTGCTGGATGGCATGCCCGGCAAGCAGATGGCGATTGATGCGGATTTGAATGCCGGTCTGATTGGCGAAGATGAAGCTAAAAAACGACGCTCGGAAGTGACCCAGGAAGCGGATTTTTACGGCTCAATGGACGGTGCGAGTAAATTCGTCCGTGGAGATGCCATCGCTGGTATTTTGATCATGGTAATCAACGTGGTCGGCGGTCTGTTAGTTGGGGTGTTGCAGCATGGTATGAGCATGGGCAGCGCTGCGGAAAGTTATACCCTGCTGACCATCGGTGACGGGCTGGTGGCACAAATTCCTGCGCTGGTTATCTCTACCGCGGCGGGTGTTATCGTGACCCGCGTGAGTACCGACCAGGACGTAGGCGAACAGATGGTGACCCAACTGTTCAGCAACCCCAGCGTCATGTTGCTCAGTGCGGCGGTACTTGGACTTTTGGGTCTGGTTCCGGGCATGCCGAACCTGGTGTTTCTGATGTTTACTGCCGCATTGTTGGCTCTGGCATGGTGGATGCGCGGTCGTGAGCAAAAAGCGCCAGATGAACCGCAGCCGGTGAAAATGCCGGAAAACAACTCCGTGGTGGAAGCCACATGGAACGACGTGCAGTTGGAAGATTCGCTGGGCATGGAGGTAGGTTACCGCCTGATCCCAATGGTGGACTTTCAACAGGATGGCGAGTTGCTGGGGCGAATTCGCAGTATTCGTAAGAAATTTGCCCAGGATATGGGCTTCCTGCCGCCGGTGGTACACATTCGAGACAATATGGATCTGCAGCCAGCCCGCTATCGAATTTTGATGAAAGGGGTAGAAATTGGCAGCGGTGACGCCTATCCGGGACGCTGGCTGGCCATTAACCCGGGTACTGCCGCCGGGTCGCTGCCGGGTGAGAAAACGGTCGATCCGGCGTTCGGACTGGACGCTATCTGGATTGAAAGCGCATTGAAGGAACAGGCGCAGATTCAGGGCTTTACGGTGGTTGAAGCCAGTACTGTTGTCGCTACGCATCTAAACCACCTGATTGGGCAGTTCGCCGCTGAGCTGTTTGGCCGTCAGGAAGCGCAGCAGTTACTGGATCGAGTGTCGCAGGAGATGCCAAAGCTGACGGAAGATCTGGTGCCGGGCGTTGTGACGCTCACCACGCTGCATAAAGTGCTGCAGAACTTGCTGGATGAGAAAGTACCGATTCGCGATATGCGCACCATTCTTGAAACGCTGGCGGAACATGCGCCGTTGCAAAACGATCCGCATGAGCTTACCGCGGTCGTCCGTGTTGCGTTAGGACGTGCCATCACTCAGCAGTGGTTCCCGGGTAATGAAGAGGTTCAGGTTATCGGTCTTGATACTCCGCTCGAGCGTTTGCTGCTGCAAGCGCTGCAGGGGGGCGGCGGTCTGGAGCCTGGGCTTGCAGACCGACTGCTGGCCCAGACTCAGGAAGCGCTGTCCCGGCAGGAAATGTTGGGCGCGCCGCCGGTCTTGCTGGTTAATCACGCGTTACGTCCGTTACTGGCGCGGTTTTTACGCCGCAGCATCCCGCAGTTGGTGGTGTTATCGAATATGGAGCTTTCCGATAACCGCCATATCCGCATGACGGCGACCATTGGAGGTAAATAATGCGTAAGTTACTGTGGTTGTTGTTTTTTCCTCTGGTGGCGCAGGCCGCCGGAGAAGGGGCCTGGCAGGCAAGTGGCATGGGGATCACCTTAAATCACCGTGGCCAGTCAGCCTCGTCTGATCCTTTGGTTCCCAGCCAGCCGGTCTCAGGCTTGATGACGCTGGTGGCCTGGCGCTATGAGCTGAATGGCCCAACGCCCGCAGGTTTGCGGGTGCGTTTATGTTCTCAGTCCCGTTGTGTCGAACTGGACGGGCAAAGTGGGACCACCAACGGGTTCAATAACGTTCCGGCCATTGAACCGATGCATTTTGTCTGGGAGGTCCCCGGCGGTGGTCGCCTGATCCCCGCGTTACGCATTCAGAGCAATCAGGTGATTGTGAACTACCGTTAACACCCTCCGTCATTCAGACCAGCAGTTGAAACTGCTGGTTGCTTCAACATTCCAGTCTCTCATTCAATTAAATAGAAACGCCGTTTTATAAAATAAGTGACGTACGTTGCCGGACTCTTTGTATTCTTGCCATTTCACGAATCCTTCTGGCAGAAATAGAAAGGTTTCACTTCCTGTTAGCTTTTACTGTGACCCTATAAGGATGCCCATTGTCAAAGCGAGGATTGCGGGGCCTCCAAAAAAGCTGCTGCGCCGTAACAGGGGCAGGTCACAGCATTGAATCCGACATTGACAGAGGTTTAGTAAATGATTGTTTACCCGGTTAAACATAGCCCGTTATTGCGCCAGCCAGAACATTTTATTGCCAGGGATGAATTAAAAACGCTGATCAAAAAGGTGACGCATAACCTGGTCAATATTCATGACGAAACCGGCGAGTTCTTGCTGCGTCTGGACGATGGACGCGTAATTGATACTAAAGGCTGGGCGGGATGGGAGTGGACACACGGCGTCGGCCTGTACGGGATGTATCAGTACTATCTGCAAACCGGCGATGAAACGATGCGCGATATCATCGATAGCTGGTTTGCCGATCGCTTTGCTGAAGGTGCAACCACTAAAAACGTGAACACCATGGCGCCATTTTTAACGTTGGCGTATCGCTATGAAGAGACGCGTAATCCAGCGTATCTGCCGTGGCTCGACAGCTGGGCTGAGTGGGCAATGCATGAGATGCCGCGTACCGAATTTGGTGGTATGCAACACATCACGCTGGCGGAAGAAAACCATCAACAGATGTGGGATGACACGCTGATGATGACGGTTTTACCGCTGGCGAAGATTGGCAAGCTACTCAATCGCCCGGACTACATCGAAGAGGCAACGTATCAGTTCCTGGTGCACGTGCAAAACCTGATGGATAAAGAAACGGGGCTGTGGTTCCACGGCTGGAGCTATGAAGGAAATCATAACTTTGCTAATGCCCGCTGGGCGCGTGGCAACAGTTGGTTAACTATCGTGATCCCGGACTTCCTCGAATTACTTGATTTACCGGAAAACAATGCTGTTCACCGCTATCTGGTACAGGTCCTGAACGCGCAAATCGCGGCGCTGGCGAAATGCCAGGATGAAAGTGGGTTGTGGCATACCTTGCTGGACGACCCGCAGTCGTATCTGGAAGCATCGGCAACTGCCGGATTTGCCTATGGGATCCTCAAAGCAGTACGTAAACGCTATGTTGGGCAAGAGTATGCGTCGGTAGCCGAAAAAGCCATTCGCGGCATTGTGCAGCATATTTCACCGGAAGGTGAACTGCTGCACACCTCGTTTGGTACCGGGATGGGACACAATCTCGATTTCTACCGCAACATCCCTCGGACCTCCATGCCTTACGGACAGGCGATGGCGATGCTGTGCCTTACCGAATACTTGCGAAAGTATTTTTGATATCGGTATTCGATGGCGATACCGCTATCGGTCCTGATTGTTCAGTCGTCACTGTTTGTACCGTATTGTCCTGCGGGGCAAACAGATGATCCATGATTTGACGCATAACCGGCGCGGCGGTGACACCATCGCTGCCGCCGTTTTCCAGAATTAACGCCACCGCGACCTTCGGGCTCTTATAAGGTGCAAATGCGGTATAGAACACGTGGTCGCGCAAGCGGACAGGGATCATCTTCGCATTGTAGGTCTGATTTTCTTTCAGGCTAAAGACCTGCGAGGTGCCGCTTTTTGCCGCAATGCCGTAAGGCGCGGTGTGAAAGAACTTATAACCTGTACCATTTGGTTCATTCGCCATGCCGAACATCGCCTGACGCACCAGTCCCCAGTAGGGCGATGAGGCTGAGGCGATTTGTGACGGTACTTCTGGAGCCTGATACGGCGTGATGGTTTTGCCGCTCTCTTCATCGAGCAGCAGGTGAGGGACGATAACCTTGCCGTTGTTAATCAGTGCGACCATGGCTTTTACCATCTGGATAGGTGTGGCAATCCAGTAGCCCTGACCGATGCCAACTGAAATAGTGTCCCCCTGATACCAGGCTTTTTTGTGCACTTTTTGCTTCCATTCGCGGCTCGGGAGCAGGCCGTTATACTCCTCATCAAGATCGATGCCGGTCGGTTTACCGTAACCAAACTGGCTGAGCATGCTGTTAATCCGGTCGATCCCCATCATATACGCCACCTGATAGAAGAACGTATCGGCAGACTCTTCTATCGCTTTGGTGACATCCAGCATACCGTGGCCCGTTTTTTTCCAGTCACGGTAATGTCGCTCGGTGCCGGGTAGCGTCCAGGTAGGGGCGCCGAAGAAACTGATCTGCGGCGTGATTACCCCGTTCAGTAATGCCGACATCGCCATATACGGTTTGACCGTTGAAGCGGGAGGGTACAATCCCTGCGTGACGCGGTTGATTAATGGCAGGTCTTTATCCTGGAGTAGCTTGTTATAGTCCTGATAGCTGATGCCTTTGACAAACGGATTAGGGTCATAGCTGGAGTTTGAGACCATCGCCAGTACGGAACCGTCGTGTGGATCTTCAACCAAAACGGCGGCACGCTGGCCAGCCAACAAGCTCTCAATGTATTGCTGTAAATGTAAATCCAGCGTCAGATGGATATCTTTTCCGGCAACGGGCGGCACATCTTTGATCAGGCGTACGATGCGTCCGTGGTTATCTACTTCCACCTCCTGATAACCGGTTTTTCCATGCAGTTCGTTTTCGTAATAGCGCTCAATACCTTGCTTACCGATGTTGTGATCGGCGGCGTAGTTCTCCGCCAGACCCTTTTGATCCAGTGCTTTCAGGTCGTTGTCATTGATTTTTGAAACATAACCCAGGACATGCGCCAGCGCCGCACCATAGGGATACTGGCGGTCTTCGTAACTATTGATGTTGACGCCGCTAAAATGAAACTGGTTTACTGAGAAACGGGCGATTTCGACATCGGTTAGCGCATTTTTTAGCACCACAGGACGATAGCGGCTGCTGGCTTTCAGCTCATGGCGAAACTGGTCTATGTCATCAGGTGTGAGGTCAACGATCGGCGTGAGCTGCTGGAGTAACGCATTCATATCGCTGATTTTATACGGCGTAACGGAAATATCGTACCAGGTAACGTTGCGCACCAGCGGGATGCCGTTGCGATCGTAAATCATGCCACGCGTTGGGGCGACGGGCAGCATTTTGATGTCGTTTGCATTCGACCGGGTGGTGTAATACTGGTGCTGGCAGATTTGTAAGTTATACAGATTGTAAATCAGGATGCCAAAACAGATTACTACCAGGCCAAAGGCCACCAATACACGCCGCTGGAAGAGCTTTTCTTCCGCCTCAAAATCTCTGAATGTCATTGACCCGTACCCGATTAATTCGCCGCCTAATGATACGGAGGCTTAGACGGGATGACAGGCAAAAGATGTTCCATATCTCTAGGGAAATGTGTCATTCCTTGTGGGTTGTTACAAATTACAGTAAGCGTAGCCGTTTCTTGTCGACCTGATTGCGCTGCCTACGAGGGCGGTCATTCGGGGAAATAAAAAAGCCCGCGACATAGCGCGGGCTTTCACATTAGTTGAGGTGATTACATACGTTCTACGGTTTCGATACCCAGTGTATCCAGACCCAGCTTCAGGGTTTTCGCCGTCAGCTGTGCCAGCTTCAGTCGGCTGTTACGAATCTCTTCGTTTTCAGCGCTGAGAATAGGGCAGTGCTCATAGAAGCCGGAGAACAGACCAGCAACGTCGTACAGGTAAGCACACATCACGTGTGGCGTACCTTCACGCGCAACGACGGTCAGCGTTTCTTCAAACTGCAGCAGACGCGCCGCCAGTTGAGCCTCACGATCTTCGCTGATAACGACCTGCGCATTTGCCAGCGCGCTTTCGTCGATATCTGCTTTACGGAACACGGACAGTACGCGGGTATAAGCGTACTGCATATATGGCGCGGTGTTACCTTCGAACGCCAGCATGTTGTCCCAGTCGAAGATGTAGTCGGTGGTACGGTTTTTGGACAGATCCGCATATTTCACTGCGCCGATACCGACCGCATTTGCCAGTTTTTCCAGTTCGTCGGCAGGCATGTCCGGGTTCTTCTCCGCGACCAGACGACGTGCGCGCTCCAGCGCTTCATCCAGCAGATCGGCCAGTTTAACCGTGCCGCCCGCGCGGGTTTTGAAGGGTTTACCGTCTTTGCCCAGCATCATACCGAACATGTGGTGTTCCAGCGGCACTGAATCCGGCACATAACCGGCTTTACGTACGATGGTCCAGGCCTGCATTAAGTGCTGATGCTGGCGAGAGTCGATGTAATAAAGAACGCGATCGGCATGCAGGGTTTCGTAACGATACTTGGCGCAGGCGATGTCGGTTGTGGTGTAGAGATAGCCGCCATCTTTCTTCTGAATGATAACGCCCATCGGTTCGCCTTCCTTGTTCTTATACTCATCAAGGAATACGACGGTAGCGCCTTCGCTTTCAACAGCCAGGCCTTTCGCCTTCAGATCGGCGACGATGCCAGGTAGCATCGGGTTGTACAGGCTTTCGCCCATGACGTCGTCACGGGTCAGGGTAACGTTGAGGCGATCGTAGGTTAACTGGTTCTGCGACATGGTAATGTCGACCAGTTTGCGCCACATCTCGCGGAAGTATTCGTCACCGCCTTGCAGTTTTACGACATAACTACGGGCGCGTTCCGCGAAGGCTTCATCTTCGTCGTAATGTTTTTTCGCATCACGGTAGAAACCTTCCAGGTCAGCCAGCGCCATCTCTCCGGCATTTTCCTGCTGCTGTTTTTCCAGCCATGCGATGAGCATACCGAACTGAGTACCCCAGTCGCCGACGTGGTTAGCGCGAATAACGTTGTGACCGAGGAACTCCAGCGTACGCACCGCCGCGTCACCGATGATGGTGGAACGCAGGTGACCAACGTGCATCTCTTTCGCTACGTTAGGCGCGGAGTAGTCAACCACGACGGTTTGTTTAGCCGGTTGAGTGACGCCCAGACGATCGGAAGCCAGCGCCTGCTGAACGTGCTGCGCCAGAAATGCCGGATCGAGAAAAATATTGATAAAGCCCGGGCCTGCAATTTCAACTTTGCTGGCAATCCCGTTGAGATCCAGATGAGTCAGCACCTGCTCAGCCAGTTGTCGCGGCGCCATACCCAGTTTTTTAGCGACAGCCATCATGCCGTTAGCTTGATAGTCGCCGAACTGTACTTTTGCTGACTGACGAACCTGCGGTTCGCAATCTGCAGGCGCGCCTGCAGCAATCATGGCCTGACTGACTTTTTCTGAGAGAAGAGCCTGAATATTCACCGGAATACCTTACATTTATGAAGCGGCCTAAAATTCACCGCACCAGTTTAAGAATTAAGGGCGGGAGTATACTGCAAATGCCCGTTGCCGTCAGCATTGTGTGTACCGCCAGTAGCCTGAAATATAAACAATGCAATGGCGTAAATTTATTCATGATGTGTTCGAAGAAAACAGCGGTTGGATGGCGCAGCGCAACAGAGTAAATTAGCGACTTTGAACATGGATATGAGCTTTTAATATGGCGAACTGGCAAACCGTTGCAGAACTACAGGATATTTCTGCAGATTTACCGCATTTCACGCAGGCATTAACGGAACTTTCTACCCGTCTTGGGCTGGATATCACAGGCCTGGAAGCCGATCACATTTCCTTGCGTTGCCATCAAAATACCACCGCAGAGCGCTGGCGTCGTGGGTTTGAACAGTGCGGTGAATTGTTGTCAGAAAACATCATTAACGGCAGACCTATTTGTCTTTTTAAACTGCATGAGCCGGTTTGTGTGCAACATTGGCAATTTTCCATCGTCGAACTGCCGTGGCCGGGCGAAAAACGCTACCCACATGAAGGCTGGGAACATATTGAAATTGTTCTGCCGGGAGAGGCGGAAACGCTGAATGCGCGAGCGCTGGCGCTGCTTTCCGATCACGGTCTGAGTCAACCGGGCATTTTTGTGAAAACCAGCTCGCCAAAAGGTGAGCGTGAGCGTTTACCGAATCCGACGCTGGCGGTTAGCGATGGTAGCGTGACGATAAAATTCCATCCGTGGTCGATTGAAACCATTGTGGCAAGCGAACGTCAGGAGTGAGCATGGCTATACTGGAAATCTGCTGTTACAGCATGGAGTGCGCGCGCACGGCGCAGCAAAACGGCGCGGATCGTATTGAACTATGCTCAGCACCCAAAGAAGGGGGCTTAACGCCGTCACTGGGCGTCTTGCGTTCCGTTCGCCAGCACATTTCGATTCCCGTCAATCCCATTATTCGCCCACGTGGAGGCGACTTTTGCTACACCGAAGGTGAATTTGCTGCAATGCTGGATGATATTGCGATGGTCAGGGAACTGGGATTCTCAGGGCTGGTGACCGGCATTTTAGATGTGGATGGCAATGTCGATATGCCGCGCATGGAGAAAATAATGATTGCCGCCGGTTCGCTGCAAGTCACTTTTCATCGGGCCTTTGATATGTGTGCTAACCCACTCAATGCGCTTAAAAAATTAGCTGATTTGGGCATTGCCAGAGTACTCACTTCAGGGCAAAAATCAGATGCGGCGCAAGGTTTAACAAAAATAATGGAACTTATTGCGCAGCCCGGTGCTCCAATCATTATGGCCGGAGCGGGGGTTCGCGCCTCGAATTTGTCCCTGTTCCTTGATGCTGGAGTGCAGGAAGTCCACAGTTCTGCCGGAGTATGGCTGGCTTCACCAATGCGTTATCGCAATTCGGGGTTGTCGATGTCTTCGGATGCGCAGGCGGATGAGTATTCGCGCTATGCGGTAGACGGGACGGCGGTTGCTGAAATGAAAGCAATCATTGCACACCATCAGGCCAACTGATTTTACCGTTGCATCATGTCGCCCAATATGATGCTTGCTCGTACCAGGCCCCTGCAATTTCAACAGGGGCCTTTTTTTCTCCTTCATATTTCAAGCCGCAGCAGCGTTGGCCGCCTCGCGCACCCCGGTCACGTAGTTATCTACGCTCCCAGGGATTTGCTACGTTGCCGCCTTGCTGCAACTTGAACTATTTTGGAGAAACGGTGCTATACGTAACGGTCATTCGGCAATCTATTACGGCTTACGCGCAATCAATACTGCGCGTAATGGGGCGGGGTAGCCTTCCACCGTTTTGCTGTGGTCGTTCGGGTCGAGGAAGTCGGCTAGCGACTCGGTTACCATCCACTCGGTGCGGCGTTGCTCTTCGGTGGTGGTGACGCAGACATCGGCGATGCGCACATCAACAAAACCGCATTTTTCCAGCCAGTTTTTTAAAGCCAACGCAGATGGAATAAAGTAGACGTTACGCATTTGCGCGTAGCGATCGCCCGGCACCAGAACGGTATTTTCATCACCTTCGACGACCAGCGTTTCCAGCACCAGCTCGCCATCTTTAACCAACTGATCCTTCAACTGCCACAGATGTTCCAGCGGCGATCGGCGGTGATAAAGCACGCCCATGGAGAACACGGTGTCAAAGGCGTTTAGCGCTGGAAGTTGCTCAATACCCAGCGGCAGCAGGTGAGCACGCTGGTCATTGCCCAGCAGTTTACGTACCGCCTCAAACTGGCACAGAAACAGTTGCGTAGGATCGATCCCAACCGCCAGATGCGCTCCAGCGCCAATCATGCGCCACATGTGATAACCACTGCCACAGCCAACATCAAGAATGGTACGGCCGGTGAGATCAGACAAGTGCGGCAGAACGCGATCCCACTTCCAGTCGGAACGCCATTCGGTATCGATGTTGACGCCGTACAGCGAGTACGGTCCTTTACGCCATGGCATCAGGTTACGCATCAGGGTGTCGATACGTTTAAGCTGGCCTTCGCTGAGCGGTTCTTTACTTTCTGCGGTAACGCTGTGCAGTAAGTCCAGACGATGCGGCGTCAGCTCGGGCAGAAACTCGACGGCGTTTGACCATTGTTTAAATAAACCATGCTGATCGCGCTGCCAGGCAGCGATTTGCGCCGGAAGCGTTTCCAGCCAATGGGACAGATGATTTTTGGCAATCAACTGATAAAAGTTACCAAAATCGATCATGCGCTAACCTCAGCTTTCAACGCCACCAGAGAGCCAAAGTTGAAGCACTGGAACCACAATTCGCTGTGCTCAAAGCCGGCCTGATGCAGTCGCGCTTTGTGCGTTTCTACCGAGTCGGTCAGCATCACGTTTTCCAGCATGCTGCGTTTCTGACTAATTTCCAGTTCGCTGTAGCCATTGGCCCGTTTGAAGTCGTGGTGCATGTTGAACAGCAGCTCGCCAACGTTAGCGTCTTCGAAACTGAATTTTTCAGACAGCACCAGCGCGCCGCCGGGATTCAACCCTTGATAAATCTTATCCAACAATGCCTGGCGCTCAGGTGGCTCAAGGAATTGCAGGGTAAAATTCAGCACCACCATCGAGGCGTTTTCGATAGTAATGTTGCGAATATCGCCTTCGACAACCTCAACCGGGGTCGGTGCCTTATAGGCGTCAATATGACGACGGCAGCGCTCAACCATCGCCGGGGAGTTATCGACGGCAATAATTTTGCAATTCTCGTGATGAATATTGCGACGCACCGAGAGCGTCGCCGCGCCCAGAGAACAGCCCAGATCGTAGACCTGCGTGTTGGGTTGTACGAAACGTTCGGCCAGCATGCCAATCATAGAAATGATATTGGAATAGCCAGGAACGGAACGCTGGATCATATCCGGGAAGACTTCAGCTACCCGTTCATCAAAGGTCCAGTCACCCAGACTGGCGATAGGCGCAGAAAAAAGCGTGTCGCGGTGAGACATAACGTAAAAATCCGGGAAAAATAAAGTGGCGTATTGTGCGCTAATGCAGGGAGAAAACCAACTCCCAGGGCATATACCAAAGATTCGCCAGCACCATTAGCAACAGCGAACACCAGGTTGCGCTCATGCCTGAACGGCGCCAGCGGAAAAGCCGGTGGTGGAATCCGTAATAATGCATCAGTCGTCCGGCAATCAACATCAGCCCGCAAATATGCACCATCCACGTCTCTGCACCGTTCATTTCCATAAATAACAGCAGCACTAACGCGACGGGAATATATTCCACCGCATTACCGTGAATGCGGATAGCGCTTTGCAGTTCGCTAAAACCTCCATCGCCATAGGCAACGCGATATTGCATGCGCAGGCGAACGACGTCAAAGGAGAACTTTATTAACAATAACGCACCCAATACGGCATAAAGCGCGCTTACCATACAAACTCCCTTTACTCGTCATACTTCAAGTTGCATGCGCGGTGGCTGTACTCGCTCCCCTCAGTCACTTACTAATGTAAGCTCCTGAGGATTCTCTCCCTTGCCATCTTCCTGCAACTCGAATTATTTAGAGTACGGTTGGGTTGATGGCACTGACTATGATAGGTGGCATTTTCAGAAAAGAGAAGATTGCTGTGGAATCGAGGGTGCTGATCCGATCTCTGGTAGGGCGCTGCGTAAATCTGCCCATAGCGTATCAACAAGCTCCGGAGCCTGCGCGATGTCCGGCGTATGCAAAAACAGATACGGCGTCGTGGTGCGTTGCCATAGCGACAGCTTGGTCAGCCAGACGGCAAAAAGCTCGCTGTTTTGTGCCATATTATCGCTACCGATAAAGCGTACCATCGGATGGTTTGCCGTCACCACCGCATGCACCGGAACCTTCGGTTTCTTGCGCTGGGCGTCACGTATTGCTTCAGTATGCGGGATTGCGGCATGCACCGGGCGGCTGTCCAGAATCACCCGGTTTACTCCACGCTCGTGTAAACCGCGATTAAATAGCTGCTCGGCTTCGCCTTTGGCAAAAAAGTCTGGATGGCGAACTTCCACACCGTAGGTAAAGGATTTCGGGAGCGTATCGAGAAACTGCCACAGGGCAGGCAGATCGCGTGGGCTAAAAGTCGCAGGTAATTGCAGCCAGTATTGTCCAATGCGCGATTCCAGCGGCGACATGCGCGTAAAAAATTCCTGTACCAGGTCATCACAATTACGCAGCGCAGCCTGATGCGAAATGGTCGCCGGAAATTTAAAACAAAATCGAAACGCATCGGTGGTCTGTGCCTGCCAGCGGGCAACAATATCGGATTTAGGCAGCGCATACAGCGTGGTATTGCCCTCCACGCAGTTAAAGTGGCGGGCATACTCTTCAAGGCTGGTGATCCCCAGACGCACCCATTTTGGATGCGACCACTGGGGTAAACCGATATAAATCATAGCGCTTGCAGAATCTCCTCCACGCTGCGAACGCGCGCAATGCGCGGGAAAATGTGGGTCATGCTGGCCTGGTGTTGCTCAGCACTGGCGGCGCTACAGGCATCCTCTGCAATGATAAGACTGAAACCCAGCTCCCACGCATTTCGCGCCGTCGACTCAACGCCAATGTTCGTCGAGATCCCGCACAGGACGATGGTATCAATACCCCGGCGACGCAGCTGCAATTCCAGATCGGTACCATAGAAGGCTCCCCACTGGCGTTTAGTCACTTCGATATCGCTGGCGCATTTCCCCAGAGAAGCTGGGTAATGCCACCAGTTTTCAGGCAACGCTTTAGCCGGAGTTTGCGCATCAACCGGTTGTTTCAGCGCTTCGGCGTAATCGTCAGACCAGCCGACGCGCACCATTACCACCGGGGAACCGTGGGCACGGAATTTTTCCGCCAACTGCGCGGCGCGGGTAACCACATCATGTGCCGTATGAGGGCCGCCAGCGAAAGGCAGGATCCCTTCCTGTAAATCAATTACGACAAGGGCGGTTGTTTTAGCGTTCAATTCCAGCATGGTCACTCCAGTAATAAAAGAATTCCGTTACACCTTAATCGCGAATCAGTGTGAAAGGGGCGACAATTTTTGTTATTTTTTGTGAGATTACGCAATGCCCGTCGAGGAAACAGGCGTACAGTCAGTACCGGACTTATCGTGCGGCAGAATTTCCAGTATAATAGCCGCCTTTTTTCATTCAGTTGTGACATTCAGCTAAAGCTGCGACTTCGTCATCTGCGAGACAGGTGACAATCCGCCTGCGGCAAAGTTAAGGGATATCTCATGCGTACAGAATATTGCGGACAGCTACGTCTGTCCCACGAGGGGCAGCAGGTGACTCTGTGTGGTTGGGTCAACCGTCGTCGTGATCTTGGTAGCCTGATCTTTATCGATATGCGCGACCGCGAAGGTATCGTGCAGGTATTTTTCGATCCGGACCGTGCGGACGCGTTAAAGCTGGCCTCCGAACTGCGTAATGAGTTCTGCATCCAGGTTACGGGCACCGTGCGTGCGCGTGACGCGAAAAACGTCAACGCCGATATGGCGACGGGCGAAATTGAAGTGCTGGCCTCCGATCTGACCATCATCAACCGTTCAGACTCGCTGCCGTTGGACTCTAACCACGTCAACACCGAAGAAGCGCGACTGAAGTATCGCTATTTAGATCTGCGTCGCCCTGAAATGGCGCAGCGCCTGAAAACGCGTGCCAAAATCACCAGTCTGGTGCGTCGTTTTATGGACGACCACGGCTTCCTCGACATCGAAACACCGATGCTGACCAAAGCGACACCGGAAGGCGCGCGCGATTACCTGGTACCTTCTCGCGTACATAAAGGTAAATTCTACGCGCTGCCGCAATCACCTCAGTTGTTTAAACAGCTGCTGATGATGTCTGGCTTTGACCGCTACTATCAGATTGTTAAATGCTTCCGTGATGAAGACTTACGTGCTGACCGTCAGCCTGAATTTACCCAGATCGACGTTGAGACTTCCTTCATGACCGCACCGCAGGTGCGTGAAGTGATGGAAGCGCTGGTGCGTAACCTGTGGCTGGAAGTGAAAGGTGTGGATCTGGGTGATTTCCCGATCATGACCTTTGCCGAAGCTGAGCGTCGTTACGGTTCCGATAAACCAGACCTGCGTAACCCGATGGAGCTGGTTGACGTTGCCGATCTGGTGAAAGACGTTGAGTTCGCAGTGTTCTCTGGTCCGGCAAACGATGCGAAAGGCCGCGTAGCTGCTCTGCGTGTACCGGGTGGTGCTGCACTGAGCCGTAAGCAGATCGACGATTACGGTAACTTTATCAAGATTTACGGCGCGAAAGGCCTGGCTTACATCAAAGTCACCGAACGTGCGAAAGGTCTGGAAGGTATTACCAGCCCAGTTGCTAAGTTCCTGAACGCAGAAATTGTGGAAGCGATTCTGGCACGTACCGGTGCACAAGACGGCGACATGATTTTCTTCGGTGCCGACAACAAGAAAGTGGTTGCCGACGCGATGGGCGCGCTGCGTCTGAAACTGGGTAAAGACCTGAACATCACCGACGAAGCCAAATGGGCGCCGCTGTGGGTTATCGACTTCCCAATGTTCGAAGACGATGGTGAAGGCGGGCTGACCGCAATGCACCACCCGTTCACCGCGCCGAAAGATATGACGGCCGCTGAGCTGAAAGCTGCGCCGGAAGACGCGGTTGCCAACGCGTACGATATGGTCATCAACGGCTACGAAGTAGGCGGCGGTTCCGTGCGTATTCACAACGGCGACATGCAGCAAACTGTATTCGGTATTCTGGGCATTAATGAGCAAGAACAGCGTGAGAAATTCGGCTTCCTGCTGGATGCGCTAAAATATGGTACACCGCCGCATGCTGGCCTGGCGTTTGGTCTGGACCGTCTGACTATGCTGTTGACCGGTACTGACAACATTCGTGACGTTATTGCTTTCCCGAAAACCACGGCTGCAGCGTGTCTGATGACTGAAGCGCCAAGCTTTGCCAACGCAGCTGCGCTGGCGGAACTGAGCATTCAGGTTGTTAAGAAGGCCGAGAATAACTGATATGACATATAAACAGCCTGTCTCGGTGTTAGTCGTGATTTATGCAAAGGACACCGGGAGAGTGCTGATGTTACAGCGACGCGACGATCCTGATTTCTGGCAGTCGGTCACCGGCAGCCTTGAAGAAGGTGAAACCGCGTCGCAAGCCGCTATGCGCGAAGTAAAGGAAGAGGTCGCCATTGATGTTGCATCTGAGCAACTGACCTTAATTGACTGTCAGCGCACGGTGGAGTTTGAGATTTTTAGCCATTTACGTCATCGCTATGCACCGGGAATTGAACGTAATACTGAATCCTGGTTTTGCCTGGCACTTCCCTCAGAACGAGAGATCGTGTTCACCGAACATCTGACCTATCGTTGGGTTAATGCGGTTGAAGCCGCCCAATTAACCAAGTCGTGGAGTAACCGGCAGGCGATTGAAGAGTTTGTAATTAACGTCGCCTGAAAAGGCGCGCTTTTTGGAGATATTATTTATGGCAGGTCATAGTAAATGGGCCAACACCAGACACCGTAAAGCAGCGCAGGATGCTAAACGCGGTAAAATTTTCACCAAAATAATTCGTGAGCTGGTGACGGCGGCTAAACTGGGCGGCGGCGATCCGGATGCTAACCCTCGTCTGCGTGCAGCGGTAGATAAAGCGCTGGCTAACAACATGACCCGTGACACCCTGAACCGTGCAATCGCGCGCGGTGTGGGTGGTGATGAAGATTCCAACATGGAAACCATCATCTATGAAGGTTACGGTCCTGGCGGTACAGCCGTTATGATTGAATGTCTGTCTGACAACCGTAACCGTACCGTTGCGGAAGTGCGTCACGCGTTCACGAAAACGGGTGGTAACCTCGGTACCGACGGTTCCGTGGCTTATCTGTTCAGCAAAAAAGGCGTTATCTCCTTTGAACAGGGCGACGAAGACGCCATCATGGAAGCGGCGCTGGAAGCAGGTGCTGAAGACGTTGTGACCTTCGACGACGGCGCAATTGACGTTTACACCGCGTGGGAAGAGATGGGCAAAGTGCGTGACGCGCTGGAAGCGGCTGGTCTGAAAGCGGACGCAGCTGAAGTGTCTATGATCCCATCCACCAAAGCGGATATGGATGCAGAAACGGCGCCGAAGCTGATGCGTCTGATCGATATGCTGGAAGACTGCGACGACGTGCAGGAAGTTTACCACAACGGTGAAATCTCCGATGAGGTTGCTGCCACCTTAGAATGATGTGGTTAAGCCATAAAATAACAGGAGATGCGTGATGTCTATTATTCTCGGCATTGACCCGGGGTCTCGCATCACCGGTTATGGCGTTATTCGTCAGGTCGGCAGACAGCTGACCTACCTCGGCAGCGGCTGCATTCGCACCAAAGTCGACGATCTCCCGTCACGTCTGAAATTGATTTACGCGGGCGTGACGGAAATCATTACCCAGTTTCAGCCGGACTATTTTGCCATTGAGCAGGTTTTTATGGCGAAGAACGCCGACTCGGCGCTAAAGCTGGGACAGGCTCGCGGCGTGGCAATCGTTGCGGCGACCAATCAGGATCTACCGGTCTTTGAATACGCGGCCCGCCAGGTAAAACAGACCGTGGTGGGGATCGGTAGCGCGGAAAAAAGCCAGGTCCAGCATATGGTACGCACGCTGCTAAAACTCCCGGCGAATCCGCAAGCAGATGCCGCGGATGCACTAGCGATTGCCATTACCCACTGCCATGTCAGTCAGAACGCCATGCAAATGAGCGAGTCGAGGCTGAATTTGGCGCGAGGTCGGTTACGTTAGTGACAAATGAGGCTGGATATCTATCCAGCCTTTTTTTATGATAGCGCATTACCTTTTAGCCCTTAACGCAGGAGCGTCACGTGATAGGCAGACTCAGAGGCATCATTATTGAAAAACAACCCCCGCTGGTCCTTCTGGAAACGGGCGGGGTAGGCTATGAAGTGCATATGCCGATGACCTGTTTCTACGAGTTGCCGGAAGCCGGGCAAGAAGCGATTATTTTCACCCATTTTGTGGTGCGAGAAGATGCTCAGCTATTGTATGGCTTTAACAACAAGCAAGAGCGCACGCTGTTTAAAGAGTTAATCAAAACCAATGGCGTGGGGCCGAAGCTGGCGCTGGCGATCCTCTCCGGTATGTCTGCTCAGCAGTTCGTTAATGCCGTAGAGCGCGAAGAGCTGGGCGCGCTGGTGAAATTACCGGGTATTGGTAAGAAAACCGCAGAACGCCTGATTGTAGAAATGAAAGACCGCTTTAAAGGTTTGCATGGTGATCTCTTTACACCTGCAGCGGATCTGGTCCTGACGTCTCCGGCAAGCCCGACAACTGACGACGCCGAGCAGGAAGCGGTTGCTGCGCTGGTGGCGTTGGGCTATAAACCACAGGAAGCCAGCCGCATGGTGAGCAAAATTGCCCGCCCTGATGCCAGCAGTGAAACCCTGATTCGTGAAGCGCTTCGCGCGGCATTGTGAGGTAACGGATGATTGAAGCAGATCGCCTGATTTCGGCTGTCAGCACTACCCCTGAAGATCTGGTGGATCGTGCGATTCGCCCAAAATTGCTGGAAGAGTATATTGGCCAGCCTCAGGTTCGTTCGCAAATGGAGATTTTTATCCAGGCGGCGAAGCTGCGCGGTGATGCTCTCGATCACCTGCTGATTTTCGGTCCTCCTGGTCTTGGTAAAACTACGCTTGCCAATATTGTCGCCAATGAAATGGGCGTTAATCTGCGCACCACGTCTGGTCCGGTACTGGAAAAAGCGGGTGATCTGGCGGCAATGCTTACCAACCTTGAACCCCACGATGTGCTGTTTATCGATGAAATTCATCGTCTGTCACCGGTGGTGGAAGAGGTGCTGTATCCGGCGATGGAAGATTATCAGCTGGATATCATGATTGGTGAAGGACCGGCTGCCCGTTCGATTAAGATCGATCTGCCGCCGTTTACGCTAATCGGGGCGACGACGCGCGCCGGGTCGTTAACCTCTCCGCTGCGTGACCGTTTTGGTATTGTGCAGCGCCTGGAATTCTATCAGGTGGCTGACCTGCAGCACATTGTAGGACGCAGTGCGCGTTTTATGGGCCTGGAAATGAGCGATGAAGGCGCGCTGGAAGTGGCACGCCGCGCCCGCGGTACGCCGCGTATCGCCAACCGTTTATTACGCCGGGTACGCGATTTCGCTGAAGTGAAGCATGACGGCACGATTTCGGCTGATATTGCCGCCCAGGCGCTGGATATGCTCAATGTGGATGCGGAAGGATTCGATTATATGGACCGTAAGCTGCTGCTGGCGGTTATCGATAAATTCTTTGGCGGGCCGGTAGGACTGGATAACCTGGCAGCGGCGATTGGGGAAGAGCGTGAAACCATTGAGGACGTGCTGGAGCCGTATCTGATTCAGCAAGGTTTTCTACAACGTACGCCGCGTGGACGTATGGCAACCGTGCGCGCCTGGAACCATTTTGGCATTACACCGCCACAGATGCCTTAATGCCTGATGTCGCGACGCTCATCAGGCCTGGGCGATTTTGTAGGCCCGGTAAGCGCAGCGCCACCGGGCAACGCATGCTTAGCTCGCTTGCTTTTTCATCATGCTGAAAATAAACAGCAGCGCGGCGCACAGCACCACGGAAGGACCTGCCGGGGTGTCATAGAAGGCCGAGAAGGTCAGCCCGCCTGTAACCGCTATCATTCCCACTCCAACGGCAACCCCAGCCATCTGCTCCGGCGTACGGGCAAAGCGACGGGCGGTCGCCGCAGGGATGATAAGCAGTGAGGTGATAATCAGCGCCCCGACAAACTTCATCGCCACGCCAATCGTTAACGCCGTAACCAGCATCAGCAGCAGCTTCACGCGTTGCAGCTTCACGCCATCGACAAATGCCAGATCCGGACTGATGGTCATCGACAGCAGGTTACGCCACTGCCAGAACAGAATCGCCAGAACAATAACCACGCCGATGGCGATGGAGATAAGATCTTCTGGCGTCACGGCGAGCAAATCACCAAACAGGTAAGCCATCAGATCCACACGGATGTTGGACATCAGGCTGACAACAACCAGCCCCAATGACAATGCGCTGTGCGCCATAATACCCAGCAAGGTATCGATCGCAAGGTGAGGGCGCTTCTCCAGCCATACCAGACCGCCAGCCAGCAACAGGGTGACGGCGATAACCGCATAGAAAGGGTTTACGTCCAGCAGCAGGCCAAAGGCGACCCCCAGCAGCGAAGCGTGGGCCAGCGTATCACCGAAATAAGACATTCGACGCCAGACTACAAACGAGCCGAGTGGGCCAGCGGCACAGGCCAGCATGATCCCAGCTAACCAGCCGGGTAATAACAATTCAATCATGAGTGACCATTTCCCCGGCGTAAGACGATACGACCCTGTAAATCGTGGCGGTGATTGTGATTATGACGGTAAATTCCGAGTTGTTCGGCGCCGCGTTGCCCGAACATTGAGATGAATTCCGGGTGCATAGAAACCACTTCCGGCGCACCGGAACAGCAAATATGATGGTTCAGGCACAGTACCTCATCGGTTTTGGCCATCACCAGATGCAGGTCATGGGAAACCATCAGCACGGCGCAATCCAGTTCACGTCGCAACTGGTCGATAAGGTCGTACAGTGCGACCTGCCCATTGACATCCACGCCCTGGGTTGGTTCATCGAGCACCAGTAGCTGAGGTTTATTCAATAAAGCACGGGCCAACAGGACGCGTTGCGTTTCCCCGCCAGAGAGCTTTTGCATCGGCGCATCCATCAGATGCCCGGCCTGAACGCGCTTCAGTGCCGGAAGGATATCCTCTTTTTTGGTGCCGGGACGTAAGCGCATAAACCGACTTACCGTCAGTGGCAGCGTAGTATCTAGGTACAGTTTTTGCGGTACATAGCCAATCCGCAATTGACCATTACGCTTGATTACTCCCTCATCAGCCGCTACCAGCCCTAATACAACGCGCACCAGCGTAGACTTCCCGGCACCATTTGGGCCGAGAAGCGTTAAAATTTTACCGGGTCGAAGTTCAAGCGATACGTCAGACAGGACGCGGCGTTGACCATAAGAGACCGAGACATTTTCCAGTGAAACCAAAGTCGTCATATCAATTTTAGTCTTGCAGAAGTTATAGAATGTTATAATATCACATTTCTTACATTCATTACGATGATTGGTCGCATTATGTTACATAAAAATACGCTTCTTTTCGCAGCATTATCCGCTGCTCTTTGGGGTAGTGCAACACAGGCAGCAAATGCCGCTGTGGTGGCCTCACTCAAGCCGCTGGGGTTTATTGCTTCAGCCATTGCAGACGGGGTAACAGACACTGAGGTTCTCCTGCCTGACGGGGCTTCCGAACATGACTATTCACTGCGTCCATCAGACGTAAAACGCTTACAGGGCGCGGACTTAGTTGTTTGGATTGGACCTGAGATGGAAGCGTTTATGGAAAAGTCAGTCAAGAATATTCCTAACGCGAAACAGGTAACGATTGCGCAGCTCAATGACGTGAAACCGTTACTCATGAAAGGTGCCGATGACGACGATGACGATCATGGACACAATGATGCTGGCAGTGAAAAAAGTGACGAGCATCACCATCATGGCGATTACAACATGCATCTTTGGCTTTCCCCAGAGATAGCGCGGGCCTCAGCGGTTGCAATCCATGAAAAATTAGTGGAACTTATGCCGCAAAGTCGAGCCAAACTTGACGCCAACCTGAAGGATTTTGAGGCACAATTAGCCGCAACCGATAAGCAGGTAGGTAACGAGCTCGCACCGCTCAAGGGAAAAGGTTATTTCGTTTTTCATGACGCCTATGGCTACTACGAAAAACACTACGGACTAACACCGCTTGGTCACTTTACCGTGAACCCTGAGATTCAACCTGGTGCGCAGCGTTTACATGAAATAAGAACACAGTTGGTTGAGCAAAAAGCAACCTGCGTTTTTGCTGAGCCACAGTTCAGGCCAGCGGTCGTTGAAGCCGTCGCGAGAGGGACATCCGTTCGAATGGGAACGTTGGATCCGCTCGGAACGAATATCAAACTGGGTAAAACAAGCTATTCAGCGTTTTTGAACCAATTAGCCAACCAGTATGCGAGCTGCCTGAAAGGAGATTAATGAGGAAGTGAATACGTGCAACAGATAGCCCGCTCTGTCGCTCTGGCATTTAATAATCTGCCGCGACCCCATCGCGTTATGCTGGGGTCGCTTACCGTACTGACATTGGCCGTCGCCGTCTGGCGGCCTTATGTTTACCATCCCGATTCTGCACCCATCGTTAAAACTATCGAGCTGGAAAAAAGCGAAATTCGTTCACTGTTGCCTGAGGCCAGTGAACCTATCGATCAGGCCGCGCAGGAAGACGAAGCCATTCCGCAGGATGAACTGGATGACAAAACGTCTGGTGAAGCCGGCGTGCATGAGTATGTCGTCTCTACAGGCGATACGCTGAGCAGTATTCTTAATCAGTACGGCATCGATATGGGTGACATCAGTCAGCTCGCTGCTTCCGATAAAGAACTGCGCAATCTGAAAATTGGTCAGCAGTTATCCTGGACCTTAAGCGCGGAAGGTGACCTGCAGCGCCTGACCTGGGAAGTGTCCCGCCGTGAAACCCGCACTTACGATCGTACTGCGACAGGTTTCAAAATGAGCAGCGAAATGCAGCAGGGCGATTGGGTTAACAGCCGTATCAAAGGCACGGTGGGCGGAAGCTTCGTCGCCAGCGCCAAAGAGGCCGGACTGACCAGCTCTGAAATCAGCGCGGTGATTAAGGCCATGCAGTGGCAGATGGATTTCCGCAAACTGAAAAAAGGCGATGAGTTCTCAGTGCTGATGTCTCGCGAAATGCTGGACGGTAAGCGCGAGCAAAGCCAGCTGCTGGGCGTGCGTTTACGTTCTGAAGGCAAAGACTATTACGCCATCCGTGCTGAAGACGGTAAGTTCTATGACCGTAACGGTACCGGGCTGGCGAAAGGCTTCATGCGTTTCCCGACGGCGAAACAGTTCCGCATCTCCTCGAACTTTAACCCGCGTCGCCTGAATCCGGTGACTGGACGCGTAGCACCGCACAAAGGTGTCGACTTTGCGATGCCGCAGGGGACGCCGGTACTGTCGGTTGGCGATGGTGAAGTGGTTGTAGCGAAGCGTAGCGGCGCTGCCGGATACTATGTTGCGGTTCGTCATGGTCGCACCTACACCACCCGTTATATGCACCTGCGTAAGCTGTTGGTGAAACCAGGTCAAAAAGTGAAACGTGGCGATCGTATCGCGCTGTCAGGTAACACCGGGCGTTCAACAGGTCCGCATCTGCACTACGAAGTGTGGATCAACCAGCAGGCCGTGAACCCTCTGACGGCGAAACTGCCGCGTACAGAAGGTCTGACCGGCTCGGATCGCACCGATTATCTGGCGCAGGTGAAAGAAGTTATGCCTCAGCTACGTTTTGATTAATTAGCACACTGATAAAGCCGGTACGCGATGCGTGCCGGCTTTTTTATTTTGTACGGCGCACGGCGCGCCGCTACACTATCAGCAGATTTACTTTTCGCGGCACCAGACACTGGAAGAGCATGGAAACGAAAAAAAAGAATATTGAGTATATCCCTGAGTTTCATAAATCATTTCGCCATCCGCGCTACTGGGGCGCCTGGCTGGGTGTAGCGGCGATAGCTGGGGTTGCGTTAACGCCAGCGTCATTTCGCGATCCTATTCTGGCAAAGCTCGGACGGATGGTTGGACGCTTGGGAAAAAGCTCACGTCGCAGAGCGCTGATCAATTTATCCCTTTGTTTTCCTGAACGCAGCGAAGCTGAGCGCGAAGCCATTGTCGATGAGATGTTCGCGACCGCCCCTCAGGCGATGGTCATGATGGCGGAACTCGCCCTGCGAGGGCCGGAGAAAATTCAGAATCGGGTTGACTGGCAGGGCCTTGAAATCATCGAAGAGATGCGCCGCAACGATGAAAAAGTGATTTTTCTCGTTCCTCATGGCTGGGGCGTAGATATCCCGGCGATGCTGATGGCTTCCCAGGGACAGAAAATGGCAGCAATGTTCCACAATCAGGGAAACCCGGTATTTGATTACGTCTGGAACACGGTACGCCGTCGTTTCGGAGGTCGATTACATGCGCGTAATGATGGCATCAAACCGTTTATTCAGTCTGTACGTCAGGGATATTGGGGATACTACCTGCCGGATCAGGACCATGGGCCTGAGCACAGCGAGTTTGTCGATTTTTTTGCTACCTATAAAGCAACGTTACCGGCAATTGGTCGCTTGATGAAGGTTTGCCACGCGCGTGTAGTGCCGCTGTTTCCGGTGTATGACGGTAAAACTCACCGCCTGACGATTAAGGTCCGTCCTCCGATGGATGACATCCTGACAGCGGATGACCACACCATTGCCAGACGAATGAACGAAGAGGTGGAAATTTTTGTCACGCCTCATGTCGAACAATACACCTGGATACTGAAACTGCTTAAGACGCGTAAACCCGGCGAGATTGAGCCCTATAAGCGCAAAGATCTCTATCCGAAGAAATAAAAAAAAGCCTCTCAAACGAGAGGCTTTTTTACATCAAACGCTGGTGTTACTCGACGGTCAGGATACGCGTGGTGTTAGTTGAGCCAATAGTGCTCATCACATCGCCCTGTGTCACGATCACCAGATCGCCGGAAACCAGATAGCCTTTATCGCGCAGCAGGTTCACTGCTTCATTGGCGGCAACGACGCCATCTGTTTCGCTGTCAAAGTGAACCGGGGTGACACCGCGATACAGAGAGGTCAGATTCAGCGTACGTTCATGACGAGACATCGCGAAAATTGGCAGACCGGAACTGATACGAGAAGTCATCAGCGCAGTACGACCGGACTCCGTCATAGCGATGATAGCGGTGACTCCTTTCAGGTGGTTAGCAGCGTACATCGCTGACATCGCAATTGCTTCTTCAACGTTATCAAACTGCACGTCAAGGCGGTGTTTAGAGACGTTGATGCTTGGGATCTTCTCTGCACCCAGGCAAACGCGCGCCATTGCCGCGACGGTTTCCGCCGGGTACTGACCTGCTGCTGTTTCGGCAGAGAGCATTACGGCATCGGTGCCGTCGAGGACGGCGTTAGCCACGTCCATCACTTCCGCACGAGTCGGCATTGGGTTGGTGATCATCGACTCCATCATCTGTGTGGCGGTGATGACCGCACGGTTCAGCTGACGCGCACGGCGAATCAACGCTTTCTGAATACCTACCAGCTCAGGGTCACCGATTTCAACACCCAGGTCGCCACGGGCTACCATCACTACGTCAGAAGCCAGGATGATGTCATCCATCGCATTCTGGTCGCAGACGGCTTCTGCACGTTCTACCTTGGCGACAATTTTCGCATCGCAACCGGCGTCGCGCGCCAGACGGCGGGCATAGTTTAGATCTTCGCCGCAGCGCGGGAAGGAGACAGCCAAATAGTCAACGCTGATTTGCGCAGCGGTAATGATGTCGGCTTTGTCTTTTTCGGTCAGGGCTTCAGCAGAGAGACCGCCGCCCAGTTTGTTGATGCCCTTGTTATTGGACAGCGGGCCACCGACAGTGACTTCGGTGAAAACTTTCATGCCCTGAACTTCCAGCACTTTAAGCTGTACGCGCCCGTCGTCGAGCAGCAGGATGTCGCCAGGCACGACGTCTGCAGGCAGTCCCTTATAATCAATACCGACTTTTTCTTTGTCGCCTTCGCCTTTACCGAGGTTGGCGTCTAACAGGAACTTGTCGCCAACATTAAGAAAAACTTTACCTTCTTTAAAGGTAGATACGCGGATTTTAGGTCCCTGCAGGTCACCCAAAATAGCTACATGACGTCCCAGTTTTGCGGCAATTTCACGGACCTTATCCGCCCGCAGTTTGTGATCTTCTGGAGAGCCGTGGGAAAAGTTCATACGTACGACGTTCGCACCCGCGGCGATAATCTTCTCAAGGTTGTTATCGCGGTCAGTTGCCGGGCCTAACGTGGTAACGATTTTGGTTCTGCGAAGCCTTCTGGACATGTAATACTCCGTTGACTGAAACAACTAGGTGTTGCGTGAACATTAATCCGGCCGTTCTCAAACATTAACGGTAAAATGAACGACCCGGATGATAAAAGGGTAGAACATTGTTATTGCTTTTAGCGGTCATCACTCTTGATGAGTAATTCTTTATCAAAACGCGATTCCTTGAGCGCTTCCTTGACACGCTTCAAGTTATCTCTAAATTTTGCCCCTCGGCGCAAAGTAAATCCTGTAGCCAGCACATCTATCACGGTCAGTTGAGCAAGTCGAGAGACCATGGGCATATAAATGTCAGTATCTTCCGGTACATCGAGGGTAATAGCCAGCGTGGCTTCACGCGCCAGTGGCGTGCCGGGAGAGGTGAGGGCGATAACCATAGCGTCGTTTTCCCTTGCTAACTGCGCCAGTTCAACCAGACTTTTGGTTCTTCCAGTATGAGAAATAAGCACAATGACGTCGTCGTCGCTACAATTCATACAACTCATCCGTTGCAGGACAATGTCGTCGGAATAGATTACCGGTACGTTAAAGCGGAAAAATTTGTTCATCGCGTCGTGTGCGACCGCGGCGGAAGAACCTAAACCAAAGAAGGCGATTTTCTTCGCCTGGGTTAACAAATCTACCGCCCGGTTTACCGCCGCGTTATCCAGCGACTGACGAACGTGGTCAAGGCTTGCCATCGCCGATTCGAAGATTTTCCCCGTATAAGATTCTACGCTGTCATCCTCATCCACATTGCGATTAACATAAGGGGTACCATTTGCCAGACTTTGTGCCAGATGCAGTTTAAAATCAGGGAAGCCGCGCGTATCCATGCTACGACAGAAACGGTTCACCGTCGGTTCGCTGACGTTGGCTTCTACAGCAAGCGCAGCGATGCTTGAGTGAATTGCCTGCTCGGGAGAGGCAAGAATAATGTCGGCGACTTTACGCTCTGACTTGCTCAAATGTTCCAGTTTTAACTGGATTTTTTCCAGCATATTCATGATGTAGGTAGACTCATGGGTCATGGGCAAAAACGATTTCAACGATAAGGGGAAATCGAGTGGTAACTCTGGTAGATAGTACCCCTGCTAGTGCAGCAACGGGGCAAAATGGACAAAATAGTTGTTGTTTTTTTTCATTACATGATCGGAGTCGGATTTTCATACTTCTTCATGGGTACGAAAAAGACGACTTTTTTATCCATTTTGATGGGTTATACGCCAATAAAGCGGCTGTTCGCGGTAACAGCACGGCTGGATAAGCGTTTACGGTTTCCGGATTCACGTAAAAGCAGTACAGTGCACTGTAATAAAATTACAACCAGTGTCTGGCAAAAGCACCAGGCACTTAATTGAGGAGAATGACATGGCGGTAACGCAAACAGCCCAGGCATGTGATCTGGTCATTTTCGGCGCGAAGGGCGACCTGGCGCGACGGAAATTGCTGCCTTCCCTGTATCAACTGGAAAAGGCCGGCCAGATTAACCCGGATACCCGCATCATTGGGGTTGGGCGTGCCGACTGGGACAAAGCAGCCTATACCAAGGTTGTGCGCGAAGCGCTCGAAACCTTCATGAAAGAAAAAATTGATGAAAGTTTGTGGGAAACCCTCAGCGGTCGTCTTGAGTTTTGTAACCTGGACGTCAACGACACCGCCGCGTTTAAGCGTCTGGGCAAAATGCTGGATCAAAAATCGCGTACCACCATCAACTATTTCGCAATGCCGCCGAGCACTTTTGGCGCGATCTGCAAAGGTCTGGGTGAAGCAAAGCTGAATGCTAAGCCTGCCCGCGTGGTGATGGAAAAACCGCTGGGTACATCACTGGCAACATCCCGTGAAATCAACGATCAGGTTGGCGAGTATTTCGAAGAGTGCCAGGTTTACCGCATCGACCACTATCTCGGCAAAGAGACGGTACTGAACCTGTTGGCACTGCGTTTTGCCAACTCCCTGTTTGTGAATAACTGGGATAACCGCACTATCGACCACGTAGAAATTACCGTGGCGGAAGAAGTGGGCATTGAAGGGCGCTGGGGCTACTTTGACCAGGCCGGTCAAATGCGCGACATGATCCAGAACCACCTGCTGCAGATCCTGTGCATGATCGCGATGTCTCCGCCGTCCGATCTGAGCGCCGACAGCATCCGTGATGAAAAAGTGAAAGTACTGAAATCACTGCGTCGCATCGATCGTTCGAACGTACGTGAAAAGACAGTTCGTGGTCAGTACACCGCCGGTTTTGCCCAGGGCAAAAAAGTTCCGGGATACCTGGAAGAAGAAGGCGCAAACAAGAGCAGCAACACGGAAACGTTTGTGGCGATCCGTGTGGATATCGATAACTGGCGCTGGGCGGGCGTACCATTCTATCTGCGTACCGGTAAACGTTTACCGACCAAGTGCTCTGAAGTGGTGGTTTACTTCAAAACGCCTGAGCTGAACCTGTTCAGAGAATCCTGGCAGGACCTGCCGCAGAACAAGCTGACTATCCGTTTGCAGCCTGATGAAGGTGTCGATATCCAGGTACTGAACAAAGTGCCGGGACTGGATCACAAGCATAACCTGCAAATTACCAAACTTGACCTGAGCTACTCCGAAACCTTCAACCAAACGCATCTGGCCGACGCTTATGAGCGCCTGCTGCTTGAAACGATGCGCGGCATTCAGGCGCTGTTTGTGCGTCGAGATGAAGTTGAAGAAGCATGGAAGTGGGTCGATTCTATTACCGAAGCCTGGGCAATGGACAACGATGCACCGAAGCCGTATCAGGCCGGCACCTGGGGACCGGTTGCCTCTGTGGCCATGATTACCCGTGATGGTCGTTCATGGAACGAATTCGAGTAAAATATCATCTAGCCCATAGGTGTTATTTTACCGGTAACATGATCTAACACAGATTGTAGAATAATTTTTGCACTTTTAAGCTCCGCGTGGATTCACCCGCGGGGCTTTTTTTATTACACTGCCTGAAACGATTTTGCCCCTGAGCTACGGCTAACAAGCGATTCAGCTGTTTTTAACCCAACTGAAACACATTGTTGATCCAACGCTCTGACAGATAAATTTTAGGAGCCTCTATGAATCCGAATTTGTTACGCGTAACAAAGCGTATTGTCGAACGTTCTCGCGACACGCGTTCCGCCTACCTTGCCCGTATTGAACAAGCGAAATCGACTACCGTTCATCGTTCACAACTGGCGTGCGGTAACCTGGCGCATGGTTTTGCTGCCTGCCAGCCGGATGACAAGGCCTCGCTGAAAAGCATGCTGCGTAACAATATCGCGATCATTACCTCCTATAACGACATGCTTTCCGCGCATCAGCCGTACGAACATTATCCCGACATCATTCGTAAAGCGCTGCATGAAGCCAATGCGGTAGGCCAGGTCGCTGGCGGTGTTCCTGCGATGTGCGACGGTGTGACCCAGGGACAGGATGGGATGGAGCTTTCGTTGCTGAGTCGCGAAGTGATTGCGATGTCGGCTGCTGTCGGCCTCTCACACAATATGTTCGACGGCGCGTTATTCCTTGGCGTGTGCGACAAAATTGTCCCGGGGTTGGTGATGGCGGCACTGTCATTTGGTCATCTGCCTTCGATCTTTATTCCCTCCGGCCCGATGGCGAGCGGTCTGGCGAACAAAGAAAAAGTGCGTATCCGTCAGCTGTATGCTGAAGGCAAAGTCGATCGCATGGCGCTGCTTGAATCCGAAGCGGCGTCTTATCACGCACCGGGGACCTGTACGTTCTATGGCACGGCAAACACCAACCAGATGGTGGTGGAGTTTATGGGGATGCAACTGCCTGGGTCCTCATTCGTACACCCGGATGCCCCGCTGCGCGAGGCGTTGACCGCCGCGGCTGCTCGTCAGGTAACGCGTCTGACCGGCAACGGCAATGAATGGATGCCGATCGGTAAAATGATCGATGAAAAAGTAGTGGTGAACGGTATTGTCGCGCTGCTGGCGACCGGGGGGTCAACCAACCATACAATGCACCTTGTTGCGATGGCGCGCGCAGCCGGGATTCTGATTAACTGGGACGACTTCTCCGATCTGTCCGATATCGTGCCGTTGATGGCGCGTCTGTATCCGAATGGTCCGGCAGATATTAACCACTTCCAGGCAGCGGGTGGCGTGCCGGTGTTAATGCGCGAACTGCTGAACGCGGGTCTGCTGCATGAAGATGTGAACACCGTTGCCGGGTTTGGTTTGTCGCGTTACACCATGGAACCCTGGCTCAACGATGGTGAGCTGGACTGGCGCGAAGGGGCAGCGAAGTCTCTGGACAGCAATGTGATTGCTACCATCGATCAGCCATTCTCCCACCACGGCGGTACCAAAGTGCTGAGCGGTAACCTCGGACGTGCTGTGATGAAAACGTCGGCGGTTCCGGTAGAAAATCAGGTAATTGAAGCGCCCGCGGTTGTTTTTGAAAGTCAGCATGATGTATTGCCGGCCTTCGATGCGGGACTGCTCGACCGTGATTGCGTAGTCGTTGTGCGCCATCAGGGACCAAAAGCAAACGGAATGCCAGAATTACATAAACTCATGCCGCCACTTGGTGTATTATTGGACCGTTGTTTCAAAATTGCGTTAGTTACCGATGGACGACTTTCAGGTGCTTCAGGTAAAGTGCCTTCAGCAATCCATGTAACCCCAGAAGCCTATGATGGCGGGCTGCTGGCAAAAGTACGCGATGGCGACATCATTCGTGTGAATGGACAGACAGGTGAATTGACGCTGCTGGTTGATGAAGAGGAACTTGCTTCTCGTCAGCCTCACATTCCTGACCTCAGCGCATCGCGCGTGGGCACAGGCCGTGAAATGTTCAGCGCGTTGCGTGAAAAGCTGTCCGGTGCGGAACAGGGCGCAACCTGTATCACTTTTTAAGACTTATTTTGTAATCAGGCGAGAGAAAACTCTGATGAAAAACTGGAAGACAAGTGCAGAAGCAATCCTGACCACTGGCCCGGTTGTACCGGTTATCGTGGTTAATAAACTGGAACACGCAGTGCCGATGGCAAAAGCGCTGGTTGCAGGCGGCGTGCGCGTTCTGGAAGTGACCTTACGTACCGCATGTGCGATGGATGCCATTCGCGCGATCGCAAAAGAAGTTCCGGACGCTATCGTTGGTGCAGGTACTGTACTGAATCCACAACAGCTGGCTGAAGTGACCGAAGCCGGTGCACAGTTTGCTATCAGCCCGGGCCTGACCGAGCCGCTGCTGAAAGCCGCAACGGAAGGCACTATTCCGCTGATCCCTGGTATCAGCACCGTGTCTGAACTGATGCTGGGTATGGACTACGGTTTGAAAGAGTTCAAATTCTTCCCTGCTGAAGCAAATGGTGGTACCAAAGCGCTGCAGGCAATTGCGGGTCCGTTCTCTCAGGTGCGTTTCTGCCCAACCGGCGGTATCTCTCCGGCGAACTACCGTGACTACCTGGCACTGAAAAGCGTGCTGTGCATCGGTGGTTCCTGGCTGGTTCCGGCGGATGCGCTGGAAGCGGGTGATTACGATCGTATTACCAAGCTGGCTCGTGAAGCAGTAGAAGGCGCGAAGCAGTAAGCCGTTAATGCGTAAACCGTAGGTCGGATACGGCATCAATGCTTTATCCGGCCTACGGGTCTGGTTTTTATCCTGCGACTTTCACCTGTGCGGCTGCGTCTTTCGCGCGTATCACCGCATCTTCAATGCTCTGTGCTGTGGCCAGCACAACGCCCAGACGACGGCTCCCGTCGATTTCCGGCTTGCCAAAGAAACGCACTTGCATACCCGCACCTACAGCGGCTTGCACGTTATCAAACGTGATATTCTGGCTGGTAAGTTGCGGCAGAATAACGGCGGAAGCAGAAGGTCCATACTGGCGGATTTCGCCAACGGGCAGACCGAGAAATGCACGTACGTGCAGGGCAAACTCAGACAGATCCTGCGAAATTAAGGTCACCATACCCGTGTCGTGAGGGCGAGGGGAGACTTCGCTGAAAATCACCTCATCACCGCAGACAAACAGCTCCACGCCAAACAGTCCGTGACCGCCCAGCGCCAGTACCACCTTGCGGGCAATCTCCTGCGCGCGCGCAAGCGCCAGGTCACTCATCTGCTGCGGCTGCCAGGACTCGCGATAATCGCCATCTTCCTGGCGATGACCTACCGGCGCGCAGAAATGTACACCATCAACGGCGCTGACGGTTAGCAGGGTGATTTCAAAATCAAAATTCACTACGCCTTCGACGATAACGCGTCCGGCGCCTGCCCGGCCTCCCTGTTGAGCATAGTTCCACGCTTCGGTGAGCTGATCGGCTGAACGGATAAAGCTCTGCCCCTTGCCGGAAGAACTCATGACCGGCTTCACAATGCAGGGATAGCCGATTTCGGCAACGGCCTCACGAAAGCGTGTTTCGGTGTCTGCAAAACGGAAAGATGATGTGGGTAAAGACAACTCTTCGGCGGCGAGGCGACGGATTCCTTCCCTGTTCATGGTCAGTTGGGTCGCTCGTGCGCAAGGCACGACGTGTTGACCTTCCTGTTCCAGTTTGACCAGCATATCCGTGGCAATCGCCTCTATTTCCGGCACGATGTAATGTGGTTTTTCACGTTCGACAAGCTGGCGTAATGCCTCGCCATCCAGCATGTTAATTACGTAGGAGCGATGGGCAACGTGCATGGCTGGCGCGTCGGGGTAACGATCCACGGCAATGACTTCCACACCCAGGCGTTGGCATTCAATCGCCACTTCTTTACCCAGTTCACCTGAACCTAATAACATCACTCGCGTTGCTGCGGGACGCAGCGCTGTGCCTAATAACGTCATAAATTAATCCCCTGTTTTATCTGGGCGCAGTATATACGAAAACGTTTGCGTCTGTCTTTATTACCAGGTTGATTTCAGGGCTTAAAAAGAATATACTGTACATAAATACAGGTAATTTAAGAGGCTGCAAAAATGGCGGTTGAAGTTAAATACGTAGTCATTCGGGAAGGTGAGGAAAAAATGTCGTTTACCAGCAAAAAGGAAGCCGATGCGTATGACAAAATGCTGGATACAGCAGATCTGCTCGACACATGGCTGGAGCAATCGCCGGTAGCGCTCGAAGACGAGCAGCGTGAAGCTCTTTCCCTGTGGCTGGCTGAGCAAAAAGATGTGCTGAGCGCCATTCTGAAAAACGGCAAGCTGCCTTCGCCACAGGCTGTCGAAAACGATGCACACACTGAGGATGATACTCAGGCTGCCTGAAACGACTTGCGCTCCTGACGTTTTGTACCATGCTTTTCCCTGAATCATTGTGCAATCCCTGACGTTATTTCACGTTGCCGCAGGCAACCTGAAGGACGAAGGGAGATTAAGGAGAAAAGAATGTATAAAAAAAGAGCGTTATTGAGCCTGCTGTTATTGTCTGCCAGCGTATCGGTATTTGCGGCAAATATGGAAAGCAAGAATGTTCAGTTCCCCAAGTGCGAAGGACTGGATGCTGACGGTATTGCGGCAAGCGTGAAACGTGACTATCAGCAAAATCGCATCGCGCGCTGGGCTGACGATCAAAAACTCGTCGGGCAAGCGGACCCTGTCGCCTGGGTCAACACGCCCGATATTACGGGCAAAGACGGGAAATGGTCAGTTCCCCTGACGGTTCGCGGTAAAAGCGCGGATATTCACTATCAGGTAAAAGTCGACTGCAAAGCCGGAACGGCGGAGTATCAGCCGCAGTAACGCAGGTATTTGCACATCTTTTGATGACCTGAACACTTCCTGACATCCCCTCGGGTACGCTTTGATGATTATTCGTCTGTACTTGAGGGGCAAAATGGCTAATTGGCTGAATCAACTACAATCTCTTCTTGGGCAAAAAGGATCCTCTACGTCATCTTCTGGCGAGCAAGGGCTGAGTAAACTTCTGGTTCCAGGCGCGTTAGGCGGTCTGGCAGGATTACTGGTTGCCAACAAATCTTCACGTAAATTACTGAGTAAATACGGCACCAGCGCGCTTCTGGTGGGCGGCGGTGCGGTTGCCGGTACCGTGTTATGGAACAAGTACAAAGATAAAGTTCGCGCTGCGCATCAGGATGAGCCGCAGTTCGGTGTACAAAGCTCACCGCTGGATGAGCGAACCGAGCGTCTGATCCTGGCGCTGGTTTTTGCGGCGAAAAGCGACGGTCATATTGATGCTAAAGAACGAGCGGCCATTGAGCAGCAGCTTCGTGAAGCGGGCGTGGAAGAGCAGGGCCGCGTTCTGATTGAACGAGCCATTGAACAACCGTTAGATCCCCAGCGCCTGGCGCAAGGGATCCGCAACGAAGAAGAAGCGCTAGAAATTTACTTCCTGAGCTGTGCGGCGATTGATATCGACCACTTTATGGAGCGTAGCTATCTCAATGCGCTGGGCGATGCGTTGAAGATCCCGCAGGATGTTCGTGAAGGTATTGAACAGGATCTCAAAGAACAAAAACAGGCTTTACCGGGTTAATTGCTTACCGCTAAGGTGCATGTTTCGCTTGCATCATTGCTGTCTTTTGCCACCCTTATAGGATGTTTAAGCAAAAGAACAATGACATGCTACCAAAAGCTTCTCGTATTCCCCACGCCATGACGCAGCATGGCGATACTCGTGTTGATAATTATTACTGGCTGCGAGATGACACCCGCTCGCAGCCAGAAGTGCTGGATTATCTGCAACAAGAAAATGCGTATGGCCGCCAGGTTATGGCCTCGCAGCAGGCTTTGCAGGATCGCGTCCTGAAAGAAATTATCGACCGTATCCCGCCTCAGGATGCTTCCGCCCCCTATGTGAAGAATGGTTATCGCTACCGGCATATTTATGAACCGGGGTGCGAATATGCTATTTATCAGCGTCAGTCTGCTTTCAATGAAGAGTGGGATGATTGGGATACTCTGTTGGATGGGAACCTGCGCGCGGCACACAGCGAGTTTTATACGCTGGGAGGACTGGCGATATCTCCGGATAACACCATCATGGCGCTGGCGGAAGATTATCTCTCTCGCCGGCAATATGGCGTGCGTTTTCGCAACCTGCAAAGCGGCAACTGGTATCCGGAAGTGCTGGAAAACGTCGAAGCGGATCTGGTCTGGGCGAATGATTCTCAGACTTTCTATTACGTGCGCAAGCACGAAACAACGTTATTGCCGTATCAGGTGTGGCGACATACGGTCGGCTCGCCATCGTCACTGGATGAGCTGGTGTATGAAGAAGCCGATGATATGTTTTATGTCAGCCTGCATAAAACCACCTCGCTGCACTATGTGGTTATTCATATCGCCAGCGCGACCACCAGTGAGGTTTTACTGCTTGACGCAGAACTGGCGGATGCCGAACCGTTGGTCTTTTTAGCGCGACGCAAAGACCATGAATACAGTCTCGATCACTATCAACACAATTTTTATCTGCGCTCCAACCGTCAGGGGAAAAATTTCGGCCTGTATCGTACCCGCGTTCGTGATGAGCAAGCCTGGGAGACGCTGATCCCTGCGCGCGACAACGTGATGCTCGAGGGCTTTACGCTATTCACTGACTGGCTGGTGGTAGAAGAGCGTCAGCGGGGCTTAACCAGCCTACGACAGATTAATCGTAAAACGCGCGAAGTGGTCGGGATCGCCTTTGACGATCCGGCTTATGTGACCTGGCTTGCCTATAATCCAGAGCCGGAGGCATCGCGCCTGCGCTATGGCTATTCCTCCATGACCACCCCGGACACGTTGTTTGAACTGGATATGGACACCGGGGAACGTCGTGTGCTTAAGCAGACGGAGGTCCCCGGATTTGATGCGGCGAATTACCGTAGCGAACACCTATGGATAACCGCGCGTGATGGCACCGAGGTTCCGGTTTCGCTGGTTTATCATCAAAAGTATTTCCTGAAAGGAAAAAATCCGTTACTGGTTTATGGCTATGGATCATATGGCGCCAGCATGGACGCCGATTTCAGCAGCAGCCGTTTGAGCTTACTGGATCGCGGCTTTGTTTATGCTATTGCCCATGTGCGTGGCGGTGGTGAATTAGGACAACAGTGGTACGAGGACGGTAAATTTCTGCACAAGAAAAATACCTTTAATGATTACCTCGACGTCTGTGATGCGTTGCTAAAAATGGGCTATGGCGCGCCTGAGTTATGCTATGGCATGGGCGGAAGCGCCGGAGGCATGTTAATGGGCGTCGCCATTAATGAGCGCCCGGAACGCTTCCATGGTGTTATTGCTCAGGTGCCGTTTGTCGATGTGGTAACCACAATGCTCGATGAATCAATTCCCCTGACGACCGGTGAGTTTGAAGAGTGGGGGAATCCGCAGGACGAAGAGTATTACACCTATATGAAAAGCTACAGCCCGTATGACAATGTAACCGCGCAGGCATACCCACATCTGCTGGTCACGACGGGATTACACGATTCCCAGGTGCAATACTGGGAGCCAGCAAAATGGGTGGCAAAACTGCGTGAGCTGAAAACGGACGATCGTTTGCTGCTACTTTGCACGGATATGGATTCCGGACACGGCGGTAAATCCGGGCGTTTTAAATCTTACGAAGGCGTGGCCCTTGAGTACGCTTTTTTGATTGGACTGGCGCAGGGAACACTGCCTGCTCAGGCGTGATCCAAATAGTGTTTTAGCGTTAATCGCAGTTCCGGGCTCATATTGTCAAGGTTATTAAATAACCAGCGCAGATAGCCCGGATCGCGCTCAGCCACTTCTGATACCGGTTTTCCGCGGTACTTACCAAAAGTGAAAGTAGTGAGTAACGCGGGACGGCCGGTAATATCGACCATTTGATCGGCTGTCCAGCCTGACGTCTGCATGATGTCGATCAGCAGTGCCGCAGTAATGTAGCAATCGTACAGGGCGCGGTGATGGTGGAGACCCGCTGGCGTCTGGACGCTCAGCTTGCGCGATTTATACAGCGCCATGTTGCTGTATTTGATCCCCGGCCACAACCGACGGGAGAGCTTCATGGTGCAAATCCATTCCCCGGGCATATCGGGCAATACGCGGCGGTCAAAGCTGGCATTGTGCGCCACGTACCACTCGCTGCCGTAATACTGCGGGATGACGTCTTCAATCCATGGCTTATCGGCCACCATTGCTTCAGTAATGCGATGGATAGCCATCGCCTGTGGGCTGATGGGGCGGTCAGGGCGTACCAGGTGGCTCATGGGGTTGACTATTTTTCCGTCAACCACGTCGACAGAAGCAATTTCAACAATGCCTCCCTGTAGACCACAGGTTTCTGTATCTATTATGCGCAACATGCCATGCTCCTGACCCAAAACGACTAGCGTAATGGAATGATATCACCTTGCCAACCCCGTGGCGTGCGTTGGCCGGTTAACAGTAACGAACCGCTGTCTGCGCGAACAATCAATCGACCTCGTTCATCCCATAACGCACTGCTACCCCGCGCATTGGCCATTAATACCGCGATGGCGAATTTATGTGAGAAACTTTGTAGGCGAGATGTAGAGGAGAGCAGTTCCGGTTCACTGACTGACTGGCAGCTGGTGAACAGCGAATAGGCCGGGTCGATATCAATGCCTTCCGGTTGGCTATCTACAACGCTGATGGCATTTCGCTGTCTGGCAATACAGGCCCCGTGGCTCTGATGGAAGGTTAGTGGCGAAGTCATCCAGGGAGAGAAAAGTGCAATGCCTTTCACGAACCGGTTGTTATGTTCTACCGGTAGTCCCGCAATTATCGTCATGCGATAAGTCGCGGCGGCATGTGCGAGAGGTTCTAACAGCGCTTCATCGGGTGGGGCAGGAAGCGCGTCATTCTCATCAACACAACCCAGCAATGAGAGGGAAGGGAAGACCAGCAATTCACATTGGCATTGAGCTGCCGCATGAATGAATTGCAGGTGATGCGCGACATGTTCGGTAACTGAGGTGTGAAGAGGTTCGTATTGTGCTGCTGCGATTTTCCAGTATGACATAATGATTTCCTTTTCATAGTGTCTACAACCATCCTTAATGTGTGGATTAAGAATATGCTTATACTGTAGCAGGCGTCATGTAAGGAATCGTAACGTAATATAAGTTTTATTTAACTTTAGGCTCGTATGGTAAACGTGAAAGCGAAACGGATGCCAGGCGGTGCGCGATGAGTCTTTCGCGGAACCAGTCGCGTAAATGCTCTGGCTGTTCGCGTTCAACAACTTCTGCAACAACGGGCATATTGTATCGCTCCTTAAATGCCACTCCAGCCGCAGCCAGATCGACATTGACCTTATCCATTTCCGCTTGCTCAAGTTTGGCCAGATTGATGTTCATGGGCTTCTCCTTTTCTCTGTCTTTCGGCGCGCAAAGTTACTAAGAGTGTGCGTTAATGGCAAGCCATAATATAAATAGATGCCAATCAATGCAGTTGATGTAAACTAGTGACATCCACAAGGAAACGGACCTACTGAGACACCACTACATGAAAAAATTATACAGCTATATCCGCTGGTCAAGCCAGAAACAAACGGTGGGGACATCTTTAGCTAGGCAGACAGAAGCTGCACGCAATTATGCTACTGAGAATGGCTTGGAATACGCAGAAATTAGAGACGCTGGGATATCCGCATTCAAAGGTAAAAATATTACACATGGTGCTTTAGGTTCATTTATTCAAGCTGTCAAAGATGGGGTTATAGAAAAGGATTCAACCATTTTTATTGAAAACTTGGACCGACTCACGCGGAGCGGGGTAGGGACTGCACAAAAGCTATTGCTTGATTTGCTCGATCTAGGTTTGACTGTAGTAACAGGTATGGATCAGCGCGTCTATACGATGGAATCAGCAAATGAAAATCCTACAGATATGTTGATTTCATTGCTGATGTTCAGTAGAGCAAACGAAGAATCTAAAACTAAACAGAATCGCACCAACAACACTGCTAGGGCGCTTGTTGCTCGTTTTAAACAAGGTCAACCCACCAACATAAAAAACATGAGTAATGATCCGTGGTGGTTTGACTCGAGTGGTTCGAAATATGAAGCAGTTAAACCACATCCGGTTCACTGGGTTGCAGCACAAAAGGCTGTAGAGCTGTTCCTTATGGGGTGGGGTTGCTTCCGTGTCACTGCATATCTGAATTCACATTTAGACTTATATCCAGCCCCAAAACCGACAAAGAGACAGATTGATCAAGGTGTAAAAAAATGGGCAGTCCCTAACTTGGTGACGATGAGAAAAAACCCTGCATTAATGGGGGTGAAGAAACTGACAATTGAAGGTTATGAGCACAAGCTAGATGGGTATTACCCTGCGTTGGTGACGCCTGAACAGTTTGCACGTATTCAGGACATCAGAACTGGGAACAAGTTTGTACAAGGTGAACAGAAAAAAATGATCAGCCTTTTATCTGGATTAGGTGTTCTGAAGTGTGGGTTATGCGGTGGTCCTATGATTGCATATAGTCGAGAAGGTCGACTTCGCTATGTTTGTTCAAATGGAAAAATTCAGAAATCGTCCTGTAAGGTCTGGTCAGTTAACGGAAGTATTGTTGAGAATTTAACAGCCCGTGCTCTGGTGTACGGATATACGCATAGTATCCTGTTAGGAAACACTAAAACGGAAGATTTGACGCCATTAATTGAATCTAAAGAGACTGAACTGGGGTTAGTAAAGAAACAGTTAACCAATCAGGCGCAGGCGATCAGCACGATTGGACCGATTCAGGAATTAATAGAACAAGTTGCAGTGCTTTCACAGCGTGAGCAATCCCTATTATTAGAACTGGACTCCCTGAAACAGAAATTAGCTCTACAGGGTTCAGAGAACGAGTTGGATGAGTTGATCATAAAGACACTTAGCCTGTTTTCAGATGAACTATTGGGCGATGTCACCCATACTGACCGGATGCAAATCCGCGAGGTTGTAAGAAAGTGCCTACCTGAAATCACTATTTCAAAATTAAAAGACAAAGCCTTGAGAATTGATTTCAGATTTCATGACTATAGCCACATGACTTTTCAAGGGGTTATGCAGGGTAAAGAAAAATCTTATACGCTTACTAGGACGCCGCATGATCAGCTTTATACAAAGTTCGCGGCTGTTTTTTCTGATGTTCTAGAAACATCTCTAGACGCTACAGATATTGATGGATACATGGCTGCATCGGACAGGATGGTCGCCGCATTGGGGCTGCCGGAACCATTAGGAAGAGACTTTTTCTCGAAAAGATAATATTGGTCGTGGCGGTATCTGTTGCTGGTTCTGACCGCGCCAGAACGCATCAATTCCTGCCCGTATGTAACCAGAATGTCAGCGCTGCCCACTGATCCAAAGCAAAGCACTTATCAACTGGGAAGTACCTTGTTGGGTTATCGCAAAAACGGCAAAATGGCAGAAGCAAACCCGAAAAATACCACAGATTAAAAATAATCTTTGCACTGCCATGACTTGTGCGCTATTGTAATTTTGGGATTATCTACATCATGTAAACTTTCTTCGAAAAAATTTTATCCATCTTTTTTACCATTAGCCTTTGTCTGATGGGGTTTATGCTACCCGTAATTGCTTCGTTTTACGGTGGTCAGATGGTAATAACTTATACGTGTGTGTACGCGAGGGTTGTTTACATAAATAACTAACGGGGTTGTTGTGTCAGAAGAAGGAACTACTCATTCAGTACTCACACAGGCTACTCCTTACACAACCAAAGTCCATACACACGGGCGTTACAAGGTCATCACAGGTGATGTTTTCATTCGTCATGGTTACGCCTACCCGATCAACACCACCGACCAATCTGGTATTCGCCTTGATATCCTTACCCCAGTAGCAGAACAGCTTGATGCAATACTATCCATCTACAGCCGGGTTTACTTCTCTCGCTTCGATTTACGCTTACCTGAGAATACCCCAATAGACACAGGCAACAGGTGGGTAAGCGACCTGTTTAAAAAACTACGTGAACGTCTGAAGTCTAAATTAAACCGACCTGTGGGGTTGGCAGAACCGATCCTCAACTTTGCTTATGGCTGGGTACGGGAGCAAGAGAAAGCAAAACAGGTGCATTACCATTGCTGGATTGCCCTCCCGCATCGACAGGTCAGACGCCTTGGGACACCCACAAGTGGCATTGCCGGAAGCATTGTTGAAATCTGGATGGGTCTGACGGGCGGTAAAGCGGCGCTGGTGGAACTGCCAAAGGCAACGGAAAGATATCCGAATTATTACATTATCGAAAGAAATAAGCCGAAAACGCTCGAGGGGCCTTTTCTGTGGGTATCGTATCTGGCGAAAGAGCGTGGGAAGTATCAGACCGGAAATGGGGATCGGGTACACTCAACATCAGAATTGAGCAATAAAAACCATAATTGCTAAATCCTTCGCGTAACGCTCTCTACGGCCTTCAAATCAGGAGGCAGTACCTTCGCATTACCCACGCCACAAAAAGCGCTCACGATAGCGCTCATTGCGTTTAACAATGCCTTCTCTCATATATCACGGCTCAACTTTTGAATATAGCACCACATCTCTATCTTTTCCACGTAGATTTAAGCTGGTGTGCGGCTCCGCTGGATTTACTGACGCCGGAATATTTCGGATTAATTGACCCGAAAATAGCCATAATTAAGCCTCACACGTTGGCAGGGCAGTATCTGAATCTTAGTGAAGACAGGTTAAATCTTACGCCTCTTTGATGTTCCAGTTTCGTTTGATAGTTGGGAGACTTAAATTCAATGCTAACGCCGCTTTGGACTGACTCAGCCCCTTAGCTCTGGCTTCCTGTACACGCTGAAGGGTATCTGACGCAACCGGACGGCCTAACTTCTTCCCTTCCTTCCTGGCTCTTACTAAACCCTCTTTTGTACGTTCAATGATGCGGGATTTTTCGAACTCTGCAAACGCAGAAAACATTTGCAGCATCAACTTCCCTTCCGCGCTGGAAAGGTTACGCACAGGCAGATCCAGTGAAACAACATCAATCCCTTTATCCACCAGCATCGTAATGGTTTGCTGCACGTCGATGTTGTCCCTTCCCAGGCGGTCCAGTTTCAATACTACAAGCTGATCCCCAGCCTCCAGTTTATGAGTCACCATATCAGCAAAGCCTTTGCGCTGCATTGCCTGTACTCCTCCTGACACGGTTTCTGATACCACCCTGTTATCATTCACCTCATAGCCAGCCTGACGAATCGCCATAATCTGGTTTTCTGTCGACTGTTCGCTGGTGGACACACGGCAATATGCAAATGTACGGCTCATAATCACTCCCCTGATTGGTATCAAAAACGGTATCATAATTAACTAATGGTATCATAATGTCAATATGCTAATTTAATGACACCAATTTAAGGTAGGGTTTACTGGTATCATAAAACGTTCGATTGTTGATACTACTCTGTTCGACGCCAGCGGTGACACCCGTATGATATTTGTAAAAGATCGAGAGTTACCTTTACGTGCGGAGAGAACCTGCCTGGCAGATCAGACAATTTGTTGATGATATTTTAAACGGAGGGTCTGAACATAACAGGGCATGTTCAGACCCTCATATCATATTTTCAGGTAACTATTTGTTATATTTTGACAATTTACTTTACTGGCATTAGAGGCTGCTATCTAGATATCCGACTCGGCTCTCCATCAGCCATAACCGTCACACAACAATTACGCCCATTATTTTTACCGTAGTACATAGCATTATCCGCTCGGGCAATTACCGAATGCAGTTCCTCATGTGCTTCCACACGGGTTAGTCCCCCCGTTACAGTAATATGCACTAGCTGCCCAGAAATAATGATCTCATAACTACTCAGGTTGCAACGGATACGTTCCGCAGCAGATTCAGCGGCCATGCGACCTTTTGTCTCCAGCAGTATAATAAACTCTTCACCGCCAAAACGGTAAAGACGCTCTGAACGGCGAGTCGCTGAACTTAACCTGCTCGCAACCAGTCTAAGCACTTCATCGCCCGCGTTATGCCCCCAGGTATCATTGATGCTTTTAAAACGGTCAATATCCAGCATTAGCACATAAAATTCGGACAGGTTTCGTCGGCAACGCTCAAGAAAGGATGGATATTCTTGGTATAACAGATGCCGTAATGGTAACCCTGTTAAGGTGTCATGCTGGTTACGGAATGTAGAGAGACTGGATCTGTAGGTCTCTATACTGTCAATAAATGCAAGTTGGCAGCCATGATACTGGCTAACCAGTTCTTTTGTCGTGGTTCCGGATACTACAGCCTGCATTAACATTCGAGTAATATTGTGCATCGCGTCGTGATTGCGGCTGATACTCAAAACCATATTTCTGTCTAGGGTATCGCCCCGCATACGCAACGTCAGCCATTCACAAAACTGACAATGAAGATGAGAATCATTATCTATTATGTTGTGATCGGTCAAATCACCAAACAAGATCAGGTACAGTAATTTTTCCCCCCGGAGATAATGCTCTTTAAGCGCCGCATTCAATGCGGATAATGAAGCATCAATATCATCAATATTAAATGTCATCGCTTACCCCTTCTGATTTGGAATAATAGAGTTTGGCGACATAGCTGAACTCAGGAAGATAGATGCTTGTCTTGCGGATAACATACAGTTTTGTAACAACCATCAGAATCAACATCTCCAAAGCAGTATGGGGGGCGACTCAACGTGTTACGAATCAGACTAACGTCACCGTAAGTATGTTATTACCACTTTCTGACGTTAATCATTTGAGATATATCATTAAATTTTCATTCCAGATGATAAAGATGTAAAAGAAGCAGGGGGCCAGTCTAAAATAATATAATGGTGAAGGGTTCTGGGGGCTGGTTCAGGAATATTTACTCCTTTTTCTTATGTTGCTTACTACGCAAATCAATTACATTATATTCTGGCGCAAATCCTCTGATGTTTTTAAGAATGTAATCCCTCTGTGAAGAGCTTAAGTCCGGGTGCTCCAATAAGCGCCTTAACGCATCCCTAAAATTTTTCCACAAGCGTCTTTCTTCATCATCCATTTCAAAAACTTCCATCAGATTAGTCTCAATACACACTAGAATAAAATATCTGGTTTGACTACCACTAAAGCATAAATTTTTTATGCTGTGGGAGGGGAGATTGAGATCCTGATCAAATATAATGAAGTACCTTTATAGTACCAATGTGCTTCAGTGGGGAATCAATATAAAATCCAAAGGGCTTCGTTTACCACGACCACATGAAAAGATGCTAGAAATCAATATTTTTTGTAACGAAAGTGAGTTATTTTCTTTTAGCCTAGACTAGGCAAGTAGATTCTTTGTAACGTAGGGCAATTGCCCCTCAGGAGGTTTACGGGTTAACCTCCTGAGAATCTTATTTATCAATAATGTTACGTTTATGAGCAGCGAGAAGCGGCCTGGCCGATCAGACATTGTGCCGGGGATATTATTCTTCTGTGCGCTATTTGGTAATAAGGTACATCTGAAATCTTCGTGGCGGTAGACTGGGTAAGATTTGGGGATTGCTCCCCCTGCGTCGGTCTATTACTCAAGAAAGCCACTCAGCGGGGCTAACGTCACATAAATGTAATCGTCGTTACGCTCTTCAATGGTGATGGGCATATCAATGCCATTACTCAACACAGCTTTCGCGCGATAGTTTTTGTCTGCAACCTTCTTCACATCCTCCACAACAAGGCACTTCACCTCACTCCCCTTGTCTTTGAATATTGAAGTCGTGATCTCACAAGCGCTCGTCTTAAGTGTTTCGCTGTCATCTAAAACAACAGTGATGGCGGAACAACTCAACGCAACTGCAATGTATGCGAAGAACCACGCCCATCGTGTGCTCATCTTCAAGTCAGCAGTTTTAGCCCTCCCGTAAACGTAAAGAGGTGGAAAAATGAGAATCCCCAGAGCCGACCCTACAAACTGAGGTTTGGATTCGTTGCCAGCCTTAACTATTTCCTTCTGGTCGAAAATCACACAGATGATGGCAGCCACATAGAAAACGATGAGAGCAGCCACATCATTCATGGTGAAAAAGTAAATAGCCGGGAACAGGACTGGAATCGCCATGTAGAGATAGAAGTACAGATTATTGTTTTTCATTTGGTTAGTAGTCAAAGCCATCATCCTTTCATGCCGTGAAGTGAAAATCTCATGCATACACTCTAACTAGTTCTATGAATAATTTCTATCAAATCGATAATTATTTTTGATCGATTGATGTATTTTCATGGCGGCACTTACACTGAGTTAGCACTGATGACAACAAGGGGAATGAAAAATGAAAAGATATGCAGCGATACTTATCGGATTGATAATGACCTTCAGCGCTGGCGCTGGGCGTGTGACCATGAACAATCCGGAACAGTCAACCACAGGGAACGGGAAAACCTTATGTGTGTATAGCAATAGTATTTATACGTTTACTTACATCACAAAATCGAAACACTGTCCTTACATCAAGACTTTTGATACAAACGATAGTGAGTAAAATTTCTTTTTTTTTATTGGGTTACATACTGAGTACGGTCTGCGATATATTACAACCATAGGGTTGAGAACGCCTGATGTATGACTAAAGGAATTGCCCTTGTAGTGGTTCTTTTTGAGTTTATAATAAATATAAATCAGGTAGTTAAACGATTCGCATCAAACATAATTATGGCAAGACAGAAATGATGATTCTCGACTCGACCATTGTAGAAGGTTATTCTCTACAGGTTAGACATAACAAAAAGGAATAGTTGAAATGGCTTCATCTGCATCTATGCTTCGCAACGCGCTCATCGTACTCGCCAGCGTTCTGGCAACACCTGCGGCATTGGCGCATGCCCACCTCACAAAACAAAGTCCGGTGGCTAACGCTGAAATTGCGGCATCTCCTCAGGCGTTGACGCTGAATTTTTCTGAAGGCGTAGAGCCGGGATTCAGCGGTGCAACGCTGACCGGTCCTAACAAAGAACAGATCAAAACGGGCAAGGCATCGCGCAGTGAGCAGGACAAAACGCAGCTGATTGTTCCGCTTGATCAAACGCTTGAAGCAGGAAAATATACGGTCGACTGGCACGTTGTCTCCGTGGATGGTCACAAGACGAAGGGGCAATATACCTTTAGCGTGAAATAACCAATGCTGGCATTTACCTGGGTTGCGCTACGGTTTATCCATTTTACCGCTTTGATGCTGGTGTTTGGCTGTGCGCTTTATGGCGCATGGCTGGCCCCCGTTTCGGTTCGTCGTTTAATGATGCGTCGTTTTTTACGTCTGCAACGGCATGCTGCAACGTGGAGCTTTATCAGCGCGACGCTGATGCTGGCGATTCAGGGTGGGTTAATGGGCTCAGGCTGGAGGGATGTTGTCTCTCCAGATGTTTGGCTCGCCGTGTTGCAAACGCAATTTGGCGGCGTCTGGTTATGGCAGATTATCCTCGCGTTGGTCACGCTGGTGGTGACCATCATGGTGCCGCGCAGTATGCCGCGACTGCTGTTAATGCTGACAATTGCGCAGTTTATTTTGCTGGCTGGCGTCGGACATGCGACGCTGCACAGCGGTATCCCTGGCGCAATCCAGCAGGTTAACCACGCCTTACATTTGGTATGCGCTGCCGCCTGGTTCGGCGGTTTGCTGCCCGTACTTTACTGTATGCGAATGGCGCAAGGTCGCTGGCGGGAACAGGCCATCAGTACCATGATGCGCTTCTCACGCTATGGGCATCTTTTCGTTATCGGTGTTTTACTAACCGGTATTATGAATGCGCTGTTTATTGTCGGTTTTTCTGTTCCCTGGCACATGGCTTACGGGCGACTGCTTTTGTTAAAAGGTGCCCTGGTCATGTTAATGGTGGCGATTGCGCTGGTGAATCGGTATGTTCTGGTACCACGCATGCGGAAGGATAACCGTGGCATGACTCTCTATTTTATTTGGATGACCAAGCTGGAATGGGGTATAGGAGCCGTTGTGCTGGCGATTGTCAGCTTGTTTGCAACCCTTGAACCTTTCTGATTGATGGACTGGCGAAACGCATGAAAAAAATCATTATCTCTTTATTACTCCTGGCAAGCTCCGGAGCCGCGCTGGCTGCGCCGCAAGTCATTACCGTCAGCCGTTTTGAGGTTGGCAAAGATAAGTGGGCGTTTAATCGGGAAGAGGTGATGCTGACCTGCCGTCCAGGTAACGCGCTGTATGTCATCAATCCCAGTACGCTGGTGCAATACCCGTTGAATGATGTCGCCAGACAGCAGGTGGAGAGCGGAAAAGTCACGGCAAAGCCGATCGAGATTATCCAGATCGATGATCCGGCGAAACCGGGCGAAAAAATGAGCCTGGCACCGTTTGTAGAGCGTGCAGAAAAGCTCTGCTAATTGTCAGATGTAGCGCTCTGATTTCCAATAAAAAACCGCAAGCATCTCGCAGGAGAACTTGCGGTTTTTGCGTTTGGATGCGTAACAAACGTCCTTTTTTTCCGGCCACTTTAGTCGCGGACTGGAAAACCTGGCGCTGTCATCTATTCTTAAATGGCAGGGTAACTTAGCCTGCATTAATGCCAACTTTTAGCGCACGGCTCTCTCCCAAGAGCCATTTCCCTGGACCGAATACAGGAATCGTATTCGGTCTCTTTTTATGTGGCGAATGCGATGCCATCCAGGGCAAAACACGGCGTATTGCATGCTGCATTCTCCATAAACCATACCATACTCCTGCCCACGATCGTCCAGGCTTTTTTGCCATCATTGCTAAAATTATAACCAGGTACCCTTGTATTCTGGAGGCGACATGGGACGACCTGGCAATATCTATCAACGAATCGACGGTACGCAGTGGCGTCACGTCTGGGTGGTTGGGGACATCCACGGTTGCTTCTCATTATTGATGGCTAAATTGCGCCACTGTCATTTTGATCCGTGGCAGGACCTGCTGGTTTCAGTGGGAGATGTTATCGATCGCGGGCCTGACAGTTTGCGCTGCCTGAAATTACTGCGTAAAAGCTGGATTGTCGCGGTCAGGGGGAACCATGAACAGATGGCGCTGGACGCGCTGGCGACGGGGGATCAATTCATGTGGTTTATGAATGGAGGCTCGTGGTTCGAGCAGGCGGAGCAACCGGCAGCGAAATTTGCTCTTGAAGCGTGTTGGCAGTTACCCTGGATTCTGGAGCTGCATTGTCAGAACGGTATACACGTTATTGCTCATGCCGATTACCCGGATGATGATTATCAGTGGCTAAAAGAGATCGATTTACAGCGCGTGCTGTGGGACCGCTCGAGACTGATGAACAGTGGTTGTGCGATTCACGGCGCGGATCACTTCTGGTTTGGTCACACGCCGTTGCGCCATCGGCTGGATCGCGAGAATCTACACTATATTGATACCGGTGCTGTATTCGGCGGCGAGTTAACGCTGGTACAACTGCAATAATCAAAAATCGCTGTATTCCTGGGCCGGATGCCAGAAACTGTCGATGTAGTCGTCCGCAGGTAAACATCCGCCGTTACGAATACGTTGATCGTCCATCGATATCAGGCACTGCTGCTCAGTTTTGTAGACATCAACCACGATATCTTCACAACCGCCATCCAGATAGCACACAAAAAGAACCAGCGTGAACATTCCATCCTCAAATGGTAAAGCCATACCTGTAGTGTAGAAGATGTTGATAGATGAGGGAAATTAACCAAGAAATAACCCGTCTGGCGACGGGTTCTTTTTGAATCAGGCAAGGCGCATGATCCAGGCATCTGACTTACGATCGTAGTGTTCGCGAAATAGTACTGAATGTTCTCCGTTCAACAGGGCCGGGACGCTGGTGTCGGCATCCCAGGCATCCAGTTGCATACATAAATCCGGATCGGATTTACACGGAATGGTTAACGTTCGGTCCCCCGGCGATTCGCCATGTAACTCGGCGTCGTCGATTTCAAAAGCGCCAATGCGCACACTGGTTTTCATCATCGTGCTCTCCGTTAATTTGCTGGTTGTGGTACGACCAGTTAGGCCGTCCATTTTTCAGCGTAGTCAACGTTAGCAAAAGCGCCAGTAAAAACGTGCGTTATCCCGTAAAGAGTTTGCCATCCCGGACAAGATCGCGCGGGTAACTATTCTTCAGTCGCGATCCAATGCGTTTTGCCAGACCGATCGGCTGATGCTGGAACGTAACCAGTACGTCGTCACTCGTCGGTGCGGTTTGCGGGTAAACATCTCTACCGCGATACCACTCTTCCGCTTCGGCAAGGGTCAGTTCGAATGCATGGCTGTGGTTCGGGTCGGCGAGGGCGATAACGGCCTCATGCTGCCAGCGATACCCTTTATTGTGGGTTTCGGCCAGTTTGATCCCGAGTCGAGAAAAGCGAACCTTGCCAATCAGAGGTTCAATTTCAGTCGGGAACAGCCAGATCTCTTTATCGCGCTGCCACAGGCGCAAATTATCTTCCCACTGCAGTCCACAAGCGCTCGCGGCTTGCGTGACAAGCGCAGATTCGCGTCCTTTAAGCGGGCTAAACGGGAAGTTTCCGACTTTGTACTTCGGCGCAGGTAGTGCAGGGATTGAAGCTGTTTTGCGCAAACGCGCAACGAAGAAACCTTCGCAATCGTAAATCTGCGGGAATACATGCAGGAATCCTTCCGGCGTCAGGGCGCGTTCGGCCTGCGGAAATAAATCGCCCAGAGGTAAAAACTCGACGGCATCAGGGTAGGTCTCAATCAACCACTGCATGATATTTTCATTTTCGTCACGATTAAGCGTACAGGTCGAGTAAACCAATGTGCCACCGGGACGCAGGGCGTGGAAGGCGCTGTCGAGCAGTTCGCGCTGGGTTGCGGCAATTTCCAGATTACTTTCTACGGACCAGTTTTTTAGCGCATCGGGGTCTTTACGCACCACGCCTTCACCGGAACACGGTGCGTCGAGCAATATGGCATCAAATGATTCCGGCAACGCAGCACCAAATACGCGTCCGTCAAAATGGGTCAGGGCGACGTTGGCTATCCCGCAACGGCTGATATTGGCATGCAGGACTTTGACGCGACTGGCAGAAAACTCATTCGCCAGAATGGCGCCTCGATTATTCATTTTTGCGGCAATTTGCGTGGTTTTGGAGCCGGGGGCTGCCGCAACATCCATTACGCGTTCCGGGGTATTGCCTTCGGCGAACAGTGCTGCGACTGGCAGCATTGAACTGGCTTCCTGAATATAAAACAGGCCGCTTAAATGTTCTGCGGTGCTGCCGAGCGGCACTGACTCTTCATCATCGCGCTCGATCCAAAAGCCTTCAGCACACCAGGGAACCGGAGTGAGAGACCAGTTGTAAGGTGCTGTCAGCGCGAGGAAATCGGCAACGGGGATTTTCAGCGTATTGACGCGAATGCTGCGGCGCAACGGGCGCTGACAGGCAGCGAGAAATTCATCGAATGAGAGCGTGGAAGGCATTGCTTCACGCATTTGAGTCAGAAAGGCGTCGGGAAAATAAGCCACTTGGTACCACCGGCAAAAAAACAGGTGCGCAGTGTAGCATAAGTGCTCCGGCGCGAGTACGCCGGAGCAAGTGGAGAGATTAACGTGGCAGGGCGGTTCCCCATTCACGCCACTCTTTCGGTTCACTTTCCAGCAACAGGAAGTGTTTACCTGCCTGTGCTTTCGGAGCCAGCGGTGTACCTGGTGGAGTCGCGAAGGCGATGCCGCCGCGGATGAACTGATTGAAGGTACCGGTCTTCACGACACCGCCGGTCAGGCCGAAGTCGAGATTGTAGCCGGATGCCAGCCAGAACACGGAGTTGTTGCGTACCAGATGCTGATAGCGTTGGCTAATGCGCATGGCAACCATCACACGATCGGAAAGCGAGCCTAGCGTCAGCCCGGTGACGGTCCCCACTTCAATACCTCTGAACAAAACCGGGGTTCCGATATTCAGCGAACCTGCTTCTGGTGCTTCAACCACAATACTCAGACCATCGAGGTAACGAGAGTCGGTAATGGTGGCTTCCTGCAGCTCAAAATCACGGCGCGGATTACCGCGTCCTGGTTCAACGTTGATATACGGCTGCAGGATTGTATCCAGATGCTCCACGCCCGCTGCCGAAATTTGCGGGGTGATCACGGAGAAACGGGTACCGCTTCGCGCGAAGGTCTGCACGTATTCCGGGTACAGAACCGCTTTTGCCTGAACTTCGTTACGGGCGGTGATCAGCTCAAGCGTCTGGATCTGTCCGATATCGATTCCCAGGTAGCGAATCGGCATGCCTGCAGCGAGTTTACCGGCATCGAACGCATGCAGCGTTATCTGGCCGCCGACCGCACGCGCGGCGGTTTCCGAAGCATACAGAATACGCTTGTCGCCTTTACGTTGGCTGGCGCTGGCACCGCTTAAATTATCGAAGCTAATCGCCCCTTTAAGCGCGCGTGAAAGGGGAGATGCCTGTACGGTTAATCCGCTGCCGTTAAGCTGAACTTTTGCTCCGCCTTCGGCCCAGAACACGCTGTTGCTGGTCAACAGGTTGCGATATTCCGGTTTGATATGCAGATCGATATCAAACGCATCGGCGCGAGGACGAACGCTAATCACTTCACCGACCTCGAATTTGCGGTAAAGCACCACCGAGCCGGCCTGCACATCAGGCAGCGTTTCGGCGCTCAGGCTGACCGTGGTGGTTGGCAGATCGCTCAGACTGTTTTCAATCGCTTTCTCCAGGTTAGCGTAAAGCGGGTAGCTTTTTTTCATTTCACCCTTAGTACCGGGCAAAATACGAATGCCGCCGCTGAGCCACTCACTGGCGCTTGCGCCAAGGAACTCCACGCCATCAAGTCCGACTTTGACATCCACGCGGCTGTTCACCACGAACTTACTGTCACCCTGCACCAGGTCACGATGCTGTGGTTCAACAGCAACGGTAAATGAGACGCCTTTGCTGGAAAGCGTACGCTCAATCACCTGACCGACCTGTACGCCGTGAAGAATTAGCGGCTGGCCAGCATCAATACCGTAACTCTCCGGCGCGGTCAGCGTAAACGTCATGACGCCTGGGTCGTGTAACAACGACTTCTCAGCGGGAATAACGACGAACTGGTTACGCGGCTCGCCTTCGCCAGGTACTAGCTCGAAAGTTTTACCTGTTAGCAGCGAACTAAGATTCACATCGCTTAACGATAATTTAGGGCTGTGTAACTCAATTCGTGTGTTGTCACGCAGCAGCGTTACGACGCTGGGATCGACCGTCATTTCGCCGGTGACTTTACCGCCTGGGTTTAAATCCAGTTTTGTGAGCTGACCGACTTCTAATCCTTGATACATCAGCGATGTTGAGCCTGCTTTGAGTCCATCTCCGCTGGGTAAATCAAGCTTGACGATTACTCCACGCTGGCTGTGCGCGAGATCCTGATATAGACCAAACGTGTCGTCTGCCGCAGCAGGTTTTGAGTCTTCGGGTGAATCAAAAGCAATGGCACCGTTGACCAGCGCCGCCAGACTCTCCAGTTTTACCTTCGCACCGCTAAGGCTGACATCCGCATTTACACCGGAGACGTTCCAGAAGCGGCTGCCTTTTTTCACCAGATTGGTGAAGCGACGTTCAATCAATACATCGATGGTTACGCCCTGATTGTTCGGGTTGATGGTGTAGTCATAGACCCTGCCCACCGGAATCTTACGGAAATAAACCAGTGAACCGCTATTAAGCGATCCGAGATCAGGGGCGCGCAGATGCAGCATTAAATCGCCATTATCCAGACGATACTTGGGCTGGGTGTCGAGGGCGACGAAATGATCCTCGGCCTCGCCAGTACCGGGCATCATGCCGATATAGTTGCCGCCAACCAACGCATCCAGACCAGAAACCCCAGCCAGCGACGCCTTCGGCGTGACCAGCCAGAACTGGGTATCTTTGCGCAGAGCATCTTTCATGCTCGATTTGATGCTGACGCGGACTTCAATTTTGCGCAGATCTTTGCTGAGGTTGATATCCTGTACCGTGCCCACTTCAACGCCCTGATAACGAACGGGAGTACGGCCTGGCACAATGCCGTCCGCAGACATAAAGTCAATGGTCACGGTATTGCCGCGATCTTCATAGCTTCCCCAGATAAGCCATCCTGCGATCATCAGCGCGATGAACGGCAGCAGCCAGAACGGGGAGATACGGCGTTTTGTTTTAATCTGCGCTTCAGTCTGCGAAGCGGGCGTTTCCTGACTCATGTGCATCCCAAAGTAAGCGGCTGTCCAGCCATTCCACAGCAAGAATAGTCAATATTACCGCTGCGCCGAAATAAAACGCAGCCGGTCCCATAGTAAAAGCAAGTATCTGATCGCGATTTATCAGCGACATGGTTAACGCGATAACAAAGAGATCCAGCATCGACCAGCGGCCAATCCAGGTCACCATACGCAGTAGTTTTATACGGGTGCGCAACCCTTGTTCACAATTAAAGTGGATGCTGAATAGCAACGTAAACATCACAATCACTTTGGTGAATGGCACTAATATACTGGCGATAAACACGATCGCCGCTACGCCGACATTACTGTTTGCCAAAGACATTATGCCTGACAGGATTGTGTCTTCCTGTCGGCCGCCGTTGACATAAATTATCGAGATGGGCAGCAGGTTAGCGGGCAAAAGCAGGACAATCGAGGCCAGCAGTGCCGCCCAACACTTTTGGATACTTTGATTTCTGCGCCAGCGCAACGGGATATGGCAGCGAGGGCAGCGACCGCGGGCGTCCGGATAACCTGTAAAATGGCAGCCGAGGCAGACGCGGAGCTTATCATCGGGCCGACGAGCCGGTCTTTGCGGGTAGAAACGGTCCCAAAGCTGCTCAACGTTAAGGTGCGACAGCGTCAAAATACTCAGGATCACCAGCGCAATAAAAGCAAACAGCCCCACGCCAGGCTGCAAAAAAGCATAGTCCTGAACCTTGATTGATGCGACGCCGATACCCACCAGGTAAATATCGAGCATCACCCACTCTTTGAGCCTTTCCAGCATCAGCAGCACCGGGCGCAGGTTCATCCCGAGAATATTACCAAACCACAGATAAGCGATTGAGGTCACGAGAATTAGTGGCGCACCAGCGACGCAAAAAAGCACGAAGGAGGCGGTGAGGGGATCACCTTGTCGGGTCATTTGCCAGATGCCTTGCATCACATTGGCATCAATGCGCACGCCTAATAAATAGATGTGCAGGAGTGGCTCTCCCCAGGCAAAGGGCATCAGCAGCAACATGGTGAAAGCCATTGCCGCCAGTCGCGTTAACGACCAGTCGCGTCCGTCACGAATTTTTGCCTGGCAGCGTGGGCAAAAGGCACTTTGGTGCGAACGCATTTTAGGCAAGCTAAATATCAGGTCACATTCAGGGCAGCGATGATAATGTGCACGAGGTAGTGCCTCACCGATGGACCTGATGGCTATTTTTTTAGTTGGCGTGATGCGTGGTGTCGTTAAGGCCATGTATCGCGAATCAAATTGTTGAAGTAATGTTATCTTAACTCATGACGGGAATGATCTTGAGCATTAACGCATTTAATGTTTATTTTAGTAGGCTGCAGTTTTAAGTAAGACAACTAAGTGATTATATAATGAACAAAATAGAGCTATACACGGATCTGAACCGTGATTTTCAGGCATTGATGGCAGGTGAAACCAGTTTTCTGGCAACGCTGGCGAATACCAGCGCATTGTTGTACGAGCGTCTTGCAGAAGTGAATTGGGCCGGTTTTTACCTGCTTGAGGACGATACGCTGGTGCTTGGTCCCTTCCAGGGCAAAATTGCCTGCGTGCGGATCCCGGTAGGGCGCGGTGTGTGCGGTACCGCAGTGGCGCAGAACCAGGTTCAGCGTATTGAGGACGTACATGGTTTTGATGGGCACATCGCCTGTGATACCGCTAGCAACGCTGAAATCGTCCTGCCGATTGCTGTCGACAATCAGATAATCGGCGTGCTGGATATTGATAGCACGGCATTTGGCCGCTTTACTGAAGAAGATGAACAAGGTCTGCGTACGCTTGTGGCACAGCTTGAAACCGTGCTTGCAACGACGGATTACAAAAAATTCTTTGCGCGCGTCGCAGGATAATCAACGGATAACGTAGCAATTACTGATGACGTCATTATAATGTCGCCTGTTCATGCCTGCGCTTGTTGGCTACGTCCGTTGTAATCAGGAAATTTCATGGAAAATCAACCTAAGTTGAATAGCAGTAAAGAAGTCATCGCGTTTCTGGCCGAACGCTTCCCGCAGTGTTTTAGTGCGGAAGGCGAAGCGCGCCCACTGAAAATTGGCATTTTTCAGGATCTGGTAGAGCGTGTTGAGGGTGAAATGAACCTCAGCAAGACGCAGCTCCGTTCTGCCTTACGTCTCTATACTTCAAGCTGGCGCTATCTGTATGGCGTTAAATTGGGCGCAACGCGTGTTGATCTCGACGGCAACCCTTGTGGTGAGCTGGATGAACAACATGTTGAACATGCTCGCAAACAGCTGGAAGAAGCTAAAGCCCGTGTTCAGGCGCAACGCGCAGAGCAACAGGCGAAAAAACGCGAAGCGGCCGCTGCCGCCGGTGAAAAAGAAGACGCCCCGCGTCGCGAGCGTAAGCCGCGTCCTGCACCGCGTCGTAAAGAAGGTGCTGAGCGTAAACCTCGCGCTGAAAAACCAGCAGCAAAAGCACCGCGTGCTCCTCGCGAAGAACAGCATACCCCGGTATCTGATATTTCAGTACTGACGGTAGGGCAGTCTCTGAAGGTGAAAGCAGGAAATAATGCGATGGATGCCACCGTATTAGAAATCACCAAAGATGGCGTCCGTGTACAGCTGAATTCGGGTATGTCTTTGATTGTACGCGCAGAACACCTGGTGTTCTGAAACGGAGGCCAGGCCTGGCATGAACACTTTTTTTAGGCTTACTGCGTTAGCTGGTCTGCTTGCATTAGCAGGCCAGGCACTTGCTGTGGAAGACATCACGCGTGCCGATCAAATCCCCGTGTTAAAGGAAGAAACCCAGCATGCGACGGTAAGCGAACGTGTGACGTCGCGTTTTACGCGATCACACTATCGCCAGTTCGATCTGGATCAGGCGTTTTCGGCAAAAATTTTTGACCGCTATTTGAATTTGCTCGACTACAGCCACAACGTGCTGCTGGCGAGCGATATCGAACAGTATGCAAAAAAGAAAACGGTCCTCGGCGATGAACTGCGCACCGGCAAGCTGGATGTCTTTTACGATCTCTATAATCTGGCGCAAAAACGCCGATTTGAACGTTATCAGTACGCATTAAGCGTACTGGCACGTCCAATGGATTTCACCGGTAACGACACCTTTAACCTCGACCGAAGCAAAGCGCCGTGGCCGAAGAGCGAAGCAGAGCTTAATGCGCTGTGGGACGGCAAGGTTAAATTTGACGAACTCAGCCTGAAGCTGACCGGTAAAACCGATGCGGAAATCCGCGAAACGCTGACGCGCCGTTACAAATTTGCGATTCGCCGTCTGGCGCAGACCAACAGCGAAGATGTGTTCTCACTGGCGATGACAGCGTTCGCCCGTGAAATCGACCCGCATACTAACTATCTCTCTCCGCGCAATACCGAGCAGTTCAATACTGAAATGAGCTTGTCTTTGGAAGGTATTGGCGCGGTTCTGCAGATGGATGATGACTACACCGTCATTAACTCCATGGTGGCAGGTGGTCCGGCAGCCAAGAGCAAAGCGATCAGCGTTGGCGATCGTATTGTCGGCGTCGGGCAGACGGGCAAGGGCATGGTCGATGTGATTGGCTGGCGTCTGGATGATGTCGTGGCACTGATCAAAGGACCTAAAGGCAGCAAGGTGCGCCTTGAAATTCTGCCTGCCGGTAAAGGTACCAAGACGCGCACCGTGACGCTAACGCGTGAACGTATCCGTCTCGAAGACCGTGCCGTTAAAATGTCCGTGAAAACCGTTGGCAAAGAAAAAGTCGGCGTACTGGATATTCCTGGTTTCTATGTTGGCCTGACTGATGATGTCAAAGTCCAGCTGCAGAAACTGGAAAAACAGAACGTCAGCAGCATCATCATCGATCTGCGTACCAACGGCGGTGGAGCACTGACTGAAGCGGTTTCGCTTTCCGGTCTGTTCATTCCATCCGGCCCGGTGGTTCAGGTTCGTGACAATAACGGTAAAGTGCGTGAAGACAGCGATACCGACGGCGTTGTGTACTACAAAGGCCCGCTGGTGGTATTGGTCGATCGCTTCAGCGCCTCAGCATCAGAGATTTTCGCTGCGGCAATGCAGGATTATGGCCGAGCGCTGATCGTTGGTGAACCAACCTTCGGTAAAGGCACCGTTCAGCAGTATCGCTCCCTGAACCGTATTTACGATCAGATGCTGCGTCCGGAATGGCCAGCGCTGGGTTCTGTTCAGTACACGATCCAGAAATTCTACCGCGTAAACGGTGGCAGCACGCAGCGTAAGGGTGTTACGCCGGATATCATCATGCCGACAGGTAATGAAGAAACTGAAACCGGCGAGAAGTTTGAAGATAACGCGCTGCCGTGGGACAGCATTGATGCTGCGACTTACACCAAGTCAGATAATCTGACGCCGTTCGGACCTGAATTGCTGAAAGAGCACAATGCACGTATTGCGAACGATCCTGAGTTCCAGTACATCATGAAGGACATTGCGCGTTTCAATGCGATGAAGGATAAGCGCAACATCGCTTCTCTGAATTACGCTCAGCGTGAAAAAGAGAATAACGAAGATGACGCAATGCGTCTGGCGCGTATTAACGATCGGTTCAAGCGTGAAGGCAAACCGCTGCTGAAGAAACTGGACGATCTACCGAAGGATTACCAGGAACCGGATCCATACCTGGATGAAACGGTAAAAATCGCGCTCGACCTGGCGCATCTTGAAAAAGAAAAGCCAGCGGAACAGCCCGCAACCAGTCAATAACCTCGAACAGGCACAAGAAATTGTGCCTGTTTTTTTAACAAGTGCATGAAGACGTCAGTCTGATACGATAAAATGTAAAGTTGTGTCTTTCTGGTGACTTAGCACCTATGGATGCTTGAAAATAGTCATAAGACCCATACGATATGGGTAATCGCATAGTGCGTTTTGTTAAATTGAGGTTAAAAGAAAATTATGATGCGAATCGCGCTCTTCCTGCTGACGAACCTGGCTGTGATGGTCGTTTTCGGGCTGGTATTGAGCCTGACAGGGATTCAGTCAAGCAGCGTTCAAGGCTTGTTGATCATGGCACTGCTGTTTGGTTTTGGTGGTTCCTTCATTTCGCTGCTGATGTCCAAATGGATGGCGTTAAAGTCCGTTGGCGGGGAAGTGATCGAACAGCCTCGCAATGAAAGAGAACGCTGGCTGATGAATACAGTCGCGAATCAGGCCCGCCAGGCCGGGATCGCTATGCCGCAGGTTGCAATCTACCATGCGCCAGATATTAACGCGTTTGCTACCGGTGCGCGCCGGGATGCCTCGCTGGTGGCTGTAAGTACTGGCCTGTTGCAAAACATGAGTCCGGATGAAGCCGAAGCGGTTATCGCGCATGAGATCAGCCACATTGCTAATGGCGATATGGTTACCATGACGTTAATTCAGGGTGTGGTGAACACTTTCGTTATCTTTATCTCACGTATTCTGGCGCAGATTGCCGCTGGGTTTATGGGAGGCAACCGCGATGAGGGAGAGGGTAGCAACGGTAACCCGTTAATCTACTTTGCGGTAGCGACGGTACTGGAGCTGGTATTTGGTATTCTGGCGAGCATTATTACGATGTGGTTCTCACGTCATCGTGAATTCCATGCGGATGCAGGCTCAGCGAAACTGGTGGGTCGTGAAAAAATGATCGCCGCGCTACAGCGCCTGAAAACCAGCTATGAGCCGCAGGAAGCGACCAGCATGATGGCATTCTGCATCAACGGTAAATCCAAATCGTTGAGTGAGCTGTTTATGACTCACCCGCCGTTGGACAAACGTATTGAAGCGCTGCGCAGCGGTGAATACCTGAAATAATTGGCAGCAGACTTAAAATAAAAAGCGCGTCGACAGACGCGCTTTTTTTATGCCTGAACTCGCGGTTGTGTGATTCGTAAGCCACTCACGATTGCGGCTAGCGAAGCCAGAATACCCGCTGTTATCAGCGAAACGTGTGTTCCGCTGTCGCCAAACTGATTTAGCATCAGCGCAACCAGTGCGGCCCCGGTACTCTGGCCCAGTAAACGCGCCGTTCCAAGCATACCGCTCGCGCCTCCGCTACGATCACGCGGCGCGGAGGTGATGATGGTGTGATTATTCGGTGACTGGAACAAGCCAAAACCCGCACCGCACAAAATCATTGGCCAGATGATATTAAAATCAGAAGGTGATGCGGGCAGCAACACCAGCGAAAACAGCCCACACGCCATTACTGCCATGCCCAGCGCGCCCAGCAGACCCGCATGAACACGTTCAATCAAATATCCCGCCAGTGGGGCCATCACCATGGTTGCCAGTGGCCACGGCGTCAGCAGCAGGCCCGTTTCAACCTCGCTGCGCCCGAGAACCGTTTGCATGAAAAATGGGAGAGAAACCATCGCCAGCATCTGTGCGCTGAATGAACAGATTGAAGTACAAATAGAGAGTGAAAACAGCGGAATGCGCAGCAGATCAACCGGTAGTAACGGTACTGGCAATGCGAGTTGGCGGCGGATAAAGAAAAACCCTACCACGAGAAGCCCCACAAGTTCAGCACCAATCAGTTTTAGCGACTGTCCCTGCGCAAATCCGCTGAGTGCCGTGATTAACAAACCGAATGTTAAGGCGTTCATCACTGCGCTGGGCAGATCGAAGCGCGGTTTATTGCTACGTGATGAATTGGGTGGCAAAAAACGCATAGCCAGTAGCAGGGCGATGATCCCCAGTGGAACGTTAATCAGGAATAGCCATTTCCACGAGGCAATAGAAAGAATAGCCGCCGCAATAGTCGGACCCGCTGCCGAGGATACAGCCACGATAAAGGAGTTAATACCCATTCCGCGGCCAAGCTGGCGCTGAGGATAAATGAGTCGGATCAATGCCGTATTAACGCTCATCAGCGCCGCGCCGCCAAACCCCTGAGCCACGCGCGCTAACGTCAGCATATGCAGCGAGTCTGACAAGGCACAAAATAGCGACGCCAACAGAAACACGACCAGACCACACTTATAAATGCGTCGGTAGCCAAACATATCACCTAAAAAAGAGAGCGATAACAGCGAAACAACGATCGCAATTTGGTAGGCGTTCACAATCCAGATTGAGCTGGCGGGTGAGGCCTGAAGATCGGTGGCGATAGTCGGGAGGGCAACGTTCGCTATTGCGCCGTCGAGTACTGCCATAGAGATGCCAATAACAATGGTTAAAATTGCGCCATATCGCTGGGGCAATGGCAGACCATCGGTCTGAGTTTTTTCCATAGGAAGTCAATATTGTCGGAATTTATGATGAGAATAATAATTTTAGCATTGATATTCAGGCGTTAGGTCGCAGATTTGTAACTAAGTAAGCAAAGAGCGATTGCGAGGGCTGATACGTGAAATTATAATAAAAACCGGTTCTGATTTTTATAAAACACTCGAAAGGGGTGATAAATGGCAATCGCAGATCTGGATAAACAACCCGATTCTGTATCTTCCGTGCTGAAGGTTTTTGGCATCCTGCAGGCGCTGGGTGAAGAGCGCGAAATTGGTATTACCGAGTTGTCGCAACGCGTCATGATGTCGAAAAGCACCGTTTATCGCTTTTTGCAGACCATGAAAACGCTGGGCTATGTGGCACAAGAAGGGGAGTCTGAGAAATACTCACTGACCCTGAAACTATTCGAGCTGGGTGCTCGCGCGTTACAAAACGTCGATCTTATCCGTAGCGCTGATATTCAGATGCGCGAACTTTCGCGCCTGACCAAAGAGACAGTACACCTTGGCGCACTGGATGAAGACAGCATCGTCTACATTCATAAAATCGACTCCATGTACAATCTGCGCATGTATTCTCGCGTAGGTCGCCGTAATCCACTGTACAGCACGGCTATCGGTAAAGTTCTGCTGGCATGGCGTGACCGCGATGAAGTGAAGCAAATTCTGGATGGTATTGAGTACAAACGCAGTACCGACCGTACTATTACCAATACTGATGAATTGCTGGTACTGCTGGATAAAGTCCGTGAGCAGGGCTACGGTGAAGACAACGAAGAACAGGAAGAAGGTCTGCGCTGCATCGGTGTGCCGGTGTTTGACCGTTTCGGTGTGGTGATTGCAGGCTTGAGTATTTCATTCCCGACGCTGCGTTTCTCAGAGGAACGTTTGCACGAGTATGTGGCGATGCTGCATACGGCTGCGCGTAAAATTTCAGAACAAATGGGTTATAACGACTATCCGTTCTAATCTGGCGTAATAGCGTCAACTTAAAAACCCCAGGTATTTTTGTATCTGGGGTTTTTTATGAACAGTCATAACGTTAGTTGGTGCAAATAACGTAGCGTATGTATTGTTGCTATATTAACCGTTATCAATAATGACCGTACTTTTTCTTAGCAAAGGGCAATCCGACAGGCCAATGATACCGCTGTTTGTGTGGACGTATTGTGCGGTGCTGGTTCCGCGGGCGGTCAGATATTGGCATTGCAAGCCCAGACCCGCTGCATTCTCCTTACTTCCAATCAAAATTCCGTAGCCGCTCAGTAATAAACCGATCCAAACCAGAGCTAACAACACAATAGCGCGGATTATCAGACGCATTACAACCTCTTATCTTTTCTCGTTATTATTAGATTAGCCTGTACATGGGATGAAACAAGTGAATCATTCCTAAAAAGATTGAATGCCGATACAGTTAACGCTGGGTTTAGGTAACGCATGATAATTTATAGACATAAGATGTAGATTCGAAGAGTGGAGCTGGAGTGAAAAAAATTCGCTGGGTAGTGCTGATAGTTGTCGTGCTGGTATGCATACTGATGTGGGCGCAAGTGTTCAACATCATGTGCGATCAGGATGTACAATTTTTCAGCGGTATTTGTGCCATCAATAAATTTATTCCCTGGTAAGCGCATTTTTGCCACAGTTGATTACCTTCTTGTGCGGCAGTGGTAAACTACGCTGTCTACATTGAGGTGGTGAAATGAACGAAGTTTTGAATTCTGGCGCGTTGAGTTTGGCGTCTTTGGCTGTATCGGTGGTGATTCTGGTTGTCGGGCTTGTACTGTGGTTTTTCGTCAATCGGGCAAGTTCGCGTACTAATGAGCAGATTGAGCTGCTTGAAGCATTGTTAGATCAGCAAAAAAGACAGAACGCATTGCTCCGTCGCCTTTGCGAAGCTAACGAACCTGAAAAAGCAGCAGAGCCTGCTGCGGTCACAGCGAAGGATGAAGATGATGACATCATCCGCCTGGTAGCTGAGCGGTAAAAACGGTATGACAGGGTGAGGATCTGTTGCTTTTGTTCTCAGATGTTTCATCCTGTCACCAACGTGCCAGATTATTTTCTTCTGTACATGTCGTGTAATTAGCACTCTGATACGCGTGTAAACTCAGTATTTTCAGATGCTCCAACCAATTAATATCTTATCCCCGGTCTGATATAAATATAATTTCCCATACGATAAAAATATGATTATGTCATTTTTGTGATAGCGATCGTTTTATTAACAGCGAAACGTTTCTCTTACTTTTTTTGTGCATTGTCATCATTCTTTCATTATTTTGGTGCAAAAGCAGAAGGCGGATCTCATTTTTACGCTTGTGACATTTTATGCATTACTAAGCATAAAAAATGATATCCGGCACACCCTGTAACAGCTAATCTGGAACAACCGAAGCTATTGAGCTATGGTAGAAATGTCCCGGCTATGGTGCAAGCCAGGCGGGGGATGGGGCGAGCGGCGGGAATATAACACTACTCGGTGTGGCGCATAACTGTGCAGTTGCTGTTTGATGAACGACGGGATTTGTGCGACCGATCGAGACACGTTTAAAAATGGCTTGCCATTATTAACGTTGTATGTGATAACACGTTTTGGGTTAAACGAGGTACAGTTCTGTTTATGTGTGGCATTTTCAGTAAAGAAGTCCTGAGTAAACACGTTGACGTTGAATACCGCTTCTCTGCCGAACCTTATATTAGTGCCTCAAGCAGTAATGTCTCAGTTTTATCTATGTTATGCCTGCGGGCGAAGAAAATACTCTAAGGAATTTTGCAAATGGCAAAGATTAAAGGTCAAGTTAAGTGGTTCAACGAGTCTAAAGGTTTTGGTTTCATTACTCCGGCTGATGGCAGCAAAGACGTGTTCGTACACTTCTCCGCTATCCAGGGTAACGGCTTCAAAACTCTGGCTGAAGGCCAGAACGTTGAGTTCGAAATTCAGGACGGCCAGAAAGGTCCGGCTGCTGTTAACGTAACAGCTATCTGATCGACACCACTGATTTGAAGCGCATATGCGCAACCATCTCAGATATAAAGCCTCGCCTATGCGGGGCTTTTTAATTCAAAATACGTCTAAATATTTCTAAATGCCCTTCCATTAGCGCTTTGTTGCAAAGGCGTGATGTTCGTAGCATAGTTTTCCCCGCTTTCTTACGACATTTCTCGTTAAATCAGACACCTGAAAAACTATCTTGCTGGAGACCAGGTGAAAAAGAAAAACGACGGCGACGCGCGCAATTTTACTCCCGTACGTTTTGCCCTGCTTTGTGTGGCAATATTATTGAGTCTGGGGTTGCTGCTGGGTCGGGTTGCGTGGCTGCAAATTGTCACGCCGACGAGTCTGGTGAAACAGGAAGACATGCGTTCGTTACGTGAGGTAACTATTGCCTCGCCGCGCGGGATGATTACCGACAGAGAAGGGCGACCGCTGGCGGTAAGTGTTCCGGTTAACGCCGTATGGGCCGATCCTAAGACCATCATCAGCAAGGGAGGCGTGGGTTACAACGAACGCTGGCAGGCTCTGGCAAGGACTCTGCATTTGTCACTGAGTACGCTGGCGGAACGCGTTAACAGTAATCCTGGCGGACGTTTTATTTATCTGGCACGACAAATTTCCCCTCAGCAGGCTGAGTGGGTCGATGATCTTAATCTCCCGGGCATCAACCTGCGCGAGGAATCCCGCCGGTTCTATCCCGCAGGCCACGTAGCGGCGAATCTCATTGGTTTTACCAACATTGATGGACAAGGCATTGAAGGGCTGGAAAAGAGCTTTAATAACCAGCTGATGGGTAAACCTGGCTCCCGTCTGGTACGTAAAGACAAATTTGGCCATGTCATCGAAAATATCACCGAAGTTACGCCTGTACCTGCACACGAATTACAGCTCAGCATCGACGAGCGTCTGCAGACGGTCACCGAAGATGCGTTGGACAATGCCGTTACGTGGAATAAAGCAGAATCAGGAGCCGCAGTGCTGGTCAACATTGCTACCGGTGAAATACTGTCCATGGCGAGCTTTCCTGACTTCAACCCCAATAATCGTGATGGCGCGGTACTGGATGATTTTCGTAACCGTGCAATTAGCGATACGTTTGAACCCGGTTCAACCGTTAAACCGCTGGTGATCATGACTGCACTCCAGCAGGGGATAGTACAACCCGACAGCGTGATTGATACCCATCCTTTTTACCTTGATGGGCATCGTATTCGTGACGTCGGATTTTACCCGGAACTGTCGCTCACCGGAATTTTGCAGAAATCGAGCGATACCGGCGTGTCGCACCTTTCATTGGCTATGCCTGTCCAAAAATTGCTGGATACCTATAAAAGCTTTGGTTTTGGCGATCCAACCGGACTGGGATTAACCGGTGAAAGCAGCGGTTTGATGCCTCAGCGCCGCTACTGGAGCGATTTGGATCGCGCGACCTTTGCATTTGGTTATGGGTTAATGGTAACGCCGCTGCAGTTGGCGCACGTATATGCAACCATTGGTAGTTTTGGTATCTATCGGCCCCTTTCGATTACCCGTATTGACCCGCCGGTAATCGGTACCCGAGTGATGCCGGAGGCGCTGGTTCACCAGGTTGAACATATGATGGAAAGCGTTGCGTTACCCGGTGGTGGGGGAACTAAAGCCGCGGTCAGGGATTATCGCGTGGCGGTTAAAACAGGAACGGCAAAGAAAATTGGTGATGACGGTAAGTATGTCGATAAATACGTGGCCTACACGGCAGGCGTTGCGCCAGCGAGCGACCCGAAATTTGCACTGGTGGTCGTCATCAATAATCCGCAAAACGGTGCTTATTATGGTGGGGCTGTCTCTGCGCCTGTCTTCAGCCAGATAATGGGTGATGTCCTGCGTCTGGAGAACGTTAAACCGGATGGTATGCCTGCTGACTCCGATCATCTGCTGGTGATGCACGGCAGCAACGTATCCTCGCCGTCGTTGTAAGTTATTTTCCCAGGGCGCAATTCGCGTTACACTTGCGCCCTTAAGTCACCTGCCGGAGTTGTCATGTCGTTTTCCTGTCCTCTTTGCCACCAGCCTCTTACTCAAGCGAATAACAGTTTTGTCTGCCCCGGGCGGCACCAGTTTGACGTGGCGAAAGAAGGGTATGTCAACTTACTGCCGGTTCAGCATAAACGATCGCGCGATCCGGGTGACAGCGCTGAGATGATGCAGGCACGACGGGCATTTCTTGATGCCGGGCACTATCAACCGTTGCGTGATGCGATTGTGAATGTGCTGAAAGAGAAGTCGACTTCAGAAGATGCAGCGATCCTGGATATTGGCTGTGGGGAAGGGTATTACACCCATGCGTTTGCCGACGCGCTGACGGGTTGTACAACCTTTGGTCTTGACGTCTCCAAAGTGGCAATTAAAGCTGCAGCCAGACGCTATCCGCAGGTGACCTTTTGCGTTGCCTCCAGCCATCGTCTGCCGTTCGCAGATGAGTCAATGGATGCCATCATCAGGATCTACGCGCCCTGTAAAGCGCAAGAGCTGGCACGCGTGGTTAAACCGGGGGGATGGGTTATCACCGCCACGCCGGGACCGCGTCATTTAATGGAACTGAAAGGGCTTATTTATGATGAGGTGCGTTTGCATGCGCCGCACAAAGAGCAACTGGACGGTTTTGTTCTGCAACAGAGTATTGCGCTGGGGTATCAGATGCAGCTTCAGGGCAGCGAGGCCGTTGCGTTACTGCAAATGACGCCGTTCGCCTGGCGGGCAAAGCCGGAGGTGTGGGAAACGTTAGCGGAGAAAACGACGTTTGACTGCCAGACCGACTTTAGTATTCATGTCTGGCAGCGTCTGAATTAACCGTGGAAGTGTGCCCAGAGGATCTGGGCACCGATACCAATCAGCACCACCCCACCCAAAATTTCTGCTCGTTTGCCCAGCATCGGGCCAATGAAACGACCAATCATCATGCCGAGCGTGGACATAATCAATGTGGCGCAGCCGATGGCCAGCGCAGTGGCAATAATATTGACCTGCAGGAAAGCCAGACCCACCCCGACGGCCATTGCGTCGAGACTGGTGGCAATGGCGGTGGTAACCAGCAGCCAGAAACCATGACGGCGCTGCGGTTCTTCATCTTCATCACCGTTATCGCGAAAACCTTCGATTATCATTCGCCCGCCTAAAAAGATCAGCAGAATGAAGGCGATCCAGTGGTTCCACTCCAGCACGAATTTGCTGGCCAACATACCCATGCCCCAGCCAATCAGCGGCGTAAGCGTTTCAACTGCGCCGAATATCAGACCTGTGCGCAATGCTTCAGAAAATTTGGGTTTATGCAGTGTGGCGCCTTTGCCAATTGATGCAGCGAAAGCATCCATCGACATGCCAAAAGCGAGAAGAACGGTAGCGGTGAGATTCATAACAGCGTCCTGACCGGGGTATCCATAAAACACATCACTGCCCCCAGTAACCATGCATACAGGCCGGAATCACTGTAAATACAGCGCCATTCAGATATGCATTGCAGTTGATGTGCCTATGGTCTCGCCTGACTGAACCTGTAAATTCAGTCCGTACGCGCCACGTTTTTCAACGAGTATGTTGACGCGTACATTTCCGGAGTCTGGAAATCGGCTACTCCCCAACGACGGGCGCAACCTTAACATATTTTGAGAATATAAAACAAGAAACGCAGAAATAATATTTGACTTCTAATTGAAAACGATTTTCATTTAGATTTATTTATAAAGAAAACGTTAAAATAAATAACATTGTGGACAGTTAAATATAGCCTTGGCTATGTTTGTTTTTATACTGATATATAAAAAACATAGTTTAGGCTATATTTTTAACCTATTGATTTGAAATTAAAAGTTTATATATCTTCTCAAGATCGTCTATATTTCGTACGCGGATCAACAATCTTCGATGTTCTAATTGCATCACTAATACACCGTCTTCAGATAAATTCATCTCTTTAATGCGGTTATATTCAATCCAGACGTTGGCGAAGAAAAAACCTTTCTGCTTGAAGATGATTTTTGGCGTACGGATCCAGAACAGATACAACCCCATCAATACCAGTGCACATAATAACCATGTGGTAAATTGCGCGCCGTGGCTGGTGATGTTGTTGTAGATAAGAATAGCTACCAAGCCAAGGAAGATAACGCTGTCGACTCTGCTGCGGGGAAGCAGGGCGACAGTAAGCAGAGTAGGGCCATTACGGCGGGGCATGATGAACTGATCGTAAATGGCATACGCCAGCAGCGAAAAGATAAATAGAACCAGCACCAGGTCCGTGATAGTCATGAATCCTCAACCCTCTAAATAGAAAAACCGGGGGCAAGCCCCCGGTGATGTACAACAGTCTTACAGGCCGAGCAGTCCGACAGCGTAGCCCGCGATACCGATGACGAAGAAGCCAACGATGATCCACAGCGGGTTCACTTTCTTACGCAGCAGCCACATACAAGCGAATGTCAGCAGCAGAGGAACCAGACCCGGCATCAGCTGGTCAAGGATAGTCTGCACGGTGGTAACACGAGTCTGACCATCCTGACCGGTGATAGTGGAAACCACCAGCGGGATGTTTACGTGCGTCCACTTGTTAACCAATGCCCCCATGACAAACAGGCCGAGGATTGACGCCCCCTCGGTCAGTTTCTGCAGGAAGCCGCCGCCCATATCTTTAACGATATCGACACCTTTACGGTAGCCATATGCCACACCGTAATAACGGGTTGCCAGACGAACCAGGTTAAACAGGATGAAGAACAGCAGTGGCCCCAGCAGGCTGCCGCTCATCGCGATACCTGCGCCGAGTGCGGCGAAGACCGGACGTACGGTACCCCAGAAGATCGGGTCACCGACGCCTGCCAGCGGACCCATCAGACCAACTTTGATACCGTTGATGGCACCATCGTCAATCTCTGCGCCGTTTGCACGCTGTTCTTCCATTGCCAGCGTAACGCCCAGTACTGGAGCCGCTACGTACGGATGGGTGTTAAAGAATTCCAGGTGACGCTTAATCGCTTGCTTACGTGCATCGTTGTTTTCCGGGTACAAGCGGCGGATAGCCGGTACCATGGAGAAACAGAAACCCAGCGCCTGCATACGTTCGAAGTTCCATGAACCCTGAAACAGGTTAGAACGAATGAACACGCCACGAATGTCACTCGGAGTGAGTTTTTTCTCGGTGGTAGTTTTAGTCATATCAACCATTTCGCTCACCTGCTAGTCCAGTTCGTTATCGAGATCGTTATTGCCAGCCGCCGCAGCAGGTGCACCGGCTACGCGGTTATATTTCGGGCTCAGCTGAATGTAGAGGATGGCCATGACTGCGCCAATCACACCCAGAGCAACCAGGTTGAAGTTAGTAAATGCCGCGGTGACGAAGCCGAGGTAGAAGAATGGCATCAGATAGCCTGCGCGCATCATGTTGATGACCATCGCATAACCAACCACTACGATCATACCGCCTGCGATGTTCAGACCACCGGTTACGACTTCCGGAATGGCGTTAAGCATGCTCTGAACTTCACTGGTACCAACAGAAATCGCTACGATTACCGCCGGGATAGCGATACGCATAGCCTGCAGGAACAGCGAGGATACGTGCAGCCAGGAGAGCGCAGTCAGGTTACCGTTTTCGGCTGCCTTATCCGCTGCGTGCTGGAATGCTACGGTGATTGTACGAACGATAATGGTCAGTACCTGGCCTGCTGCTGCCAGTGGGATAGCCAGCGCGATACCGGCACCAATGCTTTGGTGACCCGCGATAACCAGAACGGTAGAGATAATTGAGGCCAGTGCGGCATCTGGTGCAACCGCAGCACCGATGTTCATCCAGCCCAGGGCGATCATTTCCAGGGTACCACCGATGATGATACCGGTTTTCATATCCCCGAGAACGGCACCAATCAGCGTACAGGCCACCAACGGACGGTGGAACTGAAATTCATCGAGTACCGACTCCATACCCGCGATACATGCGACGATGAACACCAGCACAATCTGAAGAGTGGTAATCTCCATTGTACTTCTCCTATTGCTATACAGACTTAAGTGTGAAAACTAAGTAAATGCCAGAGAATTATTTCACCTTGGCAATCAAATCCATCATTTTCAGTTTCTGATCGGTAGAAACCTTACGGGCCTCAAGCTCAATACCGCGTTCGTTGAGTTTCTTGAAGGCTTCGATGTCTTTGTCATCGACAGAAATTGCGTTGTTTACCTGCGTTTTACCCTGACGGAAAGCCATACCGCCAATGTTTACGGAGGTAATTTTCACACCACCTTCAACGATACGTTCTACGTCGGTTGGGTTGGTGAACAACAGCATCACACGCTCACCTGCATATTTCGGGTTGTTGTAGACGCGGATCATTTTCGCGACATCAACCACATGCGCCGTCACACCCGGAGGTGCTACCTGAGTCAGCAGCGTTTTACGCACGGTATCGGCGGCAACTTCATCACTGACGACGATAATGCGCGTTACGTTGGTTTCTTTGGTCCAGCGAGTTGCCACCTGACCATGGATTAAGCGGTCATCAATACGCGCCAGGCCGATCTGCATATAATCGTTCGGCCCCATCGGTTTCGCGGGGGTTGCTGCTTTCGGTGCCGCGACGGGGGCAGGAGCGGCTTTTTCCACCGGTTTTGCTTTCAGCGCTTTCACGCCTTCGCTGCCGGTTTCAACGGCCAGTGCCACTAATTCATCAAAGCTTGGGTTGTCATCACGCGCCATGAAGGTCTCAACCAGCATGGGAATGTTCACACCGGCGATTACTTCGTAATGCTCTTTATCGACGACAATGCGGCTCGCAGCGTTAAACGGGCTGCCTCCCCATGTGTCAACGAGAAACAGCACGCCTTTACTGGTATCGAGTTTTGCCAACTGAGCGTTGTACTTTTCGATCAGCGTTTCAGCATTTTCGCCTGGAACGAAATCGATCCAGCCGACGTTTTCCTGCTCGCCTAACAGCATCTCTGCCGTCTTAAGTAACTGCTCTGCAGCCCAACCATGTGTGCCTATTACAATAGCAATGGTCACTTGCTACCTCCTTTATTATCGTTAACACATCAACGTGAAGATGTATTTGAATCGTCGTCCGCAATCGAATCGATTCAGATAAGGGTTACAAAGAAAAACCTATGATTTTCGTGAATTATTTTAGATATCGAAAAAAATATTTTATGTGATGAAGATCCGTAATTTAACTTCCGATAAAAAGAAATTTCGAAGGGTAAAATATCTCCGAAACAACTTATTGCAAAGGAAGGTAAATCTTTGCTAAAAACAGCTTCTCTCTGTTATGTTTAGCATCTGTTTAATTACTCAGGAGTATAGGGCAGTAGCCCACCATATGGATCGTCACCGACGTCATTTCACCTTCAGGCCTTATCAAGCCTGTCAGATTGGCACTTTTTGCCACAAATTTTCTCTGCATATCGCTTTAACGCCTGAGATCCTCAGCGCGCAGTTTGGTCATTCCTTAAGCAGGAGCTTGTCATGGAATTATTAATGGACCCGCAGATTTGGGTGGGTTTGCTCACGCTTGTCGTTCTCGAAATTGTTCTGGGTATTGATAACCTGGTCTTCATTGCGATCCTGGCTGATAAGCTGCCGCCGAAACAGCGTGATAAAGCGCGTTTAATCGGTTTGTCACTGGCACTGATTATGCGTCTGGGCTTGTTGTCCGTGATTTCGTGGATGGTGACGCTGACAAAGCCGCTGTTCACGGTAATGGACTATGCGTTCTCGGGGCGCGATCTGATTATGCTGCTGGGGGGTATCTTCCTCTTGTTCAAGGCTACGACAGAGCTGCATGAGCGGCTGGAAAACCGTGAACATGATACCGGGCAGACGAAAGGGTATGCGAGCTTTTGGGTTGTCGTAACACAGATTGTCATCCTCGATGCGGTGTTCTCGCTGGATGCCGTGATTACGGCGGTCGGCATGGTCAACCATCTGCCAGTGATGATGGCGGCAGTAGTGATTGCCATGGCCGTGATGCTGCTGGCCTCTAAGCCGCTGACACGATTTGTGAACCAACACCCGACGGTGGTGGTGCTGTGTCTGAGCTTCCTGTTGATGATTGGTCTGAGCCTGGTTGCCGAAGGGTTTGGCTTCCATATTCCGAAAGGTTATCTGTATGCGGCGATTGGTTTCTCGATCATCATCGAGTTGTTTAACCAGATTGCCCGTCGTAACTTTATTCGCCACCAGTCGACGCTGCCGCTGCGTGCACGTACTGCCGATGCAATCCTGCGTCTGATGGGCGGTAAACGTCAGGCCAGCGTGCAGATGGAATCCGATAACCCGGTGCCTGTTCCTGTCCCGGAAGGCGCGTTTGTGGAAGAAGAACGCTATATGATCAACGGCGTCCTCTCCCTGGCGTCGCGTTCGTTACGCGGCATTATGACGCCTCGTGGTGAAATCAGCTGGGTTGATGCCGACCTGAGCGTGGCAGAAATTCGCGAGCAGTTGCTCTCTTCACCTCACAGCCTGTTCCCGGTATGCCGTGGCGAACTGGATGAAATCATCGGTATCGTGCGTGCTAAAGAGCTGCTGGTGGCGCTGGAAGACGGTGTGGATGTGGCGGCGATTGCCTCTGCTTCTCCGGCTATTGTTGTTCCGGAGACGCTGGATCCGATCAATCTGTTAGGCGTACTGCGTCGTGCCCGCGGTAGCTTCGTTATCGTCACTAACGAGTTTGGCGTAGTACAGGGTCTGGTCACGCCGCTGGACGTATTAGAAGCCATTGCCGGTGAATTCCCGGATGCCGATGAAACACCTGAAATTATTGCTGATGCAGGTGGTTGGTTGGTCAAAGGCGGTACCGATCTGCATGCGTTGCAACAGGCGCTGGACGTGGATACGTTAGTGAATGAAGACGAAGATATCGCCACGGTGGCAGGTTTAGTCATTGCGGCTAACGGCCATATTCCACGCGTAGGTGATGTTATCGAGGTTGCACCGCTGAGCATTACGATTGTCGAAGCGAATGACTATCGTGTGGATTTAGTTCGCATTGTTAAAGAACAACCCGCTCACGACGAAGACGAGTAATCGGGTTTAGCGAAACGGCATGACGGGCATACTGTGTCGCCCGTTATGTCGGGTGGGCGGCGGCGTGCTGCCCGCCAGCCATTTTGGGAAATCACGCAGCGGCATTGGCTTTGCGTACAAAAAACCTTGCAACAAATGTACGCCGTGTCGGCGCAAATGCTGAGCCTGCGCCTGGGTTTCAACGCCTTCCGCCACCAGTTCTATATTCAATTTTTTCCCCAAAGCGATAATGATGTCTGTGACGGTTGAGTTCACGGCGTCTGTTCCTATTGCCGAAGTAAATGATTTATCGATCTTCAGCACATCCGGGCGGAGTTTTTCCAGCCAGGAGAGCGAGCTGTTACCGGTACCGAAATCATCAATTGCCAGTTTTACGCCAAGACGATTTAATTCGCGTACGACCCGATAATCCACATCCAGTAACGCATCTCGTTCGGTCAGTTCGATAACCAACTGCTGGATTGGGTGCTGGCTGAACCAGTACTGATTAAGATCTTTTAGCAGCGTGCCGTTACGAAAATGGCTGGCGGCGACATTAATCCCAATATGAAACTGACTGCTCATCGGGAAAACGTGTCTTTGCTGAATGGTTTCTGCGATGACATGACGGGTTAGCGGCACAATCAGGTTGTGCTCCTCAGCGATGGGAATAAACACTTCCGGAGAGATCCAACCCTGGCGTGGGTTATTCCAGCGTAGAAGAATCTCCACGCCCATGCATTGCTGGGTTTGCGCATTAAGCAGCGGCTGGCAAAATAGCTCGAATTCCCGAGCAGCAAGGGCCAGATTAATCTCCCAGGAAAAACTCATTCTGCTGGCGGTCGCCAGCCATGCCAGGTAACCCACTAATAAACTTAGGATCACCGCCAGCGGCAGCTGTGTTGGCAGATGTTTAATCGCCAGTTCACTGGGACCGGGGCCGGTGACGCTAATGGTAAACGGGAAATGTTGAGATGACAGCTGGTAGCGTTTTTCATCATTTAGCTTAGGCAGAGTATCGACCACACCTTGATCATACAGTAGATGCCGATTACCAACGGTTAAGCTGGCATCGGTGATCTGCGGCGGCTGGGGTTCAAGCAACATAGACGACAATAAATCAATATTGACGATTTCCAGCACGCCATTTTCACCATCGGCAGAGGATGGATACCATTGCGTCAGAATCGGGCTACCTTTTATCAGTGAATGGTCAGTAGACAGCAGCAGTTGCGGTTCCCGGCTGGGTAATTCGGGCTGTAGTTGACGAATGGGGACATTGCGATACCCAAAAATGCTGGAGCAATAGAGGATCCCGCTTTGAATCAGATTAATAGAACGCACCGTTTGCAGTCTTGCGGCATGTTTGCTTAACGGTAAACGTGCCACTGAGCAGGGGAGGCCAATTAACGGCAGCAATACATCACGTCCGGTCTGCAAGGGTAAAAGCACGTCATCCAGTTCTTCTACAGCATGGTTGGCAAAGGTGACGATATTTCGGTGATTTAAATTACGCTCCGAAATAAATCGGACAGTTAATGTGAGGATGAGCGTCAGTAGTGCACATACTGTGCAGACGATTAAGCGATTCCGGCGATAATTTTTAATGATCCGTTGTGCTGTTTGCATGCGGGCCGCCCGATAAGCCGTTGGTCACAGAAGCCAACAGCAACAGAGCAAGTGTAGTGGGGAAAATTACAGTAGACGAGGGAGAGGGGGCAAATTCGCCCATCCGTCGCAGATGGGCGAAAATTAAGTATTAGTCACATTGAACTTTGATTGCCAGGCCACCGCGTGACGTTTCGCGGTATTTGGCGTTCATGTCTTTACCTGTTTCGTACATGGTCTCAATGACTTTATCCAGCGAGACGCGCGGCGCGCTGGTACGGCGCATTGCCATACGCGCAGCGTTGATCGCCTTCACTGAAGCAATGGCGTTACGCTCAATGCACGGAACCTGTACCTGACCGGCAACCGGATCGCAGGTTAAGCCGAGGTTATGTTCCATGCCGATTTCGGCAGCAACACACACCTGCTCAGGGCTCGCGCCCAACAGTTCAGCCAGACCAGCGGCAGCCATGGAGCAGGCTACACCCACTTCACCCTGACAACCTACTTCTGCACCAGAGATTGAGGCGTTCATTTTGTACAACGCGCCAATTGCACCGGCCGCCAGGAAATAGCGGGTATAGATATCCGGGCTGACGGACTCGATGAAATGATCGTAATAGGCCAGTACCGCAGGCACGATACCGCAGGCACCGTTGGTTGGCGCTGTCACCACGCGACCGCCCGCGGCGTTTTCTTCGTTAACGGCCAGCGCGAACATGTTCACCCAGTCGATCACGTTCATCGGATCGTTGGACAGCTTATCGCTGGAAACCAGCATACGACGCAGAGCTGAAGCACGACGAGGAACGCGCAGCGGACCCGGCAACACACCTTCGGTGTTCATGCCACGATCGATACAGGCCTGCATGGTTTGCCAGACGTGGCCAAAGTACTCTTCAATCTCTTTTTTGCTGTGCAGAGCAAGTTCGTTCTGCATCGCCATGCCAGAGAGAGACAGGCCGGTGCTATTGCAGTACTCCAGCATTTCAGTCGCGGATTTGAACGGATAAGGCACGCTGACCTCGCCCGCGGCATCCTGACCAAAATGTTCTTCATCAACGATGAATCCACCGCCGATTGAGTAGTAGGTTTTGCTATAAATGACGGTTTCGCCATTGTACGCATGGATCTGCATTCCGTTTTCATGCAGCGGCAGGTTGCCGTTGTGAAAACGCATCCCGTCATTCTGCGGGAAATCCACTTCGTGCTGACCCTGTGCAAGCAGCAGGCGTCCACGCGTTTCTACGTCGCGGATAAATCCGGGGATGCTATCAATATCCACGGTAGCAGGCTCATTGCCTGCCAGACCCATAATAATGGCGATATCGGTGTGGTGACCTTTACCCGTGAGCGACAGTGAACCATACACGTCGACGGCGACACGAGTAACGCTGTCCAGTAATCCTTTTTCGACCAGGTCATCGACGAACTGTTTACCCGCCTTCATAGGCCCTACGGTATGGGAAGATGAGGGACCAATCCCCACCTTAAACATGTCGAATAGACTAATCACGATAATACTCCTACAGGGCGACTGGGCTTTCCAGTAACGATGTTATAACTGCGCATAGTGTAAGAGGGAACGCGGCGATCGGCTTAACTATTCACATGAATTAAACTAATAGATAACCGCGGTTTTACTAATGTTGTGACCTGAGTTTCAAGTTGTCTATGGCGCGCGTAAAGATAAGTATAGTCAGGGCTTGACGCCAATTTGCAGCGCCAGCTCACGAATTATTCCGGCAGTCATTCCCCAGACGAAATATTGCTCATACCAGGAAAGCCATACGCGATGTGAATCGCCACGACGGTAAATATCCAACGGGTGGTAACGACCTAAATGCAGGGCCTGGGCCAGCGGCATTTCGAACACGGCTGAAACTTCATCTTCACTGGCGCGATACGGCAGATTAGGCGGGATAATGCCTACCACTGGGGTGACCTGGAAACCGGTCACGCTGTCGACCGGCGGCAGAACACCGATCACTTCTACGCATGAAGGCGGGATCGCCACCTCCTCCTGTGCCTCGCGAAGGGCGGCGGCAATTAACGAGGCATCACTGCTATCCACCGCCCCACCGGGGAAGGCGACCTGTCCGGCGTGCTTGCGCAGGTGAACGGAACGCTGGGTTAACAACAACCCCGGCTGTGGACGACGCACGACGGGGATCAGTACGGCGGCCTGGCGCTGGTTTAACGCGGCATGATTGACCTGCGGGCGCAGGAGTTGAAAGCGCGATAAGAAATCATCAAGCGTCAGGCTGCTGTATTCCACGTCTCAGTTCTCCAGTTGGTGCAAAATACGATTCACTTTATCAAATGTTTCCTGATATTCAGCGTCTTCCTGACTGTCCGCCACTATGCCGCCGCCAGCGGAACAATAAATTTGTCCGTTTGTGGCTGTCAGCGTGCGAATGGTGATGCTGGTATCCATATTGCCGCAGAAACTCAGATAACCGATGCTGCCGCACCAGGCATTACGTCTTTGTGGCTCCAGTTCGTCAATAATTTCCATCGCCCGCACTTTCGGCGCACCGGTAATAGAGCCGCCGGGGAAGGCGGCGCGTAGCAGATCGGTGGCGTGTAATGACTCTGGCAGACGTGCGGTAATGGTGCTGACCAAATGATGAACGGCAGGGAACGGTTCGACGACAAACAGCTCCGGAACCTGTACTGACCCCGGTACGGCAACGCGGCCAATATCATTACGCATCAAATCGACGATCATCAGGTTCTCCGCACGATCCTTCGGCGAATTCGCCAGCCGCCGGGCCTGCTCACGATCGGCATCGGCATCTTCAAGCCTGGGCAACGTACCTTTAATAGGACGCGTCTGGATATGCTGGTTCTCCAGCAGAATAAAACGTTCCGGCGAAAGACTGAGGATAACGCCTTCCTCAAGACGAATAAACGCGCTGAACGGGGCGCGGTTAGCGTGATTGAGTTTGACAAATGCCTGCCACTCATCCCCCTCGTAATGCGCTTGAAAACGCTGCGCGAGGTTGACCTGGTAACAATCGCCGCTGTGCAGATAGCCCTGTACCTGGCGGAATTTTTCGCCATACCGGGCGCGGCTCATATTGGACTGCCACGCCGAGGTCAATGTAAACGGCTCACGCGTTGGCGGTTGTTGCGCGTCGAGCCATTTCAGGCGAGCCTCGACATCGGTATGGCTGAGCAGCGATACGGTCTGCAACTTGTGGTCAACAATCAGCGCCCAGTCGTAAATGCCAACGGCCATATCCGGTAGCGTAATATCGCGCTCAGCAATAGTGGGCAGAGATTCAAAGCGTCGGCCAAGGTCGTAGCCAAACAGACCTAACGCGCCGCCCTGAAACGGCAGATCCGGGTGATACTCGGGGTGAATCTTGTGTGCAGCTAGCGCGGAATGTAATACCGTCATTGGATCATCAAGCGAGCGCGTGATTGCGTGCCCGTCCTGCACTACGGTCTCTTCAGCACGTGTAACCAACGTGGTGACGGGATCCGCCACCAGAATATCAAAGCGGTTATGCGGATGGTCGGCTTGACCTGAATGCAGCAGCATCGCCCAGGGCAGATGGCTTAATGTCGAAAAATAGCGTTCAGCGGCGTCCTGACGCCAGGGTAATGTGATTACTGCGGGAGATAACGTCTTCATCAGTCCTGACTCGTTGCTACTCTACTGGCTAACTGCCCGGTAGCATGAAATAATTAGCGCAGACAATTTAGCAGGAGTTAACAATGTTTGCAGGTTTACCTTCACTCAGTCATGAGCAGCAGCAAAAAGCGGTAGAGCGTATTCAGGAGCTGATGTCGCAGGGGATGAGCAGCGGACAAGCCATTGCTCTGGTTGCTGAAGAGTTACGCGCCAGTCATACCGGCGAGCGGATCGTGGCGCGTTTTGAAGATGAAGACGAATAACGCCGCTTAAACTGCAGCGATTATCTTAATCTCAACTTTGTATTTCGGGTTCATCAATCCGGCCTGAACGGTACAACGTACCGGCGCGTGGCCAGCAACGACCCACGCGTCCCAGGCTTTGTTCATGGCGGCAAAATCGTTTTTGTCTGCCAAAAACAGGGTGGCATCAAGAATACGTGACTTGTTACTGCCTTGTTTTTCCAGCACCGCATCAATTTGCGCCAGCGTATTTGCCGTCTGCTCAAAGGCGTCTGCATCCAGATTTTCCGGCACGCCGGTGTAATACAGCGTGTTGTTGTGGATTACCACGTCGGACCAACGCGCTTCGGCATCAATGCGCACAATCGTCATAAATCATTCCTCGTTTACGTTTTTTCATAATAGCTTTGGGTTGCGCCAAGACTGCCATAATGTTGTGCCCACGTCACCTCTTCAACTGGCGAAAGACCCGCTGGCCTGACATAATCCCTGTTCAAATGAACAGGGGGCAGTGTGACGGACGATTTTGCAGCAGACGGTCAGTTGGCTAAAGCGATACCGGGTTTTAAACCGCGAGAACCACAGCGGCAGATGGCCATCGCCGTCAGTCATGCCATCGAAAAATCACAACCGCTGGTGGTAGAAGCCGGAACCGGAACGGGTAAAACCTACGCTTATCTTGCCCCAGCGCTGCGTGCCGGAAAGAAGGTCATTGTCTCCACGGGCTCGAAGGCGTTGCAGGATCAGCTATACAGCCGCGACCTCCCGACCGTCGCGAAAGCACTGAAGTTCACCGGTAAACTGGCGCTGCTGAAAGGGCGTTCAAACTATCTGTGCCTTGAGCGTCTCGAACAGCAGGCGCTGGCGGGTGGCGACTTGCCGGTACAAACGTTAAGCGACGTCATTCTGCTGCGCTCCTGGTCAAATCAAACCCTTGATGGGGACATCAGCACCTGCGTCAGCGTGGCGGAAGACTCTCAGGTCTGGCCGCTGGTGACCAGCACTAATGACAACTGTCTGGGCAGCGACTGCCCGCTGTATAAAGAGTGTTTTGTCGTTAAAGCGCGTAAAAAAGCGATGGATGCGGATGTCGTCGTGGTTAACCATCATCTGTTTCTCGCCGATATGGTGGTAAAAGAGAGCGGGTTTGGCGAACTGATCCCGGAAGCTGATGTGATGATCTTCGATGAAGCGCATCAGTTACCGGATATCGCCAGCCAGTACTTTGGTCAATCGCTCTCCAGTCGCCAGCTGTTAGACCTGGCGAAAGACATCACCATTGCCTATCGCACCGAGCTGAAAGACACTCAGCAGCTGCAAAAGTGCGCCGATCGCCTTGCACAAAGCGCTCAGGACTTCCGCTTGCAGCTTGGTGAGCCGGGCTATCGCGGAAACCTGCGGGAACTGCTGGTCGACCAGCGCGTACAGCGCGCGTTTTTGCTGCTCGATGACACGCTGGAGCTGTGTTATGACGTGGCGAAGCTGTCTCTTGGGCGTTCGGCATTGCTGGATGCCGCGTTTGAGCGCGCCACGCTTTATCGTGCGCGTCTGAAGCGCCTGAAAGAGATCAACCAGCCAGGCTTCAGCTACTGGTATGAATGCACCTCCCGCCATTTCACCCTCGCGCTGACGCCGCTTACGGTGGCGGATAAATTCAAAGAAGTGATGGAACAAAAGCCGGGCTGCTGGATTTTTACTTCCGCGACGCTGTCGGTAAACGATGACCTTCATCATTTCACTGCACGACTGGGTATTGAAGATGCCGAGTCGATGCTGCTGCCGAGCCCATTTGATTACACGCGCCAGGCGCTGCTGTGCGTGCCGCGTAATCTCCCGCAAACCAACCAGCCGGGGGCTGCGCGTCAGCTGGCATCCATGCTGCGACCTATTATCGAGGCGAACAACGGTCGCTGTTTTATGCTGTGCACTTCGCACGCGATGATGCGCGATCTGGCGGAACAATTCCGCGCTACCATGACGCTTCCCGTACTGCTGCAGGGCGAAACCAGCAAAGGACAACTGCTACAGCAGTTTGTCAGCGCAGGTAATGCGCTACTGGTTGCCACCAGCAGCTTCTGGGAAGGCGTGGACGTGCGCGGCGATACGCTGTCGCTGGTGATAATCGATAAACTGCCGTTTACCTCGCCGGACGACCCGCTGTTAAAAGCCCGAATGGAGGATTGTCGACTGCGCGGCGGCGATCCGTTTGAAGACGTCCAGTTGCCGGATGCGGTAATCACCCTGAAGCAGGGTGTAGGGCGTCTGATACGTGATGCTGACGATCGCGGCGTGCTGGTGATTTGCGACAATCGTCTGGTTATGCGGCCATACGGCGCCACCTTCCTGGCGAGTCTTCCTCCTGCGCCGCGGACGCGTGACATCGCTCGCGCGGTTCGCTTTCTCGCCATACCAACGACTGAGTAATTTGTTACGGAGTGTGGTAAGATGCGCGCCAAATTTATTGATCTGATCACAAACACCCATGCGAATTCTGGCTATCGATACCGCCACAGAGGCGTGCTCTGTTGCCCTGTGGAATGACGGTACTATCAAGGCTCACTTTGAGCTTTGCCCACGAGAACACACCCAACGAATTTTACCGATGGTTCAGGAAATCCTGGCCGCTGGCGATCTCACGTTAACCGATATCGACGCCCTGGCGTTTGGTCGCGGTCCCGGCAGTTTCACCGGCGTGCGTATCGGTATTGGCATTGCTCAGGGGCTGGCGTTAGGCGCAAACTTACCGATGATCGGCGTCTCCACCCTGGCTACCATGGCGCAGGGCGCCTGGCGTAAGTCGGGCGCGACTCGCGTGCTGGCGGCGATTGACGCGCGAATGGGCGAAGTCTACTGGGCCGAATACCAGCGTGATGACAACGGTAACTGGCACGGTGAAGAAACCGAAGCGGTGTTAACCCCCGAGCAGGTACATGAGCGTTTATTGCAGCTGTCTGGCGACTGGGTGACGGTCGGGACGGGCTGGCCGGCATGGCCAGAGCTTGGTAAAGACAGCGGGCTGACGCTCAGCGATGGTGACGTGCTGCTTCCAGCGGCTGAAGACATGCTGCCCATCGCCACGCAAATGCTGGCTGCGGGTGAGACCGTAGCGGTCGAACACGCTGAACCGGTTTATTTACGTAACACCGTGGCGTGGAAGAAACTTCCCGGTAAAGAATGAATCTTAGTAGTAGAACCCGGCTAAGACGTACAGTCGTCAGTGCACAGCATTGTGAACAGGCCGGGGCAGAAGCTAAGAAAAGGGAGTCACAATATGGCGGTGCAAAAGCAGTTATTGAAAGGTGTGTTGGCGGGGGCCTTAGCGTTAATGCTTAGCGGCTGCGTCACCATCCCGGATGCGATTAAAGGTTCGAGCCCGATGCCGCAGCAGGATCTGGTGCGGGTGATGAATGCGCCGCAGCTGTATGTCGGACAGGAAGCGCGTTTCGGCGGCAAAGTGGTGGATATTCAGAACCAGCAGGGAAAATCCCGTCTGGAAATTGCCACCGTTCCGCTCGATAGCGGTGCACGCCCCGTGCTGGGTGAAGCCTCTCGTGGGCGGATATATGCTGATGTAAATGGCTTCCTTGACCCGGTGGACTTTCGCGGGCAACTGGTCACCGTCGTCGGCCCGATAAGCGGTACAGTGGACGGAAAAATCGGTAATACGCCGTATAAATTCATGCTGATGCAGGTAACTGGTTATAAACGCTGGCATATTACTCAGCAGATTGTCATGCCGCCTCAGCCTATCGACCCCTGGTTCTACGGTGCGCGTGGCTGGCCTTACGGTGGCTACGGCGGATGGGGCTGGTACAATCCCGGCCCGGCACAGGTTCAGACCATAGTAACAGAGTAACTCTTTGTTTTAATGGTAAAAGAAACAGCGGCTCGTCCGCTGTTTCTGCATTAACGTGGATATAAGAAAAATAAATAGTGACGTGCTTCGCAACCTTGTCGTTGTGTAATAAACAAACTGGTACGCTGAGTTAATATTATGTTAACAGTTTGTTTATTGCCTGGGGTTGTGATGACGACGAATACGCATTTTAGAGGTGATGTATTGAAAAAGGTTTGGCTTAACCGTTATCCCGCTGGTGTTCCTGCGGAGATCAATCCTGACCGTTATCAATCCCTGGTGGAACTCTTTGAACACTCAGTAAGACGGTATGCCGATCAGCCCGCGTTTGTAAACATGGGGGAGGTGATGACCTTCCGCAAGCTTGAAGAGCGTAGCCGTGCGTTTGCCGCATATTTGCAACAGGGGCTCGGGCTGAAAAAGGGCGATCGCGTCGCGCTGATGATGCCGAATCTGCTGCAATATCCGGTCGCACTGTTTGGGATTTTACGTGCCGGCATGATCGTCGTGAACGTGAACCCGTTGTATACGCCTCGCGAGCTGGAACATCAGCTCAACGACAGCGGCGCGTCGGCGATTGTCATCGTATCTAACTTTGCTCATACGCTGGAAAAGGTGGTCGACAAAACGTCGGTGCAACACGTGATCCTGACGCGTATGGGCGATCAGCTGTCTACCGCCAAAGGAACGCTGGTTAACTTTGTCGTGAAGTACATCAAGCGCCTGGTGCCGAAGTATCACCTGCCGGATGCCATCTCATTTCGCAGTGCGCTGCAAAACGGCTATCGCATGCAGTATGTGAAGCCCGAAGTGGTGTCGGAAGATTTGGCGTTTCTGCAATATACCGGCGGGACAACCGGCGTGGCGAAAGGCGCGATGCTCACGCACCGCAACATGCTGGCTAACCTGGAGCAGGTTAACGCCACCTACGGCCCATTGCTGCATCCGGGCAAAGAACTGGTGGTAACGGCTCTACCGCTGTATCACATTTTTGCGCTGACGATGAACTGCCTGCTGTTTATTGAGTTGGGTGGTCAAAACCTGCTGATTACTAACCCGCGTGATATCCCAGGACTGGTCAAAGAGCTGGCGAAGTATCCGTTAACCGCGATGACCGGCGTCAATACGCTGTTTAACGCGCTGCTAAATAACAAAGAGTTTCAGCAACTGGACTTCTCGTCACTGCACCTTTCAGCAGGTGGCGGAATGCCGGTTCAACAGGCGGTAGCTGAACGTTGGGTGAAGCTGACGGGGCAGTATCTGCTGGAAGGCTATGGTCTGACGGAGTGCGCCCCGCTGGTGAGTGTCAACCCTCACGATATTGACTACCACAGCGGAAGTATCGGTTTACCGGTTCCCTCCACTGAGGTCAAGCTGGTGGACGACGACGACAACGAAGTGCCGCCGGGAGAACCGGGTGAGCTGTGTGTGAAAGGTCCACAGGTGATGCTGGGCTACTGGCAGCGACCAGACGCCACTGACGAAATCATCAAAGACGGCTGGCTGCACACCGGCGATATTGCGGTGATGGATGATGAAGGCTTCCTGCGTATTGTCGATCGTAAGAAGGACATGATCCTGGTATCCGGCTTTAACGTCTATCCGAACGAAATTGAAGACGTGGTTATGCAACACCCTGGCGTGCAGGAAGTGGCTGCTGTTGGGGTTCCGTCCGGCAGCAGCGGTGAAGCGGTGAAAATTTTCGTGGTGAAGAAAGATGCCTCGTTAACCGATGACGCGCTGGTCACTTTCTGTCGTCGTCACCTGACGGGCTATAAAGTACCAAAGCTGGTGGAGTTTCGCGATGAGTTGCCGAAATCTAACGTTGGTAAAATTTTGCGACGAGAATTACGTGACGAAGCGCGTGCCAAAGTGGACAATAAAGGCTGAGCGTTAAGTCAGCCAGTAGAAAACGCCGGGAAATCCGGCGTTTTTTTTGGCGCAAACCTAAGAGAGCACGATTTGAATTATCAAATGATCACCACGGACGACGCGTTGGCCACGCTGTGCGAAGCCGTCCGTGAATTTCCGGCGATAGCCCTGGATACAGAATTTGTTCGCACGCGTACCTATTATCCGCAGTTGGGGCTGATCCAGCTGTTTGATGGCAAACACGTTGCTCTGATTGATCCGCAGGGGATCACCGACTGGTCGCCGCTGCGCGATATTCTGCGTGATACTGCCATCACCAAATTCCTGCATGCAGGTAGCGAAGATCTGGAAGTGTTTCTCAACGCTTTTGGCGAACTGCCGCAGCCGTTGATTGATACACAAATTCTGGCTGCTTTTTGCGGTCGTCCGCTGTCGTGGGGGTTTGCCGCGATGGTGGAAGAGTTTACGGGGGTGGCGCTGGACAAAAGCGAATCCCGCACCGACTGGCTGGCCAGACCGCTGACCGAGCGTCAGTGTGAGTACGCGGCGGCTGATGTCTGGTATCTATTACCGATCACCACAAAACTGATGGTTGAAACTGAAGCCAGCGGCTGGCTGCCAGCCGCACTGGACGAATGTCGCTTAATGCAGCAGCGTCGCCAGGAGGTTCTGGCGCCTGAAGACGCATGGCGCGATATCACTAACGCCTGGCAGTTGCGTACTCGTCAGTTGGCCTGCCTGCAACTGCTTGCCGACTGGCGACTGCGTAAAGCGCGTGAGCGCGATCTGGCGGTGAACTTTGTGGTGCGTGAAGAACACCTGTGGGCGGTCGCTCGTTATATGCCAGGGAGTCTGGGTGAACTGGACAGCCTCGGCCTTTCCGGTAGTGAAATTCGCTTCCACGGCAAAACGCTGATTTCTCTGGTAGAAAAAGCGCAGGCTTTACCGGAAGAATCACTGCCACAGCCGCTGCTGAATTTGATGGATATGCCTGGATACCGCAAAGCGTTTAAAGCTATTAAGGCGCTGGTTGCCGAGGTAAGTACTGAGCATAATCTTAGCGTCGAACTGCTGGCTTCACGCCGTCAAATCAACCAGCTACTCAACTGGCACTGGAAATTAAAGCCGCAGCAGACCCTGCCGGAGTTGGTTTCCGGTTGGCGTGGCGAACTGATGTCCGATCGTCTCAACGCGCTGCTGCAGGAATATCCGCAGTAAGTCACCAGACTCGCCGGGTTGCGCCATTGCTAACCCGGCCTGCGCAACGCTACAAATCAAGCACCAGGCGCTTACCTTTGGCGCGTGAGCAGCAAATAAGCATGCTTTGCTGGCTGGCTTTTTCGTCGTCGCTGAAATACTGATCGCGGTGATCCGCTTCCCCTTCAAGAATCGTCGTTTCACAGGTGCCGCAAACACCTTCCCGGCACAGGCACTCAACGCGCGCGGCTTTGTTATTTTCGATAACCTGCAAAATGGTCATCTCTTCCGGGACCACAAACTCGCGTCCGGAACGCGCCAGAACCAGGGTAAAGGCATCACCGCTTTTATCTTCCAGCGCAAATTGTTCGAAATGTAGCGTATTGCTGTCCAGTCTATGGAGGGAAGCCACTTCTCTGTCGGCATCGTTGAGCACTGCTGGCCCGCAGGTGTAAATATGTGTGCCGGGTTCGATATCGGCCAGCAGGCGAGATAAATCAAGGCGGGTCCCTGCGCTTGACAGATGCAGATGAATACGATCGACGCTGGGGTGTTGCAGAAGTTCGTCATAAAACGCGCAGTTGTCCTGACTTGGAGAGCAATAATGCAGTTGCCATTGCGCCTTAGAGTGTTCCAGTTCCGGGATATGCGATAAAAACGGTGTGATGCCGATACCTCCAGCAATCAACAGATGTTGTTGTGCCTGAGGGGCGAGGGCGAACAGATTGTTTGGTGTGGAGATCGTGAGCGTGTCGCCGGGTTTCACGTTTTGATGCAGATATCGTGAGCCGCCTTTGGATGCTTCCTCCAGTCGTACGGCGATTTGCCAGGCGCTCGTATCAAAGGGGGAACTCATCAGCGAGTAAGCATTGCTGTACAGATTCTCGCCATCGCGCATCTGCACGATAATATGGCTGCCACCCTGAAACGCGGGCAACGGCTCGCCTGATGTCGCCGTTAAAGTAAAGCGTTTTACCTGCGCGGTAATCGTCTCAATCCGGCTGACCCGGACTTCTTGCATTTGATAATCAGACATTGCGGCACTCCCTAAAAAATCTGTCCGGCGCGGCTTAACGATGCGCCGGAACCTGTCGTTACAGCCTCTGGTTATTCCTGAAACACCTGCGCGACCAGATTATGGAAATGGGCAATGCCATGTTCGGAGATACCGCTGCCGCTGGTGTCGGCCATAATGCGGCCCTGACCGCGATACCCGCGCGATTTCAACCCTTTTTGGACGCTTTCAACCAGACGTAAATCTTCAGGGCGGAAGACGTTGCGATACCATTCGATCAGTTGTTTCTGCTCTTCGGTCAGCTCTTCGTTGGTGAAGTAGATGTCATAGTTTTGCAGCGTAGTTTCTGCATCCACTGGAAATTCGTAGATAACGGTCATCATGCCTTTGATTGGCGTAACGTTGAGCATGGTGCACGGCCACAGCCAGAAACCGTGGAAGGCGGCATCAACACCCTCTTCGAACTTAAATGACTGCTCTGACGGTTTGGCGAAACCGTATTGTAGCGTCCAGTTGCCGTGCATAGTATGCCAGTAACGATCAACCTGAACCGAGTCGGAAAAACCAGGGTGAGCCGGGCCGCAGTGGTAGCACTCCAGATAGTTATCGACAATATTCTTCCAGTTGGCTGGAGTTCGGGTCGTAAAGCGCGCCGCCAGCTTCAGGTCATGCACATCAGGGCAGGCTTCGATAACTTTGTCTGCAAGACCTGGGAGTTGTTCTTCTACGCTGCCCGCGTTCGGATCCATGTTGATAAACACGAATCCGGCATATTCTTCCAGCCGTACCGGGGTGAGATGTGCTTTCTCACTGTCGAAGTTGGCAACGTTTTCGCAGTTACGTGCATGCGCCAGGTTACCGTCAAGCTTGAATGCCCAGGCGTGGTAAGGGCAGGTAATCACATTTTTCGCTTTCCCTTCGCCGCTCAACAGTTGATGACCACGATGCGGGCAAACGTTGTAGAACGCGCGCAGCACGTTATCGCGACCACGTACCAGCACGATGTTCTCGCCAATCACTTCCCGGGTTACATAGTCATTGGGTTTCGCCAGTTCGCTACTGTGGGCTACACAAATCCAGCTCTTAGCGAACACTTTCTCCTGCTCGTGCTCGAAGGCCTGATGGTCGGTATAGAACCGGGCAGGGATAGTCCAGGCGTCCTGCGGGTTGGCACAGAAATTTTGCGGCAGAATAAACTCAGGGCTCAGATTGCTCATTGGAATACCTTTAATTTGTGAGTAAGAGGATTTTTTACTGGCACTTAATTGTCGCCTTTGAGTAATGTCCCGGCCGGTGGTGCGACGGGGACGTCCACTGGGGTTTCGGGAAGATGACTTTCAATTTGATGCGCTGGAACGTGGGCATAGTCCTGCCGTACCCAGCGAAGAAAACCGCCGACTTTCACCAACAGAATGGCGAGGAAGGGAAGTGCGGTCAGAACCACCGTGGTCTTCATGGTTTCCAGGGACGCGCCGGTGAACAAAATTGATAATGGGATCAGGGTGATGACCACGCACCAGAACAGACGTAAGCTACGCTGCGGATCTTCCCCTTCCTGCAGGTTACGCGTGCTGGTGGCCGCCATGGTGTAGGCGACGGCATCCATATGCGAGGCGAGAAAAATAATCATGATCGCCAGATACGCCACCAGGAACAGTTTCCCGGCAGGCAACGACATCAACACTTGCTGTACGGCTGTTTCGCCGCCTAACGTGGCCATAACCTGCGGTACGTCGATCACACCGTTCACAAATTGGTGAATGGAGTAGCTTTCCATCACGCCAAAGAAGAACCAGCAGCCAACGGTACTACCCAGGATTAACGCCCAGATAACCTCTTTGATTTTGCGACCACGGGATACGCGAGTGACAAACATTGCCACGCCAGGGGTGTAGGAGATCCACCACAGCCAATAGAACACCGTCCAGTTGCGGGTGAACTCACCGTTGCCGAGCGGGTCGGTGAACAGACTCATCTGCAAAAAGTTTTGTGTCGTCAGACCGATGGCGTTAATGATGTTGTTGGTGATGAACTCGGTCGGGCCGACAATCAGCACCAGCAGTGGCAGTAAAAACGCCCCCCAGCCGACCATTTTGCTCAGACGTTGCAAGCCGTTGTTGATGCCAATCCAGGAGCTCAGACAGAAAATGCCGCCAGAGAACAGGATAACAAACGCCTGTACGGTGAAGTTATCCGGTAAACCTGTGAGAGCAGATAAACCACGGGTAAAGGTGGCGGCGGTGACAACCAGAGAGATGGTTAACGCGCCAACTGTGGCGATCAGGAACATCAAATCAACCAGCCGGCCCCAGACGCCCTGCGGATGCACGCCGGTGATAGCGGCGATTATTCCGGACAGGCTCAGCCCTTTGTTTTTCCGCACATGAAAGTGGTAGGCCATGGTTAATGAAGCCAGCGTATAGGTCGCCCAGGCGCTGATTCCCCAATGGAAAAAAGAGTAGGGTAAGCTGTATTCCAGCGCTTTTTGCGAGTGCGGAGCGATATTCAGACCCGGGGTCTGGTAATAATAGGCCCACTCAGCAACGCCCCAGTAGAGCGTGGAGGAACCTAGTCCGGCACAAATAAACATAAACAGCCAGGACAGCGTGCTGTATTCCGCTTTTCCTTCTCCCAGACGAATGTTGCCGTATTTGCTGGTGGCCAGCCAGACGACCAGACCCATCGCCATCAGAACGAGGATCTGCACGGCGGAACCCAGCATCCGGGTAACGCCGTTAAAAAGGGTATTTGCGACTTGTGCAGACTGCTGAGGGAAGAGACTAAGTGTGGCGGCGATGAAAAGAATAGCCACCAGACTGATGGCTATCAGCGGCATGTCTTTTTTCTTAACGTTGCTCAACATGGGATCTCCTGGGCACAGTTGCCCGCGTATGGCATTAGCCTGTCGTTGTTATCATGCTGTAGGGAATCAGTGATTTTGTATTTAACAATTTTATTATTTGTTATTTACATGAATTAAACAATTGCTCGATGCGTGAAGCAATAAAACACGGAACGGAAATAATAAAAGGTGAATTGGCGCAGGTTATTGGCGCCATAAAAAGCATAAAAAAGCCGCGTCAGTGACGCGGCTCATATTCTGTGGTTTGACCTCTAACGCAATGCCCGAGAGATGGCCTCGCCAACCTGTTGGGTGGTGGCATTGCCTTTCATATCCGGTGTTTTCGGGCCGCTGGCAATAACCTGCTCAATTGCCGCCAGAATACCGTCGTGGGCGGCTTTATAGTTAGCATCACCGTTGCCAAGGAAGTCGAGCATCATGGCGCCAGCCCAGATAGTCGCTATAGGGTTGGCGATGTTCTTGCCGTAGATATCGGGGGCCGAACCGTGTACTGGCTCGAACAGAGACGGGAAGGTGCGTTCCGGGTTTAAGTTGGCTGAAGGCGCAATGCCGATCGTTCCGGTACAGGCTGGACCGAGATCGGAGAGGATGTCGCCAAACAGGTTGGAGGCAACCACCACGTCAAAACGCTCCGGCTGCATCACAAAGCGGGCGCAGAGTATATCAATATGCTGTTTATCCCAACGGATCTCGGGATAGTGGGCCGCCATTGCTTCCACGCGCTCGTCCCAGTACGGCATGCTGATGGCCAGGCCGTTGGATTTGGTCGCCGAGGTCAGGGTTTTGCGCGGGCGATTTTGTGCCAGCTCGAAAGCGTAACGCAATATACGATCGACGCCGCGACGGGTGAAGACCGACTCCTGGATAACCACTTCGTGTTCTGTACCTTCGCTTACGCGTCCGCCGAGTGAAGAGTATTCTCCCTCGGTGTTCTCGCGCACCACGTAGAAATCGATGTCGCCAGGCTGCTTACCTGCCAGTGGGCAAGGTACGCCCGGAAACAGGCGTACCGGGCGCAGGTTGACATACTGGTCGAATTCGCGGCGAAACTTAAGCAGCGAGCCCCATAATGAGATGTGGTCCGGTACGGTTTCCGGCCAGCCAACGGCACCAAAATAGATAGCATCGAAGGATTGTAAATGCTCGTGCCAGTCATCCGGCATCATCTTCCCGTGATGGGCGTAGTACTCGCAGCTGGCCCATTCCATTTGCTCAAAGCTGAGTGACAACCCCCAACGCTCGGCGGCTGCCTGCAACACCTGAATGCCTTCAGGCAGGACTTCTTTACCAATGCCATCTCCGGGGATAGCGGCAATACGACAGGTTTTCTTCATAGCAGCTCTCACTTGTACGCCATCAAAATTGACTTTCCCCGTATCCTATAATTGACTGATTAATAGTTAATCCCCCTAACTGGTGAAACATAAAACACAGATCATGAATAATCTGCCTCTGCTAAATGATTTACGCGTCTTTATGCTGGTTGCCCGTCGTGCGGGATTTGCCGCCGTTGCCGAAGAGCTGGGCGTATCTCCGGCTTTTATCAGTAAGCGCGTTGCCCTGTTGGAGCAAACGCTGAACGTGGTGCTGTTGCACCGAACAACGCGGCGCGTAACCATCACGGAAGAGGGGGAGCGGATCTACGAATGGGCACAGCGGATCCTGCAGGATGTCGATCAGATGATGGACGAGCTGTCCGATGCCAGGCAGATCCCGCAGGGGATGCTACGAATTATCAGTAGCTTTGGTTTTGGCCGCCGGGTGGTCGCTCCGGCGCTGTCTGCGCTGGCAAAAGAGTACCCGCAGTTAGAACTGAGGTTCGATGTTGAAGACCGTCTGGTCGATATGGTCAATGAGGGCGTCGATCTCGATATTCGTATCGGGGATGATATCGCGCCGAACCTGATTGCCCGCAAGCTGGCGACTAACTATCGTATTCTGTGCGCCTCGCCGGAATTTGTGGCGCGGCATGGAGTGCCGAAACAACTGAACGATCTTTCTACTTTCCCCTGCCTGGTTATTAAAGAACGTGACCATCCGTTTGGTATCTGGCAAATGCGTAATAAAGAGGGCGCACACTCAATAAAGGTTACGGGGCCGCTGTCGTCTAACCATGGCGAAGTGGTACATCAATGGTGTCTGGATGGGCAGGGAATTGCTTTGCGTTCGTGGTGGGACGTTTGCGACAACATTGCCAGCGGACATCTGGTGCATATATTGCCTGAGTATTATCAACCCGCCAATATATGGGCGGTTTATGTCTCCCGGCTGGCGACGTCGGCAAAAATCCGTATTACGGTTGAGTATTTACGCCGCTATTTTGCCGAAAACTACCCAAAGTTTACTTTGGAATAAATGCTCGATAGGTTAGTCAGAGACAGAAAATAAAAAAGGCAGAATAATCTGCCTTTTTCGTAACCATGATTTAGCGACAAAAGAGCTTATTTAGACTCTTCCGCTTCAGGTAATGTCACGTTAAGTTCGAGGATCGAAATATCGCCGTCTTTTTGTTCAAGTTGTACTGTGACCATTTCGGGATCAATTTGTACATACTTGCAGATAACGTCGAGAATATCCTTGCGCAGCTGCGGTAAATAATGTGGCTCGGCGTCACTACGACGACGTTCCGCAACAATAATCTGCAGTCGCTCTTTAGCGATGTTCGCTGTGCTCTTTTTCCGCGAGAGAAAAAAATCCAGTAATGCCATAACTTATCCTCCGAACAGGCGTTTGAGGAAACCTTTCTTCTCTTCTTCAATGAAGCGGAAAGGACGTTCTTCTCCCAACAGACGGTCTACGGTATCAGCATAGGCTTTACCGGCATCAGCATTGATGTCGAGAATAACCGGCTCACCCTGGTTAGACGCGCGCAGGACCGACTGATCTTCAGGAATCACGCCAACCAGCTTGATTCGCAGAATTTCCAGTACGTCTTCCATGCTCAGCATGTCACCTTTATTTACGCGGCCAGGGTTGTAGCGCGTCAGCAACAAATGCTCTTTAATTGGATCTTCACCGTTTTCCGCGCGACGAGATTTCGACGCCAGAATACCCAGAATACGGTCAGAGTCACGTACAGAGGAGACTTCCGGGTTGGTGGTAATAATCGCTTCATCGGCAAAATACAGGGCCATCAGCGCACCAGTTTCAATACCCGCCGGAGAGTCGCAGACGATGAAGTCGAATTCCATCGTTTTCAGATCGTCCAGAACTTTCGCGACGCCTTCACGCGTCAGCGCGTCTTTATCGCGAGTTTGTGAGGCCGGAAGAATAAAGAGATTTTCGGTACGCTTATCTTTGATTAGCGCCTGATTTAACGACGCATCGCCCTGAATAACGTTGACGAAGTCGTAAACGACGCGGCGTTCACAACCCATAATCAGATCAAGATTACGCAGGCCGATATCAAAATCAATAACGACAGTTTTCTTTCCCTTCTGGGCCAAACCTGTAGCGATGGCCGCGCTGGAGGTGGTTTTGCCAACGCCCCCTTTACCCGAAGTAACAACAATAATGCGTGCCATAGAAATTCCTTGTTAAAAAGGGATCAATTCAACGGTTGAACTGTCAAAGCGTTCTCTGCTAATTGCAGACGTGCCGCTTTGCCATAAAATTCTGCTGGGATTTTATCACTCAGCCAATAAACACCTGCGATAGACACCAGTTCTGCCGTCAGATGGGTACAAAAAATTTGCGCTTCCCGGTCACCGCTTGCGCCTGCCAACGCACGGCCTCTCATCATTCCATAAACATGAATATTGCCATCAGCGATAAGCTCTGCGCCTGCACTGACGTGGCTTGTAACAATCAGATCACATTGTGGTGCATAAATGCGCTGACCGGAACGAACCGGCACATTTATTAATCGTGTTTTTGTGATGGGAGTAACGTTTTGTGGCGGAGCGACGGGAGCCGGGGCCTCAACGGGCGCAGGACGAATAGCTTTTTCTTTACCTTCAGTCAGTAAAGGAAGACCCATTTCGTCGATTTCTGCCTTGAGTCTGGCGTCTTTGCATCCGCTAACGCCGATAATTCGCAATCCGGTAGACGCGACAACCTTCTGCAGCGCTGACCAGTTTACCGGGCTTTCAAGACCACTCACGTTAACCACTACGGGAGCATGTTTTAAAAAAGCAGGTGCCTGCGCGATTTTGTCTTCCAACGCCTGACGAATAACCTCGGGTTCTGCTTCATGTAAATGAACCACTGATAAGGTGAAGCTACTGCCTTTAAGCTCGATTGGCGTGTTTGACATCCTGGCCTTACTCAATTTGCTATTTATCATCCCCAGCGCGGGGTGATATTCCGAAGACTATAAGGCATGTTATAGTCAGTATTATATTGAGGCAAGCCACCATTCCGTGAATTCAGAGTAAAAGATATGTTTTGTGTGATCTACCGAAGCAGTAAACGTGACCAGACCTATTTATATGTCGAAAAAAAAGACGATTTCTCGCGAGTTCCTGAAGAACTGATGAAAGGATTTGGTCAGCCGACGCTGGCAATGATGTTGCCGCTTGATGGCCGTAAAAAGCTGGTTAATGCCGATCTGGAAAAAGTAAAACAGGCACTCACCGAGCAGGGCTATTATTTACAAATACCACCGCCGCCAGAAGATTTACTTAAACAGCATCTGGCCGCGACGAAACAAAATACACCAGACGATAAACGTTAAACTGCATCCGGCAGCAGCACGCCCCATCGATGCAGTACCTGAAATTGATAACTACGTTAGGGGAAAGTAATGTATCAACATCATAACTGGCATGGTGCTCTGCTGGATTATCCGGTGAGTAAGGTGGTTTGCGTAGGGAGTAACTATGCCAACCATATTAAAGAGATGGGTGGAACGCCTCCGGAAGAACCGGTGCTGTTTATTAAACCGGAAACCGCGCTGTGCGATTTACGCCAGCCGCTGGTGATCCCATCTGATATGGGTTCGGTTCACCATGAAGTTGAGCTGGCTGTTTTGATTGGCGCGACCCTACGTCAGGCGACGGAAGAACATGTGCGCAAAGCCATTGCGGGCTATGGCGTCGCGTTGGATCTGACCCTGCGTGATATTCAGGGCAAAATGAAGAAGGCGGGGCAACCGTGGGAAAAAGCGAAGGGCTTTGATAACTCTTGCCCGCTGTCAGGGTTTATTCCGGTGGCGGAATTTAATGGTGATCCTCAGGATACGATGCTCGGGTTAACGGTTAACGGTGAGCAGCGCCAGCACGGCACCACGGCGGATATGATCCATCACATCGTTCCTTTGATTGCCTACATGAGTCGTTTCTTTACCCTCAAAGCGGGCGATGTTGTGTTGACGGGGACGCCAGCAGGAGTTGGGCCGTTAAACAGCGGTGATGAGCTGGCTATCAGTTTTCATGGTCAAACGCTGACGACACGCGTGCTGTAATCTCTTCTTGCCGCCTTTTCGGGCGGCAAAACTTGCATCAGCGTGTCAGACTGGTTATAAGGTGCAGCTTTATTGCAATAGCGGATACCCTGATGAGCGACATACCTTTCTGGCAAAGTAAAACCCTGGATGAAATGACCGATGCCGAGTGGGAGTCATTATGTGACGGGTGTGGTCAATGCTGCCTGCATAAGCTGATGGATGAAGACACCGACGAAATCTATTTTACTAACGTCGCGTGTAAGCAGCTCAATATCAAAACCTGTCAGTGCCGTAATTACGAACGCCGATTCGAGTACGAGCCTGACTGTATCAAACTGACGCGCGATAATCTGCCTACCTTTGAATGGCTGCCGATGACCTGTGCGTATCGTCTGCTAGCGGAAGGTAAAGGGCTGCCGGAGTGGCATCCACTGCTGACGGGATCAAAAGCGGCGATGCACGGTGAACGTATTTCAGTACGTCATATTGCGGTGAAAGAATCGGAAGTGCGTGACTGGCAGGATCATATTCTGAACAAACCTTCATGGGCGGACTAAGCCGCCCATCGATTAGCAGGCGTTAAGGCTTAAGACTTTTTCGCCTGATACATCTCATCGCCATGGTTGTCATCTTCAACCCAGAAATTGATGTTGAATTGCGCGTCGTCGCTTAATTCAACGCGATGCCAGTACTGCGGCGGACTGGTCGCAAACTGACCGGCATTAATCACCACTTTTACTTCAGGCTCTTTTGCGTCTTCATTGGCAAAGCCGTAATACGTTACCGTACCTTCCATCACGCAAAGCTGGCCAAAAACGCCTGCTGCAGTGTTATGGTGAGAAAGCAGTGCTGCCGGGACGTTGTCTTTCGTGAAGAAGGGAGTAGAGCGTTTAACTTTCCAGTTTGCCGGGATGCGTAAATGGGACATAAGACATCTCCTTGGTGTGGCATCTATAAGATGTATTTAATATACATCTTATAGATGCCAGCAGGCAATGAATTTAAGGCAAAAAAAACGCTCCCGAAGGAGCGTCTCTGTTAGCGACCGAAGAGGTCACGTTTTTTCGGTTTGAACGGCTGTGCTATCACTACCAGCACGGCGACCACCAGGTAGGCGGCGAAGATCCCCAACAGCCACTGCGGCATTTCCAGGGTTAAAAAAGACCACTGGCGCTCAGCACAGTCACCGGACGCTAAAAACACCTGCGGCAGCCATTTGTCCAGCGGCAGCCAGCTTGGGAAGCGTGCGGCAAAATCACAGGTCATAAACGGGGATGGGTGCAGCTGAATCATGGTGTGCTCATACGCTAACTGAAGTCCGCGCCAGGCACTGTAAATCCAGATTATCATCGCCACATAGCGCAGCGGTGTTTTTGGTGCGATAGCACCCACCAGCCCTGCACCCATCACGCCAAATAATGCGCTACGTTCGTAAATACACAACACGCAAGGTTTTAGCAGCATGACGTGCTGGAACCACAGCGCGACGAGCTCCAGCGCAAAGGCGGTTAACGCCAACAATAACCATGCTCCACGACCTCGGGAGCACTGGTTTAAAAATCGCAACATAATCATTTCCCTGCAACATGCGTAGAGACCGCAGTTTAAACCAATTCACTTTATGCGCCACTAGCGGGAATTGAAAATTTGCGTAATCGGATATTTATCATGCAAAAAGTCAAACCGGGCAGTGATTTGCCCGGTTAATTGTTATGAAAGTGTAGCTAACCAGCCCGTTTGGGTCATCCACTCGGTCACCGGAACTAGCGTGAACTCGACGCAAAGCAGGCCGACGAGCGTCAGGACGAGAGTATAAGGCAGGGCCATCCACACCATGCGACCATAAGAGAGGCGAATCAACGGCGCCAGTGCAGAGGTCAGCAGGAACAGGAATGCAGCCTGGCCGTTTGGCGTGGCCACCGAAGGCAGGTTGGTCCCGGTATTGATCGCCACCGCCAACAGCTCAAATTGGTTAAGGCTGATGGTCCCATGTTCCATCGCGGCTTTGGCTTCATTGATGTAAATCGTACCAACAAAAACGTTATCAGAGATCGAAGACAGCAGGCCGTTGAAGAGATAAAACAGCGTCAGTTGTGCATGTTCAGACGACTGCAAAACAAACTGAATAATCGGCGAAAAGAGCTGTTGATCGATAATCACCGCGACAATAGAGAAGAACACGGTCAGCAGCGCGGTGAAGGGTAGCGACTCGGTAAAGGCTTTACCTATCGCATGTTCGTCGGTGACACCGGTCAACGAGGTTGCCAGAATGATGACGGACAGACCAATTAATCCAACCTCCGCCAGATGCAGGGCCAGAGCAACGACCAGCCAGACGCCAATAATCGCCTGGACAATCAGTTTGATTTTGTCCTGGCGGGTACGTTGTTGGCGGCTCTGATCGTCAAACTGTTGCAGGACATCACGGACGGTCTCCGGCAGCGTTTCGCCATAGCCAAACCAGCGCAATTTCTCGACCAGTACACAGGTTAACAGGCCGCAAATCAGTACCGGGACGGTAACTGGCGACATGCGCAGGAAGAAGTCGCCAAAATGCCAGCCAGCCGCTTTGGCAATAATCAGGTTTTGTGGCTCGCCCACCATGGTCATCACGCCGCCTAACGCCGTACCGACACCAGCGTGCATCATCAGGCTACGCAGAAAACCGCGGAACTGCTCAAGTACGACTTTATTGTGCTGATCGATATGGCTGTCATCAAGCATGTTGTTGTCTTCCGCGCGAGAAGAAGCAACGCGATGGTAGATACCATAAAACCCGACCGCAACGCTGATTACCACGGCAACGACGGTCAGCGCATCGAGGAACGCAGAGAGGAAAGCGGCTGCAACACAAAAAGACAGTGACAGCAGCGTCTTGGAGCGAATAGTGAGCAGCAGACGCGTGAAAATGAACAGTAATAACTGCTTCATAAAGTAGATGCCTGCCACCATAAACATCAGCAGCAATAACACCTCAAGGTTTGCGGCAACCTCTTCACGCACATGCGTGGCGCTGGTCATACCAATAATGACAGCTTCGATAGCCAACAGCCCGCCTGGCAGCAGTGGGTAGCATTTTAACGCCATCGCCAGCGTGAAAATGAACTCGGCCACCAGCAACCAGCCGGCGATAAAAGGGTTGATGAAAAAAATAATCGGGTTAACGACTAAGAAGACAAGCAGTGCAAGTTTGTACCAGTCTGGTGATTGACCTAAAAAATTGCGCCACATAGCGCGGCCCCATGATAGCTCCATGGTGATTTCCCTACCTTTAAAAATGAAATCATGTTTTTATGTTTGACCGCAAAGCTTAGCGGGAGGAGGGAGTACAGGCAAGCTATTCACGAGACTGGCAATGTTGGCTGTGCTGTAGCGTTATTTGGAAAATGAAGCCTTGATCCACTTTTTCTTCATTGCGTCAGCTATCAGCTAAGATACCCATCTGGTATGATGTGTGTAACTATGTTTTGCTGTGTAATGGAATTTTTACTATGGTCATTAAGGCGCAAAGCCCGGCTGGGTTCGCGGAAGAGTACATCATTGAAAGTATCTGGAATAACCGCTTCCCACCTGGCACTATTTTGCCCGCTGAACGTGAACTCTCCGAACTTATTGGGGTGACACGTACCACGCTACGCGAAGTATTGCAGCGGTTGGCGCGAGATGGCTGGTTGACCATTCAACACGGCAAACCGACGAAGGTGAATAACTTCTGGGAAACCTCCGGGCTGAATATTCTTGAAACGCTGGCGCGTCTCGATCACGAGAGTGTCCCGCAGTTGATTGATAATCTGCTGTCCGTGCGTACCAATATTTCGACGATCTTTGTTCGCACTGCGTTTCGCCAGCATCCTGATAAAGCACAGGAGGTTCTGGCGACGGCAAATCAGGTGGCCGACCACGCTGACGCATTTGCCGATCTGGACTATAACATTTTCCGCGGCCTGGCATTTGCCTCCGGCAATCCGATTTACGGTTTGATCCTCAACGGTATGAAAGGATTATATACCCGCATTGGTCGTCATTATTTTGCCAATCCGGAAGCGCGCGCGCTGGCGCTGAGCTTCTACCGTAAACTGTCAGAACTCTGCGAGCAGGGCGCTCATGAGCAGGTGTATGAAACGGTGCGTCGCTATGGTCACGACAGTGGCGAAATTTGGCATCGCATGCAAAAGAGCCTGCCGGGCGATTTGGCGATTCAGGGCCGTTAATTGCTCAAAGCCGGATGGCGACGGCAAAGCGTTTTCTCCGGCCTACAATACGTGCACTTCGTAGGCCGGATTAGGTGTTTACACCGCCTCCGGGAATAAGATTTACAGACCGTTCATCCTTGGCGGGCAACGCTCCAACAGCTCCACGCTGCCATCTTCATTCTGTTGCTCCAGCATCACGTCAAAACCCCAAAGCCGGTGTACGTGCTTGAGCACTTCTTTGCGTCCTTTATCCAGCGGCGCGCGGTTATGCGGAATATAGCGTAAGGTGAGCGAACGGTCGCCACGCAGATCGACATTCCAGATTTGAATATTCGGCTCCAGGTTGCTGAGGTTGTATTGCGACGACAACCTGTTGCGGATCTCACGATATCCTTCCTCGTTATGAATCGCAGAAATCTCCAGATAGTTGTGACGATCGTCATCCAGCACGGTGAACAGACGGAAATCACGCATCACCTTTGGCGACAGGAACTGGCTGATAAAGCTCTCATCTTTGAAATCGCGCATCGCAAAATGCAGGGTTTCCAGCCAGTCAGAACCCGCTATGTCCGGGAACCAGTATTTGTCCTCCTCGGTCGGCGACTGACAAATACGTTTGATATCCTGGAACATGGCAAACCCCAGGGCATAAGGGTTTATCCCGCTATACCATGGGCTGTTGTAGGGCGGCTGAAATACCACATTGGTATGGCTATGCAGAAACTCCAGCATAAACCGTTCGGTGACTTTACCTTCATCATAAAGGTGGTTCAGGATAGTGTAATGCCAGAAAGTGGCCCAGCCCTCGTTCATCACCTGCGTCTGTTTCTGCGGATAAAAATACTGGCTGACCTTGCGTACAATGCGCAACACTTCGCGTTGCCAGGACTCCAGCAGCGGGGCGTTCTTCTCCATGAAGTACAGCAGGTTCTCCTGTGGCTCAGAGGGATAACGCCGGGCTTCCGCCACGGTTTTCTCTTCCTCTTTCTTCGGCAGCGTGCGCCACAACATATTCACCTGGCTTTGCAGATACTCTTCACGGCTTTTCTGACGGGCTTTCTCTTCCTGTAGGGAGATTTTTTGCGGGCGTTTGTAACGGTCAACGCCGTAGTTCATCAGCGCATGGCAGGAGTCGAGCAGCTTTTCGACTTCATCCACGCCGTAACGCTCTTCACACTGGGTAATATAGTTTCGCGCGAAGATCAGGTAATCGACAATGGAACTGGCATCCGTCCAGCTTCGGAACAGGTAGTTGTTTTTGAAAAAGGAGTTGTGTCCGTAGCAGGCATGCGCCATCACCAGCGCCTGCATGGTGATGGTGTTCTCCTCCATCAGATACGCGATGCACGGATTGGAGTTGATAACGATCTCATAGGCCAGCCCCTGCTGACCATGCTTATACAAGCGCTCGGTTTCAATAAACTTTTTACCAAACGACCAGTGAGGATAGTTGATCGGCATCCCGACGCTGGAATAAGCGTCCATCATCTGTTCGGAGGTGATTACCTCGATTTGGTGCGGGTAGGTATCCAGTCTGTAGAGTTTCGCCACGCGGTCTATCTCTGCCAGATAGACATCCAGCAGATCAAACGTCCAGTCGGGTCCATCGCTTAACCGTGTGCTGTCCTTGTTCATGGAATCAATCGTAGCCATTCGCGCACCCTCATTGTTGGCGGCACTCTCTGTCTGGAGTACCTCATGTCAAGCATAGATCATGGTGTTAAAAAACGTGCTGCGGCAGAAATTTTTTCTTTGCGATTTCACGTTAGCGAGGCGTCGAAAAATGGCATGGCCGCAAAATTTTATGCTGGATAAAAATAACGCACAGCAGGAGATGCCAAAGCGGAGAGTCCCCAGTCATCACCGCTATATGTGAGGTAAGTCACCATAAAAAAGCCATATGTTGAATAATATTTTCAACTGAGTTATCAAGATGTAATTAGATGATTGTTCTTTTACTGTTAACGGAGTGGCTATGCGAGTTGTCATACTGGGAAGTGGTGTCGTTGGCGTGACCAGCGCCTGGTACTTAAGTCAGGCTGGACACGATGTCACCGTCATTGATCGTGAGCCCGGTCCGGCACTGGAAACCAGTGCGGCGAACGCGGGGCAAATCTCTCCAGGTTATGCAGCACCATGGGCGGCACCAGGCGTACCGCTAAAAGCAATTAAGTGGATGTTTCAGCGCCACGCTCCGCTGGCCGTCCGTCTTGACGGAACCCAGTTCCAGTTGAAATGGATGTGGCAGATGCTGCGCAACTGCGACACCAGCCACTACATGGAAAACAAAGGACGCATGGTGCGACTGGCGGAATACAGCCGTGATTGCCTGAAAGCGCTGCGCGCCTCTACCGGTATCGAGTACGAAGGGCGCCAGGGCGGAACCCTGCAACTTTTCCGTACTGCCCAACAGTATGAAAACGCCACCCGCGACATCGCCGTGCTCGAAGACGCTGGCGTGCCATATCAACTGCTGGAAGCAAACCGTCTGGCGGAAGTCGAACCCGCACTGGCAGAAGTGGCGCACAAACTGACCGGTGGTCTGCGTTTACCGAATGATGAAACCGGCGACTGCCAGCTGTTTACCCAGCGTCTGGCTCAGATGGCGGAGCAGGCGGGCGTTAAGTTTCGCTTTAACACCCCGGTCGATAAGCTGCTGAGCGATGGTGAGCAGATTTATGGCGTCCAGTGCGGCGAAGAGATAGTTAAAGCCGATGCCTATGTGATGGCGTTTGGTTCGTACTCCACGGCAATGCTGAAAGGGATCGTTGATATCCCGGTCTATCCGCTCAAAGGCTATTCGTTGACTATTCCGGTGGCGCAAGACGACGGTGCGCCGGTTTCTACTATCCTTGATGAAACCTACAAAATCGCTATTACCCGCTTTGACAATCGTATTCGCGTTGGCGGCATGGCGGAGATTGTCGGCTTTAATACAGAATTGCTACAACCTCGTCGTGAAACGCTGGAAATGGTCGTACGCGATCTCTTCCCGCGCGGCGGTCATGTGGAGCAGGCAACCTTCTGGACCGGACTGCGTCCGATGACGCCGGACGGAACGCCGGTGGTGGGGCGCACCCGCTTTAAGAATCTGCTGCTCAATACCGGCCACGGCACGCTGGGTTGGACCATGGCCTGCGGCTCCGGTCAGCTACTGAGCGATATCCTTTCTGGCCGCACGCCAGCCATACCTTATGACGATCTGAGCGTGGCGCGTTACAGTCCGGGGTTTACCCCATCTCGTCCACGGCATTTACATGGCGCACATAACTGATAAGGACGTGAGATGACCCGCCCGATACTGGCCAGCATTGACCTGCAGGCGTTGAAACAAAATCTGACCATTACCCGCCAGGCCGCACCGGACGCCCGCGTCTGGTCGGTGGTGAAAGCCAATGCGTATGGACACGGTATTGAACGCGTCTGGAATGCGCTGGGCACAACCGATGGTTTTGCCATGCTCAATCTTGAAGAGGCGATAACCCTACGCGAGCGCGGATGGAAAGGCCCGATACTCATGCTGGAGGGTTTTTTCCACGCCGAAGACCTGACCGTATATGACAATTATCGACTCACCACCTGTGTACACAGTAACTGGCAGCTAAAAGCATTGCAGAATGCGCGCCTGAAGGCGCCGCTCGATGTTTACCTGAAGGTGAACAGTGGTATGAACCGCCTTGGTTTTTTACCGGAAAGAGTTCCCACGGTCTGGCAACAGCTGCGGACGATGCCCAACGTCGGTGAAATGACGCTGATGTCACATTTTGCCGATGCAGAGCACCCGGAAGGTATCCAGGAGGCTATGACACGTATTGCGCAGGCAACTGAAGGGCTGGAGTGCAGACGATCGCTGTCGAATTCGGCAGCCACGCTGTGGCACCCTGAAGCGCATTATGACTGGGTTCGTCCGGGCATTATTTTGTATGGTGCGTCGCCTTCAGGACAATGGCGGGACATCGCTAACACCGGCCTGAAGCCAGTGATGACGCTGAGCAGTGAGATCATCGGCATACAGACGCTGAAAGCTGGCGATCGGGTGGGCTACGGTGGACGCTACACTGCCAGCGGCGAGCAGCGCATTGGCATTGTAGCGACCGGCTATGCAGACGGTTATCCACGCCATGCGCCAAGTGGTACTCCGGTGCTGGTGGACGGTGTACGTACCGGGACGGTGGGGACAGTCTCAATGGATATGTTGGCGGTAGATCTGACACCATGCCCGCAGGCAGGGATCGGGACGCCGGTAGAGCTGTGGGGCAAAGAGATTAAAATTGACGATGTGGCCACCGCCGCAGGTACGGTAGGCTACGAGTTAATGTGTTCTCTGGCGCTGCGCGTGCCAGTTGTGACGGTGTAACTTTATATAGCATTGCCTGATGCTGCTGCGTTTATCAGGCCTCCAGAGTCAGTGCATTTTGTAGGCCGGGTAAGGCGCAGCCGCCACCCGGCAAAACATCCGCTTTACTCATCCTCATCTTCAGCAACGCGAACACCGACCTTCAGCACCGCATTATCTTCCTTCTCGGCTACGGTCCAGATCATGCCAGCGAATTCCACCTGGTCACCGACGACCGGCGCGGCACCAAGCAGATGCTGGACAATTTCACCCAGCGTTTGCTGCTTATCACGATACTCGGTGCCATCTTCCAGGCCATAAATCAGCGCCACATCGGCATATTTTGCGCTGGCTTCAAGAATAAAATCACCGAAGAAGCGCTGGTCTAACGACACAGGTGGCGACTGGCTGAACAGCTTGCCAAGAGCCGGGAGATCGCGCTCGCGGCCAATAACACACAATACGTCGCCTTCGCGAAGACGTGTGCTGCCGGAGGGGTGAAACAGCACGTTGTCACGAAACAGGGCGGCTATTCGCGTTTCTTCCGGCATATGCAGGTCGCGCAATGCGGCTCCTACGCACCACTTATCGGCGCTGAGCTGATAAACAAACTGCTCCCACGGGTTATCCGGATGAATATCCAGGCCAATGCGCGACACGGGCCAGCCAACAGGAGGGACCACCACTTTGGCTTTTTTAGCGGCCCATGAAAGAGAGGTTCCCTGGAACAGCAACGAGATCAGTACCACGAAGAAGGCGACGTTAAAGAACAGGCGTGCATTCTCCAGACCCGCCATCATTGGGAAGACGGCGAGGATGATGGGTACCGCACCGCGCAGACCCACCCAACTGATGAAAATGCGCTCGCGCAGATTGAAGCCGCGAAACGGCAGCAGTCCGGCGAAAACCGAAAGTGGGCGGGCAATGAAAATCATCCACGCAGACAAAATCAGCGCAGGAACCACGATAGGCAGCAGGTCGGACGGCGTAACCAGCAGTCCGAGCACCAGGAACATGGCGATTTGCGCCAGCCAGGCCAGACCGTCGAAGTTTTGCAGAATGCCAAACCGGTTGCGAATAGGGCGATTACCCAGCAAGAAACCACACAGATAAACCGCCAGAATACCGCTGCCTTCCAGCGCAGTGGTCAGGGCAAAAATCAGGATCCCACCGCTTAACGCCAATAGCGGATACAGTCCGGCAGGCAGAGAAATGCGGTTAATCATCTGCTGGAGCATATATCCACCGCCCAGACCGATAACGATGCCTAAGCCAAACTGCTGGATAATGTGCACCGCGAACATCCAGCTTAAACCGGTTTCGTGGTTTTGGATCATGGCGATGAGCGTGATGGTCAAAAACACGGCCATCGGGTCATTACTGCCGGATTCAATTTCCAGCGTAGAGCCAACGCGTTCGTTAAGCCCCTTACCGCCAAGCAGGGAAAAGACCGCCGCGGCGTCGGTTGAACCAACAATCGCGCCAATCAGGAGTCCTTCGATAAGATCCAGATGAAACAGCCACGCGGCCATCATGCCAGTGAGTCCGGAAGTAATCAGCACACCGACCGTCGCCAACGATAGCGCCGGGCCTAACGCAACGCGAAAAGAGCTGGCCTGGGTGCGCATCCCGCCGTCGAGCAGGATAACTGCCAGTGCCAGGTTACTCACCATGTAGGCGAATGGATAGTTATCGAAAGGTATGCCGCCTATACCATCTACGCCCGCTAACATACCGATAGCGAGAAATATCACCAGGATAGGGATACCAAGACGTGATGAGAATGAACTGAGTAAGATACTGCAGGTGACGAGAACGGAACCCAAAATAAAAAGGCTAATAATTGCTGCGGCATCCAACGTTCGGTTACTCCTGAATTACGCTGTTTCGTATTAATAAACCCTACCATAATAACGACAGAAACAGCGTTTTGCTTAGCCCCATTAGCCGCTTTTTTTACGATTTTAGTACCGGATGCCCACTTAAGGTGAGCTGAGTGCCGTTTTTATCATTTTTCAGCACCGCATTGGCTCCCAAAGGCAGAGTGACAGTGCGTTGTTCATGGCCAAAATCGAGGCCGCAGATCAACGGTACTGACAATCTGGCGCGCAGAAAATCACAAACTGAATCAAGATTGTAACCAGCGTCGTAGTCATTGGGTGCGCTACCGCTAAAACTGCCGAGGATAATGGCGTTTTGCTGGGCCAGTATTCCGGCGTGGTACAGCTGCAGCAGCATACGCTCGACACGGAATGGATGCTCGTTAATGTCTTCCAGCACCAAAATGCCGTTTTTGATGGCCGGCATCCACGGTGTACCCATCAACGAAATGATCATCGCCAGATTTCCGCCCCACAGAGTACCTTCAGTTGCGCACTGTGGACCGTCACCCTGCCATTCGAGGGTAAATTGGGCATTACGCAAAGCCTGCCAGAAATGGTGCTCGGTGAATGCGTTCATTTCTTCGGCGCCGAAGTTCGCCGCCAGCATCGGGCCGCTGAAGCTAATCACATTCCCCTGTGCCAGCAGACCACACTGGATCGCCGTAAAATCGCTGTGTCCGCACAGCAGCAGCGGATCTTGTTGCTGGCGGGCTGCCAGCCCCTGCCAGTCAATATCTTCCAGTAAACGGCTCGCGCCATAGCCGCCGCGTACCGCCATCACAATGGTATCGGGGGTTTTCAGATTAACGAGCGAGTTCACATCAGCAAGCCTTTCTGCCTCTGTCCCCGCAAAACGCTGGCAGCGGCGCGCAATGACCGCTGAATTGTCGACCTGATGACCGGCCTCAATAAGACGCGCAAGCCCACGTAAGGCAGCCTGCTGATTGATACAGTAGCCCGACGGGGCAATTAAGTGAAACCGGGACATGGCATTTCCTTGCTACAACTAAAACCAAATGTATATCATGCCGCGTAGGTATGTCGTTGTCACCTCAGCGACAGGTTCCGGCTATAAGGATAGATGACGTGAAATTGAGATGGTTTGCTTTTTTGGTTGTATTACTTGCGGGCTGTAGTTCAAAACAGGATTACAAAAACCCGCCGTGGAATGCTGAAGTTCCGGTTAAACGCGCAATGCAATGGATGCCGATCAGTGAAAAAGCCGGTGCGGCCTGGGGTGTCAGTCCACAATTGATTACCGCTATTATCGCCATTGAATCAGGCGGAAATCCGAATGCGGTCAGTAAGTCCAATGCGATTGGTCTGATGCAGTTGAAAGCATCAACTTCAGGACGCGATGTTTATCGCCGCATGGGCTGGAGCGGAGAGCCGTCGACCAGTGAGTTGAAAAACCCCGAGCGCAATATCTCCATGGGGGCCGCATACCTGAGTATTCTCGAAACCGGGCCGCTGGCCGGGATTGAAGATCCGCAGGTGATGCAGTACGCGCTGGTAGTATCGTACGCCAACGGTGCGGGCGCACTGTTACGCACGTTCTCATCCGACAGGAAAAAAGCGATCAATAAAATCAACGACCTCAGCCCGGATGAATTTATTGAACATGTTGCGGACAATCATCCGGCGCCGCAGGCCCCGCGCTATATCTGGAAGCTTCAACAAGCGCTGGATGTGATGTAATTCAGGTGATGCTAATCGCGCACCTTGTTCGACTTTTCCCGGGCCTCGCGTTCAAGGGAAAAAATAATCCGCTGTAAGTTCCGCTCCACCGCCGGGCCGACGTTGAGAAAACGAAAGCTCAGGCGGGGAGTGGTAATCGTTTCGTTTTTCCCATCGATAACCTTGCGCTCACTAATGGAAATAAGCTGGGCGTCAACGTGATACACCCCCCATTGCTCCATATTTAGTTCAACCTGCGAGAAGCGCATACCTTCTGCCAACCCCTCTGGTTTTGCCACTTCTAACAGCCCGCCCATGCCGCCGAGAGACAGATCGAATAAGCGAAAATGCAGAATGCTGTTGTCCGGCATTTTTGCCGTGCAGCGATAGGGAGGATGCAGCGGAGCGCCGATGCGGAAATATTCCCGACGCTGCACAAACCACAGAGAAGGCGGCAAGGATGAAATAAACGCCGGCAGTTGCTGATACTCGCCTTTTTTCAGCTGTGGCAGGGTGAATTCTACTTTGGCTCCCTGCGTTTCGGCGATAATTGAGATCTGGCTGGCCCGCTGTACGGCCTGGTTTTCATATTCTTGGCTGCCAAAATCCATGATCAGTTCATCGGGACTGACGGTCAGAATTTTGCTGATGAACTGGCCGCCTGACCAGGAGATACGCAGTGGAACCTGCTGCGACTTTAAGTCCCGAAGTACACCTAACACCGCTAACGGATTTTGCTTCAGGAACTGCTCATTGTAGTTACTCACACCTAATGACTCCTGGATGCCTGGTTTGTCGTTGGGTTATCGGCATTAATCGACGGAACTTAATACAAATGGATGAAATTTTTTACCAAACCCAATGAATTAAGTCTGAGTGATAAAAGCATGTCGCGATGGCTTGCCTATACTTTAAGTGCTGGCGCAGGAATGTCTTGCGCGTGCGTTCACTGGAAAGAGGGCCTGAAAATGGGAATTATTGCCTGGATTATTTTTGGTCTGATTGCGGGGGTTATCGCCAAACTGATTATGCCGGGGCGTGATGGCGGTGGGTTTATCCTGACCTGTATTCTCGGTATTGTCGGTGCTGTGGTCGGTGGATGGTTGGCAACGATGTTTGGTATTGGCGGCGATGTCAGCGGATTTAATCTCCATAGCTTCCTGGTGGCCGTGGTCGGCGCGATTGTTGTGCTGGGTGTCTTCCGGCTTGTACGGCGAGATTAATCGAACGGCCCCTGTGGGGGCCGTTTCTCTATGTCGCTAAGTTAGAATTGATACTCAATTCCCGCCCAGTAATTACGGCCTTCTTCGATAAATCCTTCGCTGTACACGTATTGTGTATCGAACAGGTTATTGACCGAAGCGTTGACGCTAAACCCGTGACCGATGGCGTAGTCGGCGCGTAAATGGGTAATGGCGAAACCTGCGGCTTTCTGCGAGCCGTCGCTATTGCTATAGCTCGATGAGCGGGCCTCTTCAGACAGCGTAATGCTCAGCGGATCCCACGGTTTCAGCGTCATCCATGCGGTGAGGGTTTGCGTCGGCAAATCGGTTATTTTGCCGATGTCGCTGCGTTTGACGTCCGCATGAATCAGGCCATAGCTCAGCCCAACATCCAGCATATCAAAGACTTTACCTTTAACGCCTGCATCCAGACCGGTGTAATCCACCCGGCCGCTGTTCTGATTCTGGATGGTATCAGCATCAATATTGTGTGAAAGAATGGCATCGCTGATGCGGTTGTAATAGACGCTGGCTTCGAATCCCCAGTCTTTACCAAGTGAACCATTCCAGGTCAGATCCACGCTGCGGGCGCGTTCCGGTTTAAGCTGCGGATTGACCAGCGCCACCTGGTTATAGGCCGGTTTCGAGGTGGTGTAGCGCTCTTTCAGTGTTGGGAAACGTGTTCTGTCAGAGTAGGACAGCGCTAATGTGTCTGAATTTTCAAAGTGATATTTGGTCATCATCTGCCAGTTGAAGGCCGACTGATTGTTGTCATCATAGTGGGTGACGCTACCATTTTTTTCGTGCTTCATGCCTTCCAGACTGTCGCGCCAGTCATAGCTTATTCCAGCTACTACATCGACGTTATCCGCCGCTGCCCACTGGTATTCGCTGGCAACGGACCAGGTGCGGTCTTCGTAGCGATCGTAAGCCGCATTCGGAGCGCCTTTCTCGCGGTGAACATCATCTTTCCAGTTCACGGCGAAAGAGAGCAAGTCGTTTTCACGCATATCCGCAGCGAGCTGTAGACCAGCGCCATCGCTATAGTCTGAATAATGACTGTAGTTGCCTTTCTTGTTTTTCAGATCGGCAAGTGAGTTGTACATCATCAGCGTATTTTCAAAGGTATCGCGATACAGACGGCTTTTTAGTGTGAAACGATCGCCCAGATGGGTGGTGCCCTGATAGTAATAGCTCTCTTTATCGTACTGTGGCCATTGCCAGTAGCGTGATTTCTGACTGCTGGTTCCAGCGTACGGCGGGTTATCTTTTTCACCGTCCTGATTAATATAGGTCAGCACATATTCGTCATTACCACGCGGAGTAAAGCCCAGCTTCACGATGCCGCGTTTGTCATCGGCGGAGGAGTTAATCATCTTGCCGTTGCTGCCCGCAATAGGATTGTCCACGCCGTGCGGTAAGCCAAGGAAATCCTGCTTCAACTGACTGCCGCTGAGCTGGATGTAGCCGAGATCGTTGCTGGCGCCAAATGAAGCGTGCATATCGTGGGCATTGTCTTTGCTACGACTCCAGCCCTGGCGATAGCCAATGCTGCCTTCAATCGGTTTGGTGGGCTTTTGGGTGGTGATATTGATGGCGCCGCCCATCTGGTTCGGCCCTTGTAACAGCGACGAGTAGCCTTTGGAGACTTCAACCGAAGCGATATCGGAGGTCAGAAAACGGCCTAAATCGAGGTTGCCATCATAGGGGATGTATACCGGCACGCCGTCAAAATAGACGGGAACCTGACGGCTGTCAAAACCGCGGACTTTCACCTGCTGTTCATTGCGGTTGCCTGACTTTTGCAGCACGACGCCGGGGACAACGCTCAGTGCCTGCGCCACGTTTTGCTTATCCAGTTGCTGCATCGTTTCCTGGCCGAGAACCGTAGTGGTTGCGGCGGAGGCCGGACTTGACCAGACGGTCATGGTTTCGCTTTCCTGCCCAGCAAAAGCACTGTGCGCGAAAGCAAACGACAGAGCTGTGTAAAGACAACTTTTGTTGAAATTCATTATTTTTAGTCCATTTATTAATGTTATATGCCACGTGCGTCCGGGCTCAGGCTAACTTTGATATCCGCGGGCGGAGCGTAGTAAGGCGCGGAAGTGATGAAAAGTCTGATGCCACAGTCGAGATAACTCGCCAGCGAGGCGAGGGTAATGCCGCCAGTCAGCGCCAGCGTGCAATGGGGGGCCAGAGAAGGGGTCTGGCGGACAATTTCTGTTGCTTGCTCAGGGGTAAATTTGTCGAGTTGCAGGACATCGGGCGCGGCGCGTAGCGCGGCTAATGCCTCATCTGGCGTATCTGCTTCAACCACAATCTTTTTTTCTGGCGCATGGCGGCGTAAGCGCGCAATCGCGCCGGCCCAGTCGTTTGGGTTGGTAAGAAAATGACGGTGATTAGCAAACAGCAGTACCGTTTCGGCGCATCCTCCGCGATGGATAATGCCTCCCGCGGCGAGTATTGCCTGAGTCGCCAACAAACGCGTGCCGGGAATGGCTTTTCGGGTACAGGCAATCTGCCCATCAGGATAGCGTTGGCGCAGTTGGCTCAACATGCACTCAAGATAGCCCGAAACCCCGCAGCTCCACTCCAGGACATTTTGTACCGCTTTCCAACCCTGGTGTAGCGCCGCCGCATTCCCATGTGCGCGAATCAATCGCTGTCCTGCACTTACCTGTTCACCATCGGCCACCATGTCGCTGACGGTCAGCCCTAATGAGGTGAGCATTTGTCTGGCAACGGCGGTGCCGCTAACGCATCCGCCCTGGCGATGGTAAAACGCCATAACGCCCGGCTGTGCGCCGATCCCCAACGCGCGGGTAGTCAGATCGCCGCCCTGAATATCTTCCAGCAGCAGCGCGTCGGTTTGCGCCTGCGAAAAGTAGATCATCGCAGCGCCTCCCGCGGCACGCTGTCCCACCAGATAAGCGCCCAGTCACGGCTGGCGGGGGCAATCGTGCGTGGATCCTGCTGTTGATACCAGGTTTCCAGACGTTCGACCTCGTCGGCGCTCAGTTCACCCATACTCCAGCGCACGTTTTCCAGAAAACGCGTCCAGGTGCTGTTGTCCTGCTGGCAGTTGGGTCCGCGGATAAAATCAACATGCGCGTGGATCCCCATCTGATACAGGACATTAAGCGCATAGATATAGTTGGGAAGCTCAATCACTTCGCGGCCCAGTGCACGCTGAATGGTGGGGGAAACGAAAGATGAACTGACGAGATGAGTGGTGTAAACCCGCAGTCGGGCCTGATTATTCAGTTTGGTCATCGACTGGCGCATATCGGCAACCAGCGTAGAGCGCGAGGCGACGGCGATATCGCACTGGGGTAAATCATCCCAGTGTTCCTCCCAGGCCCGCTGCACCCACTGCACGTGACGGGCGTTCATTTGCGCAGCGCGGCGGGCAGCTACGCTTAGCATGCCCTGGCTGTAATCTACGCCGTAAATTATTGGCATCTTTTTAGCCAGCGCCAGCGAGACGGTACCGGGACCGCAACCCATGTCAAACAGCGACTCCGCCCCTTTCAGGTCGATTTTCCCCAGCAGTTGCAGCAGATAGCTGTCGGTTAATGAGGCGCAATTTTCCGCCATTTTTTCCGCACGTTTATCCCAGTGCTCCGGCTTTTTCTCGGTTCTGTTCGCCAGCTGTAACTGTTTACGGTAAAGATCGGCAAAATCAATGTCGTCAATGAGCATTATTATTCCTTAGTTATGTGAGCCAAAGAGATGGTGAGCGATTTGTGACGGTGTAACGCGATACAGTTCCGCCAGGCGATCGGTGGCAAGCTGATGTTCAGGAAGCCCTTGTGACACTTCGCCATCCGGTTCAACGCGTACCACGCTGTCGGCAATTGCCCGGGCGTGCAACGGATGATGCGTCGACATCAGCAGGGCCATACCCGAATTTTTCAGCGTCACCAGCGTGTCGAGCAGACGGATTTGATGCCCAAAATCCAGGCTGGAAGCAGGTTCATCCAGCAACAAAAGACGCGGACGCTGCGCCAGCGCGCGGGCAATTAACACCAGTTGCCGCTCTCCGCCGCTCAGCGTGTTCCAGCGTCGGGGCGCCAGGTGAGAGATTCCCAGCATCGTCATCTGCTGGTGCGCATTTTCACGCTCTTTAGCGCCGGGAACCGCAAATGCCGCCAATTGCGGGGCCAGCCCCATCATCACCATGTCCAGCGCAGTGAAGGCAAACGCGCCGTCATGTGCCTGAGGAACCCAGGCAATAGCGGCGGCGCGTTGCCGATCGCTGAGATGATTTATGGCGACGCCATCAAGCAGAATGTCACCGTGAAGCGGCGAAAGAACGCCGAGAATGGTGCGCATCAGGGTGGTTTTTCCACTGCCGTTGGCCCCAATCAGACAACAGACGGAGCCGGGCGAAACCTGAAATGAGACATCGCGTAACACGGGCTGGTGACTGTGGTATCCCAACGACGCATGGCGGACGGTCAGAAGCGTCATGGGCGATTTCCCCGTAGCAAAAGCAGCAAAAAGAACGGTGCGCCAATAAATGCCGTCAGGATCCCCAGCGGGATTTCTGTGCTGCTCAGCGTGCGGGCAAGAGTATCGGTGAGCAGCAGCAAAATGGCGCCGATCCCCATGGAAACTGGCAGCAACTGCTGGTGGTTATTGCCACTGAGGAGTCTGCCGATGTGCGGTACAACCAGCCCAATCCAGCCGATAATGCCCGCGATGGCAACGGTACAGGCGGTGATTAGCGTTGCGCCGACGATCAGTCCCAGCCGCAATCGCGAGACGTTGATCCCAAGCGATCGTGCTTCATCATCCGACAGGGTGAGCAGGTTCATGCGCCAGCGCAGCAGCAATAGCGGGACCAGTCCTGCCAAGATCAGCGGTGCCGAGAACCACAGGTCGTGCAAAGTGATCGTCGATAACCCGCCAAGCAGCCAGAAGGTGATAGACGGGAGTTGGGTATACGGGTCGGCCAGCGTTTTGATAAGCGAAATTCCCGCGCCACATACCGTACCCAGCGCAATCCCGACCAGCACAAGTGTTAACACCGGGTCGTGACGCTTGACTCGCCGGGTAATCAACCAGACACCGGCGACCACGAATAAACCGCCCATGAACGCATACAGCTGAATGAACAGGATCGGTAAACCTAACAGGATTGCTAAACAGGCACCTAAACCCGCACCCGCCGCCACGCCGAGAATATCCGGTGAGACCAGCGGGTTGCGGAACATGCCCTGATAGGTGGTTCCTGCGCCCGCCAGCGCCGCGCCGAGCAGCAATGCAGCCAGTATGCGTGGCAGGCGGATTTGCCAGAAGACGATTTTGTCCTGCATTGGAACGCCATCTGCACCGGCCACGAGATTCAAAACCTGTTGTGCATCCAGGCGATACGCGCCTGATACCGCGGCGACGCTCGCGCAAAGCACCACCGCAGCAATCATCAGAAAACCGAGGGTTGATGTTTTCATCAGACTGCCACCAACCTTTGATACTGTGCGTCGCTTAGCGTGGTGTGCCAGAACAATTCACTGTAGTTCTGCATATCGGTTTTAAAGCTCGCTTCAACCTGTGGATCAAGCCAGGCGTGCAGGCGGCGTAACCCCAGTAAACGGTTGATGCCAGGAGGTGCATCCAGCCAGCCAAACGGCAGACCGCTGAGAAACAGAATGCGCCGGTCAGCAACCGCTTTGACCCCTTGCCAGACCGGATCTTCTCGTAGGAACTGCGCTGTCACTGCATCCTGCACCAGGATAATATCCGGCTGCCAGCTGAGCAGATTTTCCATTGAGACCTGTGTGAGCCCCTGTCGTCCGGGGATGTGCGCCACATTGTGCAACCCCAGTAGTTCTGCTGCTTCGGTATGCAGAGAACCTTGTAAACCAGTCTCCAGTCCTCTGGCACCGCGCGCGGCATAAAAACGCAGATTCGCCGCGGGTGAATGCGAGAAAGCTATTGCATCATCGATAAATCGACGGGCCAGCGCGGCCTGCATTGCGGTTCGCGAGACGACGCCCAATACTTCACCGACTGCGCGTAACTGTTCTGGGGTATGGCACAATTCGCCGTTAATCAGCAGCCAGGGAATGTGTGTTTGTGCGCTCACTTGTCTGGCCTGAGAAAGCCAGGTTTCATCGGCATTACCGCAGTCAATAACCAGGTCAGGTTTAAGCGCCAGGAGTGCTTCAAGCGAGAGCGTGCTGGCGCGCCCCGCCAGCCTGCCGAGTTTCGGCAAAGTCCGAATGTTATCGTTAAACGGGATGGCGGTCTGGCGAGAGAAATCAAAGGAGGAAAGCCCCACCAGTTTTTCCGGTGCGACGGCCAGCAGCAGCATGTCAGCAGGCGCGCCCGCGCTGACCACGCGTTGGGTCGTTTCTGGCTTCGGAGAGTCTCCAATGGCCACAGTCAGCGAGGTTTGAGCAAACGCGGGAAGATGACGTAGCAGCAGTGCAGATGCCACGAGTTGGGCAAACATCCGTCTTGTCAGTGGCATTATTGTTATCCTGAAGGTTACAAAATCGCTATATATTTACATATACAGCGAATAAAAACATGTTCAGAATCAATTTCTCACGGATGAAAACCCCGGATACCCCATAAGGGCTAGAGGCCATAGAGACAGCTGGAAGGGGGAAATATAAGAAAGAAAAATCCGCGACGAAGCGCGGATTCAGGAAGTAAAACGGCTCAGGCTATGATGTTATGGCGTCGGTTGAGTCTGTTTTTTAGACTCGACTGGCGCAGTACTTGCCGGGGTAGGTCGTGATGCGGGTACGTTGTCACAGGGCTTTTCTTTGGCGCAAATCAGGTCGAGCATTTTCAGCGTTACGCCGTTGGTCCAGCCGAAACCATCCTGCAACGGATACTCACCGCCGCCACCGCCGGTTCCAGTGGTGCTCACGTCATACTTCTCAACCAGCTTTTTCTCGCGATCGTAGGTGTGTTGAACATTGGTGAGGAATCGCCAGGTCACGTCCATGGCAACAGTATCCTGACCGTAATTCTGTAACCCGGATGCTGCTACCCACTGGAGCGGGGCCCAGCCATTGGGGGCATCCCACTGCTGGCCGCTTTTCACCGACGTGGTAGCAAGGCCGCCCGGTTGCAGCAGATGTGCCTGGGTGGCCGTGGCGACTTTACTGGCGCGATCTTTTGCCGCTGCATTGACATATAGCGGGAACAGGGCGGCAGCCGTGAGCTGGTTGCGTACTTTGTGGCTTTTCAGATCGTAGTCGGCATACCAGCCTTCTTTGTCGTTCCACAGGTACTTCTCGATCCCTTTTTGTCGGGCATTAGCGAAGCCATCGTACTGCGCCGCTTTGGCATCATCACCAGCAGCCTTGCTGGCGAGGGCGATCATTTTTTCCATTTTGTACATTAGCGCATTGAGATCGACCGGAACGATGCTGGTGGTGCGCAGAGTGCCCAGCTGATTAGGATTGTCCATCCAGCGGGAACTAAAATCCCAGCCGGATGCGGCAGCTGAACGCAGGTCGCGGTAGATTTCTGTGGCCGGGCGGTTTGGGTTGCTTTTAGCGGTGGCAATATCCTCTACCCAGGACTCTGGCCGAGGCGAATCGCGCTCATCCCAGTAGCGGTTCAAAATGGTGCCGTCATCCAGTTTAACTACGCGCTTATTTTGCTGACCGGGCTGGAGTGTTTCGACGCCTTCCATCCAGTAGCTGTACTCTTTGAGCATCTGTGGGAGGTATTTTTTCAGCGCGTCATTCCCGTCGTGCTGCGCCAGTAGTTCAACCATAAAGGCAAAGAACGGCGGTTGCGAACGACTCAGGTAGTAGGTGCGGTTGCCGTTAGGAATGTGTCCCCAGGAATCAATCTCGTAAGCGAAGTTTGCCACCATGTCCGAGACCTTATCCCAGTGATTGCTCTCGGCAAGCCCCAGCATGGTGAAATAGCTGTCCCAATAATATATTTCGCGAAAACGCCCGCCAGGTACCACATACGGTTCCGGGAGCGGCAGCAGCGAATCCCATTTTTCAGCGTCGGTTGTCGAACGGGTGAGTACCGGCCACAGGCCATCGATATGTTCGCGTAATGATTGCCCGGCCGGGGGCACGTATTTCTCGCCGTCTTTCGGCAAGGTGAAATTCACTTGCACAAAATGGCGTAAGTCGAATCCGGACTGGTTTTTCTGCATCCGGTAATCGGCAAGGATCATTAATGGATCGCTGTTTGGCACCGCGTCCGCAAAGGTTTTCTGGTCAGGAAACAGTTTGGCTGTTTGTACATCGTTAAACAGGGGGCCAAGCAGAATATCAGGCGGCGCAGGCGTAGCGGCTGGTGCGTCCTCGGCGTTGACGGCAAAAGAGGAAAGGGCAAAAAAGGTGCTTGCGAGCGTCAGTTTTATTGCAACAGAGAGCAGGCCAGGATGGCGAGTTGCTGGCGTTATCATCGGTTAATCTCCTTAGCGGCGTGCCGAAGTAGCGGCATTTACCATGAGAAAACCTTAGTTCAGGAATGACCGTTGCGCGTGATCGGCTCCCCATTTTGCGAATAAACAGACATTTCCCGGCGTGAATAGAGAAGAAGCACACCCTTTGTTGGAAAGGGTGTGCTTCGGAATCAGTTTGCGCGGGTTATCCGCTGTGTGACACAGTCAATGGTCAGAGTATCGCCCATCTTGATGCTATCGAGAGCCGCGCCTTGCTGACACATCCAGCACAGGCCCATTTCACGAGCGATAATCGCCGGATGTGAGGCTTCGCTGCCGTCCCGCAGGCAGATACCTTTGATGGTCTTCGGATCGAGTTGCAGTACCGTAGACGGATAAATGACATCAGCGACCAGGATAGTGGGGCGCAAGAACGCGGGAATTTGTGCGCTCTCTCCCGTCAAATGCTGCAGTGAACGGGACAGCAAATCTTCAATATCAATGTATCGCGCCTGCAGATAAGGATCATCGAGCTGTAAATACTGCTGGCTGAGATCGCTCAGCACCTGATGCCAGGCCCAGGCGGCGCTGCACTGCTTTTCGCGCATTACATCGCAGGCCATTTCAAACAGTTCAGGATCGTCCAACAGCGTATGGTGACCGGAGAAGATGGCGGCGATATCTGCGGAATATCGTTCTTCAGCAAGTGCAGTGAGTTCGCTCAGATCGTTCAGCGTACTTTGGATGGCGGTCTGTAATCGCTGTTGCTCAGCCTGGAGTGATGCGGCTGGCTGCGGGTTTACCTCGGGCGAGAACGGCGTGTGACAGAATGCCGTCCCCGTGACTTTTGAGGGAGCCTGAGTTGCCTTGTTATCAGCATTAGCGGACTCGAGCGATTCACCAAAATTCTCCGCTGCCAGCTGTTTAAATGCGGCCAGCGCATCCTCTGCCTGTTCGCCTTTGGCAATCAGGCGCAGCGTGTCATTACAGCGTACCTGCAGCAGAGCTATCTGATTCAGGCTATCAGGAACCACACACTTGCCGTTTTTCTCCAGCCACATGTCGGCGTTAAAACCAGACAACGCGGAAACCAGCCGCGAAGCCGGGCGAACGTGGATGCCGTTAGGGTTTTTCACCACAATGGCAACAGAACGGGCATCTGCATCGGGAGACAGTGCAGCAGATGCGGGTTTCGCTGCGGATGGCGAAGGTAAACCCAGTTGCTCACATTTGGCGTCGAGGGCGTTCATGGCATCACGGATGACCCGATCGATATCAGCACCCGCGGCGGCGCTAACCGTCGCGGCCAGTGTGCCTTCAACCAGTGGTGCTGCGCACAAACGCACTTTGGCGGCAATGCCAGGGTCGAGCAGTTCCAGCGCGGTTTCCGCACTCAGTAATGCACTACCGATATCCATCATCACCAGCACGTGGTCCGTATCGGCCACGGACTCGATGGCTTCCATCACCTTGATCGGATCGGTGCCAATCGGATTCTCAGGATCATCAATGCCTGCGGCAATGGCGATTTTGCAATCACCGCCCATTAACATCTGCCGGGCCAGCGCACCGACGCCTTCGCCCAGTTGGGCGCTGTGAGAAACAATAACCAGGTTTACCATCGCTTTATCCTTACTCTCTGGACGCCTGAGCTAGCATTTGCATCATAAACATGACCGACGTTGCGCCGGGATCCTGATGCCCAATACTGCGCTCACCAAGATAGCTGGCACGGCCTTTGCGAGCCTGCATGGTGATGGTGCTTTGCGCTGCGGCTTCCGCTTGCTGGCTTGCCGCTTCCAGCGCTGCCTGTACGCTTAACTTTTGCTCGCAGGACTGACGTAAGGATTCGACAACCGGTAGCCAGACGTCGCACATGGTTTTGTCGCCAGGTTCAGCCTTACCGCGGCTAATCACACCTTCTGCGCCATCACGCATCATTTGATACAACTCTTCAAGCGTCAGGCTTTGATGAGCCTGAGTCACCTGAGCGGCGCGAATAAAAAAGGTGCCAAACAGCGGTCCACTGGCCCCGCCGACGCTTGAGAGCAGCACCATACCGGTGTTTTTCAAAATAAAGCCGATGTCTTTGTCTGCGATGGACGGCAGCTTTTCAACGACTTTGCTGAAACCACGATGCATGTTCAGACCGTGGTCGGCATCGCCGATCTCTCGGTCAAGTCCGGTGAGAAAATCACTTTCTGTGGTGAAGATCTCGCCGCAACGATAGAGCCAGTTAACAATTTGCGTTCTGTTGAGGGACATCATGAATCTCCTTATTTACCCCAGTTGAGGGCAGGGGTGTGAACCGGTGCATCCCATAATCTCAGCGTTTCGTCATCTACCTGTAACAGGGTGATCGAGAAACCGGTCATATCCAGAGAGGTACAGTAAGAACCGATCAGGTTGCGCTCAATGACGATGCCTGCATCCTGACAACGGCTTTCCAGGCGGTTATACACGCCGAAGAGTTCAGACAACGGCGTCGCACCGAGATTATTGACCAGCGCAATAACGCGATCGCCACTTTGTAACGCACGCTTGCTTTCTTTACCTTCCTGCCACGCGCCCTGGACGTTGTCCCAGTGGCGGAGTGTACGGCTGTAGTTACCGTTTTCCAGCAGGGTATCGAACATTTCATCAACGGTCTGATCGAGAGAGGTGAAGGGGCGACGGTCAATGCCGGGTTCCCCGTGGATACCTACGCCAAACTCCATTTCGTTATCCTGCAGCGTGAACGACGGTTGTCCAGCGGCTGGAACGGTACAGGCGCCAATGGCTATGCCAATGGAGTGGCCCTGGTTATTCAGCTTACGGCCCAACGCCGCACAGGCTTCCAGCGAATCACCGCGTTCGGCGGCCGCGCCGACCAGTTTTTCGATCAATACAGTATTCGCCACACCACGTCGACCGGCGGTATACAAACTGTCTTTCACCGCCACGTCGTCATCCACCACCATGGTGGTGACTTTGACACCGCTTTCATGCAGCAGCTCGGTGGCGGTTTCGAAATTAAGAATGTCGCCGGTGTAATTTTTGATTATCAGCAGCACGCCTTCGCCACCGTCAATTTGTATGGCGCATTCGAACATTTTATCCGGCGTGGGTGAGGTAAAAATCTCACCTGGACAGGCGCCAGAGAGCATGCCCTGACCAATGTAGCCGCAGTGCATAGGTTCGTGTCCGCTGCCGCCACCGGAAAGCAGAGCCACTTTGCCCATCACCGGCGCATCTGCGCGGGTGACATATACAGGATCCTGATGCAGTGCCAGGGAAGGATACGCTTTCGCCAGTCCGGCGAGTTGTTCATTCAGTACGTCTTCAACACGGTTGATCAATTTTTTCATTATTTATGCTCCGCAGACAGTCCTGGATGGCTGCCAAATTCGGGCAGGCATCTGATGTAGGGTATCGGTTGGTTCAACGTCACGGCGACCGCTCGCTGCCGATAAGGTAATTTTGCACACGGGTAGTCAAAAGAAAATTGATGTGATTGGTGTTTCAATACGGAACATTAGCATCTTTTAATGTTCCATATTGAAACGTGGTGGTGCATAAAACAGCGGAAGTGAGAGATGCGGCAAAGTTTATGCTGACGGCATCATGAGTAAAACGTTATTCCTTACTCTTCTTTGCCATTAAAATCGAAAAACCAGAACAAGATAAAACCAATAAAACCAAAAATTAGCAGAATAGCCAGGGTATAGACTTCATATCGCGCGGCATCTGCAGCAATCGTCTGTAACTTGTCCATTGCCGGGGCTGGCTGCTCTTTGAATAGCATGAGTTGCCATTCATAAAGGTTTGTTGTTTTTATCTCTTTAATCGGTTCCCAAATATGGTTAGCCGCCGCGCCGAGTGCTAAAGCAGAAAACAGTGCGCCGTAAATACGTTGGCGTTTTTCCTGACGCTGACTAATAGCCTGGCGCATGAGCTGATCCAATTGCTCTATCTGCGTCATGAGCTCCTGACGTTGCTCAGACAATCCCCACTGCCGAGAGAGATCTTCACTCAGCTGGTTATGTAGGGCATCGTTGCCGACTAAAGCACCTTTATTCATGGCTTTTAGCGCCTGGGCTTTGGTTTCCAGCATCATTTCGGACCAGTCAGATAGACGACGAATTTTTCCCTTTCGGTTGTGTTTTTGCTGCGACTCGAGCAGATCCTTGAGCCACTGTTCAATCTGTTGGGCAGAGTTCGCCAGAAAATTTTCATACTCATGGCTTACATCCGCTACAGAAATGGCCGCTTTAATCAGTATCGCCAGATGTTTATCCTCTTCTTCGCGACAGAAGATTGTGACGCCATGACGGTGAGCGATAACCAGAATATTGCTGTACCATTGGCAGTGGTACTCGCTGGTGGGGGGGAGATCCGCAGGACTCCTAACGACGCGCGTGCTATCGCTCTGTGCTGCCAGCCAGGCATGAAAGGTGGGGGTATCGATCATTCGCATCAGCGGGACGATCGTAATATCACCACCCTCCGGGATGCGATGCTGATAGACACGAATGCATTTACCTTTTGTGCGGCAATCAAGTTCGGGTAAAGCTATTGGCACAATGGCGTTATCAAGATAACGGGTAAAATAATTTTCCCAGATTGCGGGCAAAACGTCTTTTTGCCAGGTCAGTTTCGAGCCGGGCTCTCCGAGCGCAAGCTGCTTCGGTGCCGCAATTAGCGTCATTCTGCCTTGATCGTCGTACCAGGGTTGGTTCGGTGCGCCTGGGATCAATTTATCGCTTCCGGCCAGGCGATAGCTTTCGAGAAAACGCGGAGTATCGCGCGGGCGTAGCCCTTGCCAGGCCACATCTTCACGTTGTTCCAGAGCGGACCACAGGGCATCAAGGCGTGTCCCCTGAATCGGGTTGAGCGAAATAACGATATCATTTCCCGTACCCACTTCTCGCGGTCGATAAATGGCCAGCAACCCAAATCCGTTGTGCGTCCAACTGCGTTCTTTATCGCACCGCGCGAGAATTTTCAACATACCAGAGGGGAGCGTTTCGGTAATAAACAGTGCATCAACCACCGTTTGCCGCCGGCCTGTGCCGAGATCCAGCAGGAGTTGGCAGGTAACCGAACGCTTGATAACGTGTTGGTAAATCTGTTGCTCATACGCCAGACTTGCGACCGCACTTGCATAACATTGCGTGTGCATGGGCATAATGCCTGCGGTGGGGTCTGGGTTGGCTATCATCATATCGCTCAACAGGCGAAGGCAGGCCAGCATGTTGTGGCGAACAACGGCAGTATCATCCATGGATTGCTCGCACAGGCTGCTATGCGCGAGTGCGGATAACAAGCAAGCGGCAGATCGAGTTGTATCATCACCGTCCAGATAAATACCGCTTTCCCATGCGGTGACGTATTCCAGCCACGGATGTGTTGATAGCGACAGCGAACCAGCGGCATCGAGATGGTTCAAAAACAGCAACAGCGTAAAACAGGTATCCAGAGAGAAATCTTCGATAACGATTCGTTGTATTCCCTGGACACTTGAGAGTTTACTGCGCCATATAGACCATTGACGATCGTCGGCATTTGCCACCAGTTCACTCACCGAATTGTAGTGACCTGCACGGTATCCTTTGTTATTGAGCGCGACACCCTTTTGGCTTTCCGTATCATTGCCGTCGCCCAATCCGATCAGTAGGCTGCCTGCCGGTGCATCACGCTGCGACGGATTGAACTCGAAAGTAAACAGCGGCCATGCATTATTGAATGCGAACATATAATTCTCTTTCGATGAATGTGTTGTTGGATCGCTCATTATTTGACTACGTTATAAATGACCCGTTGTGAGCGACTCCAGTTATCGCCAATCGCAATATTGGGTTCATGGTTTTCTTGTTTTACGCAGTAGTTCTTAACCAGGCTTTTTAACTCTGCCTCGTTGAGTGTGCCGAACATCAGACGCGTATTCAGTTCTTTCAATAACACATCATGGAGTGAATAAGTGGTCGGTCTTTGCAGTGAAAATTGCGCCGCGTCAGCCAGTAACTCACGCGCATTATCGGCCATCAGACGGCGCTCACAGCGACCTGCAGGTTCATTTTTGGCCATTTCTTCATCGTAAGCTTTCTTCTGGGCTTTCTCAAAATTAAGCGCTCTGTCCAGTTCCGCTTTAATACCCTGAACATCCTTGGCAGAAGAACAGAATGTTTTTAAATAACGAATCTGTATGGGGGTCAGCGTGCCATTGTGGTCCGCTTGCTGACGTAATTTACCGGCCATTCTGAGGCAGCCGTTTTTTTCATCCATCAACGACGCTGATTGTAATAGGGCATTCAACGTTTCCTGGCGATCTTCCTGTAATGCGGCTTCGGCATAATACAGTTTCCAGCGCATGCCTCCGGCAAGAAACAGATTGACAACCTGGGTATCACCGCGATCGATAGCGGCGCGAAGATTTTTTTCATCCCAGGCAATGCCGATATTCGCCAGTTCTTTACGCGGATCGTTACTGGTTTCTTTTTTCGCCCCAGCAACCGTTTTACCCACTTCCCCGAGATCGCTACGGATGGACTCCGTATTCACCAGCGTCTTGGTTGAGGTTCCGAAAGTCAGTACTGAGCCAACAATAATGACGACGATACCGCCCAGCACCCAGGCTACTCGATTGCGAATGATGCGCGTATCAATTTTGATTTTTCCAATATCCTGAGCCTGAGCCACCAGATCATCCTTTATTTCCTGAACGTCACCGCCGAGATTTTCAATTTTTTGGGCTGTCTGTTCGAAATAGTGAGCAACCTCAGCATTGCTGTCATCAAAAAAGCGATCAGGGTTAACTTTTACCCGGCCTTCGTCGAAGGCCTCCTGTACCGGCTCAGTAATTTCTTGGTAATAGTAATTCATCAATGTTGTTTGGACGGAGGTTACCCGCTTATGATGCGCCAGACGGTTGCGAATTACGCGAATATCGTCAAGAAAGGTATTCAGTGTTCTACGTTTATCGTTAACAAAGCTGAGCAAAGGGGTATATTGATAAAGTGGAGAGTAGTGGATGGGATATTCGTCTTTATCAATAAATAGTGAGGCGAGTTCACTGAAAAGGGTACCGCTCAATACGTCATCACGATCGGCAACGTTGAGCCATTTTTTTACACGTTCCTGACCAAATAGTTTGTTTAGGTGCTCAAGTAGGGCTTGTTGGTTATTGTACGCTTCATTAATTAAACTACGAATGGTCAGCTCTAATGCTCGTACCTGCTGCAAACTACGTAACTGCTTTTCTTCGCCTTCGTTATGCAGCGTCGTTGAATAAGTTAATTGAGGCTGTTTTTCTCGCAAATATTCGAGCTGCCACAAAAAACGCAACGCGGCAATGGTCAGATTTCTGTCGGCAGGCTGGCCATCTGTATTTCTGCCGAGCCATTTGTTCAAGGTGCGTAATGCCGCAAGAAAGCTCGCCATTTCCTGCTCATTATAGTTAAACCGGGCCGCTACACTGCTCCAGTTGCCCAATCTCTCTCGGGCTTTATCAAGTGAATAATAAAACGTATCAGGCGAAAGTTGCGTGGGGGCTGGCATACCCAGCAGGGATAAAATTTGTGGAAACGCGCTGTCGAAAAGAGACAGGCAACGAGTAAAATGGTTGTGCTCAGAAGCAGATGAATGATCGACCATTATATTCTCACGTGGTTATTCGCTGAGTTTTCCCGGCCCGATCTAATCGCACTGTGTCAGGCAACTTTCCCTGCAGCCAGAATGCCATAATTCGACAATTATTCGGGATTTTTAATCGGTTCGTCAATATATATGGGGGGCGTAATATTGGTAGTAGACATTGCAACCAATAATGCGTTGCTATGGGTTCTTAACGCAAATTATGGTTGCAGCGATGGAATTTAATGTTTATTGGCTAACAAAATGCGCAGATATTGGGTAAGTAAAACGCAGAAAGCGGGGCAGATGAATCAGGCTACTACACGCCAATAATGCCACAAATAATGCAGCATTATTGGCGTAACTCACGACTGGCGTTTATCGTCGGTCAAAAACGTTGGCATATCTGCCGTCGTATTAGCCCGGATAAATTCCGCGATCTTTACGTGCCAGCAGAATGCGTTCGCAGGCAACAATGTAGGCTGCGGTACGCAGGGAGCAGGATTTCTCAGCTGCTTTTTCCCATACGTGCACCATCGCATCAGTCATGATTTTGTCCATGCGATTGTTGATCTCTTCTTCACTCCAGAAGAAGCTTGCCATGTCCTGGACCCATTCGAAGTAGCTGACGGTTACGCCGCCTGCGTTACATACGACGTCAGGTACCACGATGATACCGCGGCTTGCCAGCATATCATCGGCATCCGGGTAAGTCGGGCCGTTAGCGCCCTCAAGTACCAGTTTGCAGGTCAGTATTTCTGCACGCTGACGGGTAATCTGTCCTTCCAGCGCGGCAGGGATCAGGATATCCATCTCCACGCTCCAGAAGGCTTCGCTGGCGATGGTTTCAGCGCCTGGGAAACCGGCAATCTGTTTGTGCTCCAACTGCCAGGCAGACAGCGCGGTCATGTCGATACCCGTGGAGTTAAACAGCGTTGCGGTGTGATCCTGAATAGCGACGACACGCGCACCCGCTGCGGCGAACAGGCGGGCGGCTTCGCTGCCGACGTTACCGAAACCTTGTACCGCCACGCGAGCGCCTTCAACTTCAATGTTTGCACGACGCGCGACTTCCAGACCACTGACGAAAACGCCGCGACCGGTGGCTTTATCACGGCCTAACGAGCCGCCGAGGTGAATAGGTTTACCGGTGACCACACTGGTCACGGTGGTGCCGTGGTTCATGGAGTAGGTATCCATCATCCAGGCCATGACTTTTCCGTTCGTACCTACATCCGGCGCAGGAATGTCTTTCTGCGGCCCAATGATAATGCCGATTTCGCTGGTATAACGGCGGGTTAAACGCTCCAGTTCACCTTCAGAAAGTGAGAACGGATCGACGCGCACACCGCCTTTGGCTCCGCCGTACGGCAGGTTCAACGCTGCGCATTTGATGGTCATCCATGCAGACAGGGCCATCACTTCATTAAGATCAACATCAGGATGATAACGCACACCGCCTTTGCCCGGACCGCGGGAGAGGTTATGTTGCACGCGATACCCTTCAAAATGACGGATAGTGCCGTCATCCATCTGCACCGGGATATCGACAATCAGCGCGCGTTTTGGGTGGCGCAGGGTATCCACCCAATGGGAAAGTTCGCCCAGGTAAGGGGCCACACGCTCGATTTGTTGCAGGTAGGTATTCCAGGCAGATGTGCTGCTATCTGAAGCGTAAGATAACTTATCCATGATAAACCTTAGTTTTAAAAGTAATATGTTCTTAATTTGGCCGTGGTATACAGTGAATCTCACCATATAAACCTAAATTTAACATTTTTTTCATAGAACAGCCTGTCTGGCTAACACGGATTATCAGTATGAGTAGTGTGGGTTTTGGCTTGGTGGTGAATAGTTATTCTTTGTTTTGGCTGTCAGCGCGGTTGTTTTGCGGTTTGTGTAGTTTAATATGCATAAATTGTAAAAATCGCAATTTGTCAGATTTATGACGCACCTCTAAAAGTAAATAATATGATAATAAAATGTGTTTGCTTTATTACTGTTAAGCTGGGCGTCAGTAGGTCACTGCGATGGTGACAGTATCGGCATAGTTGTCTGGCGTGTAGTTTGCGCTGGGAACGGTGGCGTAAACCGGGTAGGTAGTCGTTGTCCCCGTACCGTTGCCCGCAACGGTATTGAGCGATGTATTGCCCCACACCATACCGGAAGGACCTGGCGTCGAACTAAGCTGGTAGGGGACTTTATCCGTATTTGACCCCGAGCCTGCCATCACGCCGCTGCCTGCCGTATTGCCGTTGGAGGGTTGAAGTCCGATGGTGTAAGGCGTGTTATTGGAACAGGCTACGCCTACGTTATTTGACGCCGTGAGATTACGACCCGTTCCGCTGGTGGGAGCAAAGCTGATGTTAGTCGCGGAGGTGATATTACACTGTTTGCTGACAGCAGCTGTGACGGTGAAAGGAAACCTGGCGGCAACGGTATCACCACAGGTGGTTGGCGGGAAAAGCAATCCGGGATTGAGGGTGACAAGGGCTGTTGCCGTCGTATAGCTATCCTGATAATTTCCGGGGACGGCTGCCGTTTGTGGCGTGACGATCTGCGCCGATACCGTGAGTGAACCCGTCACTGGCGTCAGATTCAGCAGGTTAAGCTGTACCATGGGAAAAGTGGTTCCTGACTGATACTGGCTGCCCCAGACTTTGGTGCGCCCGCTATCCTGGTAAAGCTGGTATGCCAGCGTTCTGGCGGGGTTTCCGCTTAACGACATATTTCGGGTTGTCACCTGGCCACTGACGGCCGAGGCGCCAATATTAAAACAGAGATTGATCCCTGCCAGCACGTCACCAAGCTCTTTGGTGCAAGTGTAACTGAACGTCATTGATGACGTTGCGCCTGTCGCAGACAGTGGATTGACCGAACCTAAATTTATGGGTTGCACATTGCTCACCGAACAGGTTACCGCATGGCTAATTGCCGGACAAAAAAGTACGGCAGCGATGAGTAGCAGATGTCTTAACCTCATGAGCGCACTCCTGTTAGTGTGGGCGACAAACCAGTGGGCCTATTTGCACAATCCCCTTTGCTGACGCGGGATAGTCAAATTGCACGCGACAACTACCGGTGTCCGTATCAACGCGCAGCGTGTTGTGCTGCTCAAGAGTGTCGAACCATGTCATTCCATCAAAGCCAACGACAGACGATTGTCCTTTTTCGTTGATGGCGTAAGCCATGCTGCCTTCAGGAATTGGCTTACCCTGATTGTCGACGAGGATAATCTGCGCAGCGCGGACGGGGGTGATGCCAAAGCTAACCAAAGTACCGGAACGATCGGCTGGCGTGGCATTCGTCTCAACGCGTGCGATCCGCATATTGGCAGGGAGATCCATCGGGTCAATACTGATCAGGTTTTTTTGATAACTGTTCAACGGGGTGACCAACAGTAGTCCCTGGTCATCGCTGCGGCCAATCAGGTTATTTTGCAATTTGACTGGAACATCAGGCACGCCGTCAGTTGAGACGACGGCAAAACCATTATTGATTTCTCTTGCTGCAAACAGGCCGCCTCCCATGGTCACCAGCGATCCGGTTGCGCCTGCATAACCGTAATGGTTATCCGGTAAACGGCTGAATCCCGCGTACGCTTTACCATAACGTCCCAGATATCCCACTTCGCCCTGGCCACTTTGCCGGGAAGCCTGCTGACTGGCAGCCAGATTCCAGCCCCAGCCGCCGTCGGCAGGGGGCGTCAGGCTGGCGTTGAGCTGGTAACCGGTTTCGTCGTTGGTACGTTGTAGGGTGCTGCTGGCGCTCAGATTGTTGTCGGTCGTGATGGTTACCATCAGATAGAGGCTACGATCGCGGTTGTCGTCAATGTTCTGGTTGAATCCGGCATTCAGTGAGATGTTGTCGGTGAGAGATTTAAACCAGCTGGCATTGGCGTAGCGCACCGCATTTTCGTGTGGATATCGAAACTGCAAATAGCTCAGGCTGACATTTCCAGCTGCTTCCAGCGAATAACCAATAACCGTGTTGCTGTTAAGCGTGGGGGGCGGCTCACCGTAGTGGGTGGCGACATCGCGATAATCGCCGGAAGTTGCCGTGGAACTGGTACTGAAATTAAACCGTTCGCCGGACCAACGGTAACCAAAACTGTACAAAAACCCGTTCTTTCCTGAGTCGGTACTTGCGGCAAGTGAGGTCGAAAACGTGCCGCTGCGGGTTCCTGGGATCCAGTCGTTACTGAAGCCCGCGTTAATCAGTCCATCGCTGGTTTCCGCGTGAGTCCCGGCGGTGAACGTATTGCTAAACCCGCGACGCCACGTAGCGCTCAATACCGGTGCGCTGGCATAATCAAAAGAGGAGTAACCATAATTTTCGCGTACCGTGCCTAATTCTGCCGACCAGGCGGTTAATCCTTCCCGCAGGAGTTGCTGATCGTTGTAGAACGAGAAATTTTGTACGCTCGTTCTGCCCAATGCATCTGTCATCATCACCTGACCCGTTCCCGCGCCGCTGATGTTAGGCATCGTGTTGATCTGAAAGCTACCTGCGGGGACTTCTCCGTTGTAGTACCTGACGCCGTCGACGTACAGCTCAACGTTTGACGGCAACGTCGCGGATCCCAGATATGCTGGAAGCGGGGTGGTTGGCATATAGGGCTGTAACCCAAAATCGGTGCCTATCTGAATGCCGCCGATTCGCGTCGGTCGGGACCAGATGAGTGAACTAGTCAGGGTATCGCCAACGGTTAACGCCAACATCGAATCAGGAAATGACGTACGCCAGCTGGTGTCGAGGCGCTCAACGCTGTTATCGGCATATTCCTCGGTAGAGTACTGCGTCAACTGAGTGGTGCTGAGCACGCCGGCCGTATTGAAGGCGCGAATTTCGCTGAAGGTATTGATTGCGCTTTCATCCCCCTGTTGCGTATAGATATCATAATTGAGCAGCGCCCCGCGTGATGTTGTTGCCGTTGGCGCGGTTTCGGTGGGCGAGTTAAGCTGCGTGGTCGCAAGATCGAGTGAACTGAGCGGCGCAGTAAGCGAGAGCGTTTGCAACTGAACGTTGTAGTCAATGGTTAGCTGGGGGATATCGTTCAGGCAGACGGCGTTAGTGGCGTCTGGAGCAAAGCGAAAGCCCATTTTACGCAGAGTATCTGCTCCTGCATAAAGCTTTCCATTATCGTAGCCAAAATGAACCAGCCCAACGGGATTCCCATTTAAGGTGACGTCGAGATACAAATCGACTCCCGTAATCTGCGAGGCGCTATTAATAACACCATTTTCGTTCTGGTTATTATTCAGCGTTTGTGCGCAAACCATTCCCGATATTAATACTCCATTGAGAAAGCAATATTTCACCAGAAGCCAGGATCTGTTACAGATCTTGTACTGTTTTTTGGCCATTGATTGTGACTTCAACTTTCCCGCCGTAATGATTATTCCTGGCTGACGGGGAAACTATCCAGCGCATTGTTGATCCGGGTAAAACGTAGCCTAATAGTCCGGGTGTAATGACTTTTTTAGTACCGTCAGGGCTTATAAATGTTGCAGCAGATAACTGTGCATGCCCATTTCCCTGATTACTGACTTCAATAAATTTTTTGCCATCCAGCTGCTGTAATTTCCATTGCAGTTTTGCCTGCGTTTGTGCCGCTGATGTTGGTTGAATGAAAACGGGAACAGAATAATGCAGCACAAACTGAAGCTTGTTTTTTTCTACTTTTGCAGGCGGTAACTCATCTATCGACAAACGATAAGCGTCTTCGGCATGTGCCGAGGGAGGGCTTGTACGAATAACGCGTATCAGCTGTCGTTCTCCAGGGGCTAATGCTAACATCGGCGGGCTAATCACCAGCCCCTGAGAGGGGGAGAGTTTGTCGTCATAAGCGCTTTGACTCCAGCGAAAAACCCGAACCTGGGCATTGAGCACATTTTCACCCGCGTTACTCAGCCAGATACCATCGGCATTTTGCGTCGCTTGCAACGTTAACGTGACCGGGGCTATTTGCAGTCCGCTGGCGGTGGCAAGATTGACGCTCGCAACCATCCCTAGCAGGCATGCGCAGGCACACTGCTTTACAGGCAGTTTTACTCTCATATGGCTTCCTGAAGTTAGTAGTTAACGTTAACCGTTACCGTGTCGGCATAGTCGTCAGGAGTGAAGTTGGCGCTCGGTGCGGTGGCATAAACAGTATACGTTTGCGCCAGACCTGTACCCGTCGCCGCTACCCCATTTCCAGGTGCGGTGTCGGTGGCGGTATTCCCCCACACCGGACCTGTTGCTGATGTACGATTTAGCTGATAGGGCACTTTGTCGGTATTGGTGGCAGCGTTAGCTACGGAGGACATGGCGCCAGATCCTGTTGTCGTCCCTCCATTGGCAGCCGACGGTGCCAGACCGATAAAATAGGGCGTGGTTTTTGAGCAATTAATTGAAATAGTGTTGCTTGCACTGGTATTTGTCGCCGTGGTATTCACCGGACCAAGTGTAATATTTGAAGCCGAACCGGCAGTCACGGTACAGGCTTTTTGAATCGTCATCAGCACCTGAAATGTTCCGTTAACGGTTGCTGCATTTGCCACAGAAATAATGGAAAAGGCGCAGCAACAAAGAATTAAGCGTTTGTCTAAGACTAGAGCCATATCCTTTACCTTTTTCAAATAACCACATTTATTACTTTAGAAAAACAATAATGTGGCACAAGAAGACATAATTTAACCCTAGAATAAGTATTAGACGTACGCCAGTTGATCTAATGAATTTTACTTAGGAAAAAGGTGATATCGTCTGCAAAAAAATAATACCAATGGGTTAGTATATTGTTTTATTTTTATGCTATGGCCGGGGTTAAGTCAGGAGGATAGAGGGCAACATATTCCTTGGGTGGTACTCAAAATAACCAGCCAAAAAATGAGAGTTGTATGATTTATCTTACACGTATTACGTGTAGGTTACGGGCTGTGGAAGATGACCTTATAACCTTGTTCATTCCAGTGTTGGAGCAGTTCATTTTGTCTGCGGGTTGGCGTAATACCGGTCCAGACAAAAAGGGTTTGCCCAGGGAAAAGTTCAGGTCTTGGCGATTCAATGGGTTCAGCCAGAACGGCAATATGCCAACCAGATTGCGATAAGCGCCAGGCTTCGAGCCACAGACGGGTTCTGTCTTCAACATCCCAGGCCATCAGGAGGGCATCCTTTCCTGACTTGCGCCGCGTTTCAGACAGCAGTGTGGCAACATATTCAATCAATGCGCCATCAAGCATGCTGTTCATTATGCGGGATGTATTATGGTCAAGTATCAGCCGTTGACGTACGGGAAGATAAACGTGATCGATCAGCGCATCTACGGGGTGAACGCGACCGAGTGCGGTAATTTTGGCTCGCAGCTTCGGCGGATGCGCCATGCGAAGAATGCTCATCATCTCTTCTTGTAATTGATTCCAGTCGTCGTCAGCTTGACGGGTACTGGTTTCCAGCAATGCCTTAACTTTCCCAACAGGTATGCCATTGCTAATCCAACGTTTTATTTCTTCAATACGCTGAATATCTTCTTCATCAAAGAGTCGGTGGCCACCTTCACTGCGTTGAGGTTTGAGTAAACCGTAACGCCGTTGCCATGCCCGAAGGGTGACAGGATTTATCCCGCAACGTTCTGCGACATCCCCAATGCTGTAATAAGCCATAGTTCCCCCGGACACTCCTGATTCTCCGTCACCGATATGCGGTTCCTGTTACTTTGTACAACATGCATCAAATTGTACAAAACATACAGAGGATTCTAGCAAAATTAAGATTTACTTTACTATCACGCAGGGAGTAAATGCTGAATTTTTATGTTCAGCATGAGGGCGGTTGTTGTGATTGTTTATTTATAACAATGCGTTAGTTATTTTGACGCTGAGAAATCATTTTTCTCTGGCCATGCAACAGACGGAATACCATTCAGGCAGGCTTGTGCAAAAAGGTTACCCTGGAAGATTTCAATACCTGCGGACTCAAGCCACATCCACTCTTCAGGTTTTTCAACGCCGACTGCGGAAATCATGATTTCCAGTGAAGTGCAACATTTGATAATTGCCTGAATGATGGCCTGTCTTGGTCCACTTTTATGCACATCCGTGATCAGCTCGCGGCTTATCTTAATTCGGTCGGGTTGAAAACGAGACAGAAGCTGAAGCCCGGCAAAACCTGCCCCAAAATGATCTATCGCCACACAGATCCCCGCAGCCTTGAGTGACTTTACGGCCTGCGCGAACGTATCAAAGCGCGATATAACTTCGCTTTCGGTAAACTCTACAATGATTTGTTCAGGCACCAGTCCGTGCGCCGCGATTTCGTTTATCAGAAAGCTGACTGCATCGGGTTTGTTTACCAGGGTCATGGGGAGCAGATTGACTGACAGCATTTTGTCGTTAAGTCCCAGCGCGCTTGCCATTGCAAAAGCAGTCTTTTTGCTCTGCAGATCCGCGGTATACAGTTCTTCAGGATTTAAGTTGCCAAAATAAGTTGCGGGCGTTTCACCGTCTCTACCACGAATAAGTGCTTCCAGAGCAATGACGCGCTGCGACATAGGATCGATAATGGGTTGAAAAGCAAAGCTGAAATCGATATTGGACTGGAGTGTGCTTTCATCCAGGAGAGTACAAGAGTCGTCGGCAATAAAACTCCAGTAATCAGGCGCAGGTATTTCAAAATAACTCGATTTTTCCGTCGCAAGGACAAATGTGCGGAAAAACTGTAATGCCCGGTCATCATAGGTGAGCTGAAATTTTGATGTTCCCTTGTTAAGTACCGCTTGCAGGACGTCATTGCGTTCATGTTTTTGTAAATCAAATAACTCCATTCCCACCTTTCCGAATCTTCTCGCAGGCGCGTAATCACACATCAGCTCAACGATATTGTGGTGTCGTGGATCGTTACATATACAATGATAAATCTCTTTTACCTGCTCCTCAGGTCCTTCAAGCAGTTGGAAAAAGTGGCGGCCATTAAAGAGTAAAATCCCCGTAACATCGGATCGCCGGTTTTTTAGATTTGCGGCTGTCACCATATCCTCAAGCGCTCTGAGGGGGGCGTCATCACGTAGATGGCTACGGTAAATAATGGTCGTGAGCATGGACAGTCCGGGATCAAGGGAAGGGAAGAGATATGGACAGTATCAAACAAACCAGCTTATGTCCTGATTTTAATACATTATTCTAACTTTATTTTTACAAACAAAGACCCTCAAACAGATCGAATTCATTCGTTAAACGAAGTGAATTGTACAACCGAATTTGATTTCATGTAGTTTGGTATTTATCTAACTTACTGATTGTATTGATTTAGCACTTTTTGATAAAAATTGATGGTTCGCGTTGTACACATTTTTGGTACAACTTTGCTACTGTTATAAAACTTAATATTCACCAGCATTTTGTTACAGGAGCATGACATGCAGCAGCATACCGTTCGCACTGATACTGCAAGCGCGATTTCTCGTTACTTTGCGAAGGCGCATCTGCCAACTCAACAGGAAACATTGGGAGAAATCGTCACTGAGATACTCAAGGATGGACGAAATCTGAACCGCAAATCACTTTGCACCAAGCTTCTGTGTCGTCTTGAAAAAGCATCCGGGGAGAAAGAACAGAAACACTACAATGCGTTAATTGGCCTGCTTTTTGAATAAAATAAACCCCTTACTTATAGGGGTAAGTAGTGAAGGAGTTATGAAGAAAACTGATAGTGAACGCCTGAAACATGAAATTACAGGTTTGGCTGTGCTAGAAATTTTGCGAATGCATACAGACGTTTCGTTAGCTGCAGTGATTAAGCAATTGCGACTTATGCAGGCCAGTGAAATAGATGGCACACGCAAGCATTTAATTGACAGCGTTATCAATGATTTTACAAACATTAATCCGGGGAAGATACGTAGAAAACCGGATAAAACCAGAGATGAGAGTGCTTTCAGTGCCAGCAAAAACCCTAAATTACATTAAAGATAATCTTCCAGACTATACAAGCGAGGTTACCATGCTTCATGAAATTAATGTCCACAGTGTAATGACGGATAAAGCTTTATCAAGTTACTTCCATAATGCAGGTGAGCTATTAGCAGATGAGTCTGTGGTATTGGGTCAGGCGGTAACCAATGTAATTCTGGCAGGTGATAATGTTAATAATAAAAACATCATTTTAAGCCTGATTAGTTCTCTGGAATCAACAGTTGACGTTGTCCAGGCAGATGTTATCAGAAAAACCCTGGAAATAGTGCTGCGCTACACAGCTGACGACGTCTAAAAAGTCTTCATATTAATATAATATGTACAGTACCTTTGTTATATGCTGAAAGCACTCATGCTGAGCATTTTTTTGATTAAGACTATACATAGCACCCTCTCTAGAACAATTGTGATTTTTCATTGAGGCCATAATGATGAACATCGTTCAGGAACACACTGGAAACGCAGATTTATGGATTGATGATATTTTTATCAGGCAAGGGCTAAAGAATATTCTTGCAGATATTGTTTTCGAAGATGATAAGACGCATCTGGTTTTTTTCACTGCCAATCACTTTGAGGCGGTAAAAAGGCAAAATTACGATCTGAAAACGCATCGTCTGGTACTGCTGATTGATGGTCATCTGTACAGATATCTCAATGATTTATCACTTTACAGACTGCCAATAGATGTTAGCGTTGCCACATTCAAACAATTTATTATTGATATTACTCATTCTGGCGGTATACACGACAATCAGTCGGAACTAAATATTTCTCTGACTGCGCGAGATAAATATATTTTAACGCAGTTAGGGGAGGGGCGAACTATTTTTGAGATATCCGCCTTGTTAAATCTACATTTGAAAACGATTTACCAGGCCAGGCAGAATCTGATCAAGAAGCTTGGTTGTTCTGGGCTGATTGATTTTCAGGGAATACTGCGAGCGAAAATATTCCGCAACTGGCTGGAACATGCCTGAGTAAATCGACAGTTCGTACTTACTGTTGGGGGATACGACAGGGCCAATGACCCTGTCCGATATATTTTAAACTTCGCTACTCTGTCACCAGTTCATTTCCCATCTTCTGCTGATGATGCTTTTTGCTCAACGAGAAATAGCCAAATATTAGCGTTATTACCACAATGCTGGCCATAATCAGGAAGATTTCCTGATAGCCCACTTTATCAAACAACTTACCGACAGGCAGTGACAGCACGATAATGCCAATGGAACTGGCGATATTGAAGCCAATGAGATATATCGTTGATGACAGGCGTTTGTCAAAATTCGCTACGCTGAATTTAAACACTGAAATAACAAACAGTGGAACTTCCAGCGCATGAAGCATTTTAATCAAGGAGATAATATAGATATCGGTGAACAGTGCTGAACCCAGGATTCGACAGGTCATGATTGTGCCACCCAGCAGCAATGCGGATTTAGGCCCGATGCGGTTAATCAGGAATGGAACCAGCGCCATACCGACGGCTTCCATAAAGACCTGTACCGAGTTGAGATAGCCGTATACGCGTGGTGCCAGTTCGGGATCGTCAAATAAGCTGGCGTAAAACACCGGGAACATCTGCTGATCGTAGATGCTATAGAACGACCAGGTGCCGACGACAAAGATAACGAAAAACCAGAACTGCGTATCTTTAAAGATAGTGAGAAAATCATTTCGGGTCAGCGCGTCAGGTTCAGGAGAACGCGTTTTTACAGAAGATGGGGCGGGTGAGTTGGTTTTGAACAACACGTTAATCAACAGGAATAACACCCCCATTACCGATACGCACCAGAAGTTAATGTGTGGGTTGATGCTGAAGAAGATACCGCCAACAAATGTCCCTGCGGCGTAGCCAAGCGATCCCCACAAGCGGGCGGTGCCGAATTCAAAGTTGAATTTGCGGCTCACTTTTTCGACGAAGCTTTCTACCAGACCACAACCCGCGAGGTAGCCAAGGCCAAAGAAAATGGCTCCCAGCGCCATACCAAGTTTGAAGTTGGAGGTCAGCAGCGGTTCGTAAACATAAATCAGGAACGGGCCGCTGAGCGTGATGACTATCCCCATCAGCCAGATAAGGTGTTTACGGGTGCCGAGCTTATCCTGCAGAAAACCGTAGACCAGCATAAACAGCATGCTAAAGAACTGGTTTACGGCATACAGCATTCCTAGCTCCGTTCCGGACAGGCCAAGTTTATTTTTTAGCCATATCGCATAAAAAGACCACCACAACGACCAGGCGGCAAAGAAAAAAAGCAGATACCCGGACGAGTACCGATATTTGTCATTACTGAACGGCATATTTATCTTCATGATTTTTCCAATCCAGATCAGGTCATTGTAAGGTCTTTCTGATACGACGTAACGAGTGCGCTTTATTACGGGGTAATCGTCCTCCGTAGCGACGGTTGTGACTGAATAAAGCTGCTCAGGTGTTGGTTGTCGGGAAACGCGCTTAGCGCGCCACGCCGGGTGGTCGCCAGAGCACCACAAGCGCTGGCCTGCTCGATAAGTGGAAGTAGCGTTGACGTCGATTTGGGCCAGCCTTCCTTGGCGAGTGCCGCCAGCAGCCCGGCCATAAAGGCATCACCGGCGCCAGTGGTATCGATACTTTCGACGTTATAGCCGCTTAAAGTTAGCCTGCTGTTTTGCCAGAAAGCGATAGCGCCGTCGGCACCGCGGGTGACGATTTTCAGGCGTGCAGGAAAATCAACCAGACGTTCGCAGGCGCTACTGAGACAGTTGGTCTGCGTTAGCCACAGCAGCTCTTCTTCCGACATCTTCAGAATGTCGCTCTGCCGGGCAAACTCGTTGACAAGGTCAAACATCTGCATCTCGTTGCTCCACATCTGCGGACGCAGATTGATGTCAAAGCTCAGAGTACCGCCGGTCTGTCGCAATGCGGCCATAGCCTGGGCGAGGGTGGCGCGGCAGTCAGGGGCAACCAGCGCCAGCGAGCAGAAGTGCAGAATATCGGCGCCAAAGTCGGGCAGGCTCGCCGGGCTGAGAAATTGATCGGCAGACGGATTGACCAAAAACTCAAACTGCCGCTCGCCGTTGGGAGCCAGTGAAACCAGTACGGTACTGGTGTGCTGATGTGCATCAAACTCCAGACTTCCTGTATCCACCTGCGCTGTTTCCAGCGTCTGATGCAGAAAGCGACCAAAAGTGTCATTGCCCACACGGCCAATAAAACCGCTGGCGCGGCCAAGGCGAGCCACGCCGATTGCCACATTGAAGGGAGCGCCTCCCGCGCAGGCTTCAAACTGCATATTGTCGCGCGGCAATAAATCCACCACAGCGTCTCCGAGCGTCCAGATAGTCATTATTTTTCCCCAAAGCAGTAAGACGGGTGTTTATTTGGCGCTGAGCGGCCAGGCATGCCCTTGATTAAAAATGGCGTGTCCGTTCAGGCTGAATAAGGTCAGTTGGCGATCGTCCGGTTCAGGATAAATACGACTGCTAAGGGTATATTCACCGTGATTGACAAATACCTCTACCGAGGAGCTGTCGATAAATAAGCGCAGATCCAGCCGGTCACCAACTGGCAGCGGCACGCTGCGATAACCAGAGAGACCATGCTGCGGGTAGCGACGATCCAGCACCAGACGCTGTGCCTGAGCATCGACGTAGACCCGTAGTCCGCCACCCAGCGCGATACCATATTCTTCAGCACTGCTGCGGGCGATATCGATGCTCAGTTCGACTTCAATAGCGTGCGCCTGCTCCTCTACCATCAGGGTGCGATTGTGTAGTTCGCTGACCGGCCAGACATGAAGCTCACCGCGTAATAATTCCAGCTCTTTCACCGGGTTCATACGCAGCCGCTGATCGGTATCGAGCGTCACCTCGCGGGGGAGGGTAAGCATGCCCGCCCAGCCGTCGGCTTGTTCTGGCATTGGCGATTCCCACATCGACAGCCAGCCAATCACGATGCGGCGCCCATCCGGGGTGGTAAATGACTGGGGGGCGTAAAAATCATGCCCGTGATCCATCTCCTGGAAGGCGTGGGTGACGTGAAAATGGAGATTATCCTGCCATTCGCCGACCATATAGCCGCTCTGGAACAGGTTACGGTAATCGTATCCGTCTGCGGCGATGCCCTGCGGCGAGAACATGAGGACGAGCTTATCGTTGAGTGGGAAGAGGTCTGGGCACTCCCACATGTAGCCCATGCCGTCATCGGCTCTGCCGAGTGTGCTGGCAAACTGCCAGTGCTGTAGATCTTGCGAGCGATAGAGCTGCACTTCGCCCACGTCATTGACCTGGGCACCCACCACCATGTACCAGTTGTCTCCCGCTTGCCAGACTTTCGGATCGCGAAAATGGTGTACGCCTCGCGGGGTATCCAGAATCATGCCCTGGCGTTCAAAGTGAATCCCGTCGGTGCTGGTGGCCAGGCACTGTACCTGATACAGGTTTTCCTCTTTCGCCTCGCCGTCAAACTTGTGTCCGGTGTAGATCAGGGCCAGCTTATTACCTTCAACCACCGCTGAACCGGAAAAACAGCCGTCTTTATCTTCCGGCCCTTCTGGTGCCAGTGCGATGGGTAAGTGCTCCCAGTTCACCATATCGCGGCTGCGCGCATGGCCCCAGTGCATTGGTCCCCAGACCGGCTGCCACGGATAGTGCTGATAGAACGCATGGTAGTAACCATCGAACCAGGACAGACCGTTGGGATCGTTCATCCAACCCGCCGGTGGCGCCAGGTGATAGCGTGGATACCAGCGCGGGTTTACAAGGTCTTTCTGCTGGCTTAAGGTTTTGTTGGCTTTGGAAAGTAGTGACGTCATTTGCTTGTCCCTGTAAGTGAATTGATCAAAAGATAACGTTAACATTCTCGGTTTTCTCGCAGATTTGATGGTAATATCGATGTTAATCACAAAAGTTAACGTTAACATTTTGCGGGCGTTATCGAGATCGCATTTTCAGACCCCGGCAAAGTGAACATCGGCGAAGGAGAGGGTATGGCATCTTTAAAGGATGTGGCGCAGCGGGCTAACGTCTCGTTAATGACCGTATCGCGGGCGATTAACGAGCCCGAACGACTACGGCCTGAAACCTATAAAAAGGTGATGGAAGCGGTAGATGCGCTGGGGTATGTCTCCGATCTCTCCGCTAAAAAAATTCGTGGCGCGAAAACCACGGCTAACACGATTGGGGTGCTGGCGTTGGACACTATGACTACGCCATTTTCCGTGGAGATAACGCTCTCTATCGAAGAGACCGCGCGGGCGCACGGTTGGAATAGCTTTGTGGTGAATATGTTCAGCAATGACAAGCCAGAGAAAATGGTTGATCTGCTGTTGGCGCATCGCCCGGACGGTATTATCTACACCGCGATGGGACTGCGCCAGGTACCGGTACCGGAAAAGCTGCATAAGTATCGCTGCGTGCTGGCGAACTGTGAAAGCACAAGCGGCCCTTTCCCCACCTATATTCCCGATGATGAACAAGGGCAATATCTTGGCGTGAAAGCTCTGTTGGCCGCAGGCTATCGCCGACTGCTGTGTATCCACCTACCGAAAGGAATTGTGGCGACCGATCGCCGTCGGGCGGGAATGGAGAGGGCTTGTCGTGAAGCGGGTGTCGACCCTGATGCAATGTTCCACCACTATCTTCCGCCGGGCGAGCGCCACCATATTGATGCGGCGGAGATTGCCGGGCATTACCTGAGCGGCGCGCGCCCGATGTTCGATGCGGTGGTGTGCGGTAACGACCGCGTGGCTTTTGTTATCTACCAGCTCTTGCTGGGGCGAGGGCTGCGCATTCCGCAGGACGTCGCTGTGCTGGGCTATGACAATATGGTGGGCACCGGCGAGCTATTTTTGCCGCCGCTCTCAACGGTACAGCTGCCGCACTATGAAATCGGGCGTCTTAGCGCGCTGCATCTTATCCAGGGGCTCGATCACCGGGATACCGTGCGGGTAGACAGCCCCTGGCTTCCGCGCGCCTCAATATGATTAACCTAACTGCTTCGTTTCATCAACCGGAGGGATGTGTGAATTATGTGGGGGGTATCGCTAATTTGCTGGTGGATGTTACAAAACTGAAACGTGGGGGTACTGCTAAGTCACGGTTTAGCGCGCAAGGCTCAAAGTTGGGGCGTGTATTAAACTCTCGTCGTAATTTAGGGTTTCAATAAAATAACCGTTATTTATTAATGTTAACGTATCAATACATCGTAACTTACGAAACGTTTAGATTTTAGTTCGTACTTACCCATCTATCGCTCTTCTCTGCTCATTCTGCTTCTCTAACTTCAGCGGGACGCACAAGCGTCCACCACATTAACCACATGCAATAGTTCAGCTCAGTGACATCGGATTCTACGGCGGTTATAGGCTTTTACGTCCCTTTTTTAGCCTACAGATAAACCGTGAAAATTGTGATCCCGTACTCAGATAGTGCATTCCGTGGTTGCCTTTTAACCACAGACTTTTATTGTATTCTCATTGTATACAATAAGAATACAGGAAGGTGAGTATGAAAGTGATTGATACCCATAACCATATTTGGCATTGCCAGGGAGAGCATTTTGCCTGGATCACAGACGATCTGGCGGCAATTCGCCGTGATTTTCTTATTGACGATTTGCAGGCCGTATTGGCTGAAAACCACATCGAAGGCGCCATTTTAGTACAAGCCATCCCTTCAATTGAGGAGACCGAATGGCTGCTGGAAATAGCTGAGCATCACGATGAAGTAAAAGGTGTTGTGGGATGGGTGGATATAAACCACGGGGCTGGGATCGCAGAGGATTTGCAGAGACTGCAGAGAAAATCCCGCTATCTGAAAGGGATCCGCTATATGTCTCAGGGCTTGCCTGAGAGCCATTTAGTGACCCCGCAATTTATCCAGGGGGTACGTTGCGTTGGAGAGCAGGGGCTGGTGTATGAACTGCTGGTTACGCACCAACAGCTGGAGGCGGCAAGCCAGCTTATCTCTGCTTGTCCGGAAGTGACCTTTGTTATCGAACATGCGGCAAAACCCGCAGTTCGCGACGGAGAAATTACCCGCTGGCGTGAACAGTTAATGTTGATTGGTGAGGCTTACAGCAATGTTTTTTGCAAACTATCAGGCCTGGTCACGGAAGCAGATTATGCCCGCTGGACGGGACCTGAGCAGGCGAGCCAGGAGCTGGAACCTTATTTTAGCTCGGTTTTTGCCGCATTTGGTGATGAGCGAGTGATGTATGGCTCCGACTGGCCTGTTTCTCTACTGGCATTACCGTACGCCGACACTTTAGGGCTTTACCAGAACTACCTGCAATCTCACCAGGCTCTTTCCAGCGATAACTTTTTTTATCGCGTGGCAGAGAAGGTTTACTCATTAAAGTAACAGGGGGGCACTTATGGAAGTCGTTCAATATATCCTCGGATTTGGCCCGGCAGTGGTCATTCCAATGATTATGTTTTTATTTGCCGTGCTATTTGGCGCGAAACTTGCCGATGCGGCGAAAAATGCAATGACGGTAGGTATTGGTTTTCTCGGTCTTTCGTTGCTGATCGGTTTTATGGTGACATCACTCAGCAGTTCGACAGAAGCGATGGTAAAAAACCTCAATCTTCATTATGAAGTATTGGATCTGGGCTGGCCGTTAATTAGCGCCTTCAGTCTGGCTGCGCTTTCTCTACCGATTGTTTATGCGTTATGTTTTGCCACTAATTTGTTGATGATTTCAACCAATACCACCAAAACCCTTAACGTTGATTTTTGGAATTACTGGCACTTTGTATTTGCCGGAATCATCGTTGAACAGGTGACGGGTTCATTTTGGATGGGAATTTTTGCAAGTTGGATCACATTTATTATTACGCTAAAAATCGCCGATTACATTGCCCCACATGTGCAGAAATTCTGTGACACGCCAAACGTGACCATTACTCAGGCGGAGATCGTCGCATGGGCCCCGCTGGCATTTTTAATGGACCGTGTAATTGATCGCATTCCGTTGATTAACAAAATTGACCTTAATCTCAGCAAAATTGAAGCCAAACTAGGGTTTTTTGGTAGTCCGTTAGCGATGGGGGCCATTCTGGGGGTGATCATCGGTATGCTTGGCGCGCTACCTTTCAGCGATATTATTAAGAGTGGGATGAATTTTGCTGCGGTCATGGTGTTATTACCGACGATGGCGGGAGTGCTGGTCAGTGGTCTGGTACCGATTACTGAAATTGCTTCTGAATGGGTAAAGAAACGTTTTCCAACAAAGTCACTTTATTTTGGTATCAGTGGTGAAATTGCTTTTAAAAATCCTGCGGTATTGTCTGTAGGTATTTTGATGGTGCCACTCACGATCCTGATTAGTACTATTTTGCCTTTTAATACCATGATGCCATTCGCCGATATTCCTTATCTGCCGATATTTGTTGTCTTTGGCACGGTTGCATGCAACGGAAACATGTTCCGCGGATTAATTAATGGCATTGTCATCGTGTGTGGGATCCTGTGGTTTGGTTCGGATCTCGCGGTTGTGTCGCAGGCTTTGGCCGAAAAGGCGCAACTGAATGTGCCAAAAGAGATGATGGCCTCATCAATTGATGGTGGCTCACACGCTATATCTTATATCTTCTACAAAATGTTCGAGCTGTTAAAAGGAATGAATCCTGCACTCTTGTGTCTTTTTTCTATCGTAGTGACTGGGATTGTTATTTATGTGCTGAAGTTGATTTTTAATATTAATAATAAATCAACGACCGCGGCCTCATTAACTGCTAACAAAGTTGACTAAGAATACTGATAAACATCAGGGGAATATTATGATTACTCAGAATACAATTAAAAGTGTAGGGCTTAGTGTACCTTCTTTAACCTTCGGCGCAGCCAGCCTGGCTAATTTATTCAGAACGCTGAGCAATAACGAAGCAATGGACATTGTTGATAAGGCAATTCAGGTTGGCTGGCGCTACTTTGATACTGCACCACATTATGGTAGCGGACTTTCTGAGTTGCGTTTAGGTTTGGGATTACGTGGACTGGAGCGTAGCGAATATGTTTTGTCCACCAAGGTTGATCGTCTGCTGCAATCCCGGAAACAAGAGCCAGGCCTTGAAGCAGGGGAATTTTTTTATGATGAGAACCCTTTTAACCGACAGGCTGATTACTCCTATGAGGGCATCATGCGCTCATACGAAAACTCTATCCAGCGGCTGGGAACCCGTTATATCGACATTCTCTATGTACACGATCTCGGCACTTATACCTACGGCAATACGGAACTGGAACGCCAACATTTTAAAACCTTCTGCGAGTCAGGGCAGAAAGCACTAGAAGAGCTTAAGCGCAATGGCGATATCAAAGCCTGGGGCGCAGGCGCGAATGAAGAGGCAATCCTGATGGAGGTGATGGATAACGCTGCCCCGGATATCTTAATGCTCGCCAACCGCTACAACCTGCTGGAAACAGACCGCCAGGCGTTCTTTGCTAAATGTGAAAGCAACAATGTTTCGGTGGCAGTTGCCGCACCTTTCGCTACCGGAGTTTTAGTCGCGAAAGATAAATCGAAGGCGTTGTATGAATACGGTTCCGCGCCAGCGCAGGTTATTGAAAAAGCAAATGCGATAGAAGCGCTATGTGCAAAACATGCCGTGCCGATTGGTGCTGCGGCGCTGCAATTCCCATTAAGAAACCAAAATGTGGTCACCGTAACCTGCGGCGTTCAATCCGTAGAACAAGCGTTGACTAATTTTGCCTGGGCTAACTGGGATATTCCGCAGGAATTGTGGGATGAACTGGCCAGCATTGGTATTCAGTAAGCATCATTTGTAACTTTGCGAAAAAATTAACAGATATTGAGGATGTAATGAAAATAGTTAAAGCCGAAATCTTTATGGTTGATTTGAAACCTAAAGTAAAACGTGTCGATGCAATTCAGTCTTTTGTCTCACAAGAGACGCCGATTATTCGTTTAACAACATCGAGTGGAGAAATTGGTGAAGGCTATACCTACACAATTGGCACCGGCGGCTCATCTGTGGTTGCGCTGTTACGAGATCACCTGTTACCGAAATTGATTGGTCAGGATGCGACGATGATTGAGGGCATCTGGGAATCATTGCTGTTCTCAACTCATGCGACCTCGGTTGGCGCCATTACGTCTCTGGCACTGGCAGCCATTGATACCGCATTATGGGATTTGAAGTGTAAGCGCATGAATTTGCCACTGTATAAAGTCGCAGGTGGTGCGAAGTCGCGCATGAAGTTATACACCACCGAAGGGGGCTGGCTGCATTTAAGCACTCAGGAATTAGTTGATGATGCGCTGGCTGTTAAGGCGCAGGGATTCTGCGGTTCTAAAATCAAAATTGGTTCTGAAAGTCCGGTGCGTGATATCGAGCGTTTGACTGCTGTACGTGAAGCGGTGGGTGATGAGTACGTGATCATGACTGATTGCAACCAGGCGTTTAAATTCTCGGAAGCCAAACAGCGAGCAGCGTTGTTGGAGCATATTAATCTTTCATGGATTGAAGAGCCGCTTCTGGCGCATGATGTTGATTCTCATCAAAAATTGTGTGAGTCAACTACCATTCCTGTCGCGGTGGGTGAGTCCATTTATTCTATCCAGCACTTCAAAGAGTATTTACAGAATAATGCCGCAGATATTATTCAGGTTGATGTGGCTCGTATTGGTGGTATTACACCATGGCTTAAAGTTGCACATATGGCGGAATGCTTTAATACAATTGTCTGCCCGCATTTCTTGATGGAATTGCATATATCATTATGTTGCGCCATTACTAATAGCCGTTGGCTGGAGTATATTCCACAGCTCGATAGTGTTACTCTTAATAAGGTGAATATTCACGAGGGATATGCTTTCCCACCAGAAGAACCTGGTTTGGGTATTCAGTGGGACTGGCAGAAAATACAGGCTGATACTGTTGTTTACCATGTCATTGAATAAAATAATTTTTATTTTCTCAGGAATATATTATGTCTGATAATCATGCTCAATTTCACGGTGCATGGTGCCCATCAATTACGCCTTTTGATCAACAAGGAAATATTGATTTATCGGCACTGCAGCAGCATTTGCGACGGTTGGAAGAGGCTGGGACTCATGTCGTATTGCTAATGGGAAGTATTGGGGAGTTCACCGCATTAACGCTGGATGAACGACTGATGCTTATCCGTGAGGCACGGAAAATGTCATCGCTGCCGCTGGTGGCAAATATATCAGCTACCTGTATGGCGGATATGATACGTCTGGCAGAAGAGGCCTGGCATTGCGGGTATCAAGCAGTGATGATTCTACCTCACTACTATTTTCAACAAACGCCGGCCCAACTATTGGCATACTACCGCGATCTGGGGCAGCGCCTGAATGGAAAATGGTTCGCATACAACTTTCCTGCCCGAACTGGATGCGATCTGGACGCGGTACTGGTAGCGCAATTAGCGGCAGAATTTCCCAATTTTGTGGGTGTTAAAGATACTGTTGATTGTCTCTCTCATACTCGCGCAATTATTCAGTCAGTCGCGTCCGTTAGAGACGATTTTGTTGTTCTGTCCGGTTATGATGAATATCTTATCCCAAATCTTCTGGCGGGTGGCGCGGGAGTTATTTCAGGATTAAATAATATTTGTCCCGAACTTTTTGTGCAGGCAATTAAAGCCTGGGATGAAAATGATCTTACCCAGCTTACTGGCATACAGCGTGAGATAAGCCGACTTTCTGCTATTTATAATATTGGTAATGATTTTGTTACTACAATTAAAACCGCGGTGGCTCATAAGTTTCAGTATTCTGGGGAGAAATCAAGAAGCTTTGCGGGGGAACTAACTCGTCAGGAATCGCAACAGATTGACATAATGTTCAGTATCAAATAATCATAAATCAATAACAGCATACATTATGCTACGGCAATGCTGTATTGCTGTTATACCTCTCTGTTATAAGGTATAGAATATGTCTTATAGAATGATATTAAATGAAACCTCATATTTTGGCGTGGGTTCAATTAACGCTATCGTTGATGAAGTTAAAAAGCGAGGTTTTAAAAAAGCGCTGGTAGTTACTGACCACGATCTTATCCAGTTTAATGTAGCGACCAAGGTACTTGATATTCTTGATAGCGCAGGGTTGCCTTATCAAATTTTTGATAAGGTCATACCTAACCCGACGATTGACGTCGTGCAGCAAGGTGTTGAGGCATTTCGTCAGGCGGGCGCGGATTACCTGGTCGCTATTGGTGGCGGTTCACCGCAGGATACGTGCAAAGCGGTAGGGATAATCATTAACAACCCTGAGTTTGCCGATGTCCGCAGCCTCGAAGGTGGGGCTGACACTAAAAATGCCGCTGTACCGATGATTGCCATTCCAACGACCGCGGGTACGGCAGCTGAGGTGACTATTAACTATGTGATTACCGATGTAGAGAACCGACGTAAGTTCGTTTGCTATGATCCTCATGCTATTCCGGTCGTTGCCATTATTGATGCTGACATGATGGCCAGCATGCCGCCCAGTTTAAAAGCGGCAACCGGTGTTGACGCGCTGACTCATGCAATCGAAGGATATATTACGAAAGGGGCATGGGAATTAACCGATACGCTTCATTTAAAGGCGATTGAGATGATAGGGCGTTCGCTACGCGGTTCGATACAGGGAATCGCCCAGGACGCTGAAGGCATGGCGGTGGGGCAGTATATTGCCGGGATGGGCTTCTCTAATGTCGGATTGGGCCTGGTGCATGGAATGGCCCATCCTCTGGGAGCATTCTATGGTACGCCACACGGCGTCGCCAATGCTGTGCTATTGCCGCATATCATGGCATACAACGCCGAGTTTACTGGAGACAAATATCGCCAAATTGCACAGGCTTTGGGCAATACTCAGGCCATGGTGATGCCGATTGAAGAGGCGCGTCAGGCGGCTGTAGAAGCAGTGGTGCAACTTAACCGCGACGTAAATATTCCCGCCCGACTGCGCGATATCGGCATGAAATATGAAGATATCGATGCTCTGGCAGCCGCGGCAATGGCGGACGTCTGTACCGGTGGAAACCCTCGAGATACCTGTATTGAAGAGATTAAAGCGTTGTACCGACAGCTCTACTAATTTTTAACTTCCCACATGACCGGTAGAAATACCGGCCATGTTATATGCATAGCCTATTTAAAGCTGGAAAACAGGCGGTTGTAGGAGTTGTTGACGTGATGGGCAATGGCTTCACGGGTTTGTTCTATATCGCGGGCAATAATACCGGCGCAAATTTTCAAATGTTCTTTGGATGAATCAATAATTGAATCATTTTTCATTTTGTCTGAACGCAGCATGCGTAACCGGTCATACATGAAGGTCAGCGTTTTAGTCACAATGGCGTTGTGGCAATCGGATAGCATTTGTTCATGTAGCTCGTTATCAGCTTCGAGTAATAAAGACACATTCGAATCATGAAAACCGACTTCAATTTTATCTTTAATTGTCTGGTAGCGTTGCGGGTCCTGGTTCTCCCATGACAAATTCAATACCATAATTTCAATGTCTTTTCGGATCTGGAAAATATCACGTATTTCACTGAGCGTAATGGGTTTAATGGTTTTCGTTTTATTTTTGGAAGGCTCAATCCAGCCTTCAGTCATCAGGCGAAACAAAGCTTCGCGCAGCGGCGTACGGCTGACATTAAGTTCCTGACATAGCTCATTTTCTGAGATAGCCCCCACCAACTCATTGGCGATGATTTTGGCCTTCAATTGATGATATGTTTTTTCGCTGATGTTCATAGTCTGGCTTTAATGAGGGTCATAATCATGTTTAATGAGATACAAATTAGCCCCTTGTCACTATGAAATCAATGGGTAAGCCCGGTTGTACAACGAATTAGCTCGTGTTTCAACGACTCAGTCAGCAGCACTAACAGCTCCCTGCGCATCCACATCCTTCTGCAGATGATGTTTTTTTACTCAGCGTGAAGAAACCAAATACTGGCGTTCATACCACGATACTGGCCATCATTAAGAAACTCTCCTGACAATCCACCTTTGCAAACTCAGCGTTGAATTTGGCTTAGTGGAAGAGATAGCCGTTAGCCAGTTTGATGAGGATGTATGCAGGTGGTCTTTTGGCCGACATGTCTCTGGCATTAACTCCTGATGAGGAGCGCTTTTTGTCCCTAAAAATTGTCCAATGTGACTAATGGTCAAATAAATTGTCGATTTCTCTAAAAAAAATGATCAGCGTGCCGATACACTGACAGGATATGTCAGCATTTTATATATAATTCATGTCAGGAAAACAGAAAAGTAGGTGCTTATGGCTGATTCAGCAAGGAGTTGCTCAGCAGAACGTTTAGTCGATATCCTAATAGAGCTGCAAACTTGTGGCGTTGTGAATCGCTATCAGTTGATGAAGAAATTTAATATCACTGAACGAACGGTCTATCGTGATCTTAATATGCTTTCCTCCTTTATTGAGGGGTGTGGTGGTGGAGAGTATCGATTGATACCGATTCGCGCGCAGAATAATAGCGCCTATGCCCTTCATGACCCTCTGGCAAAGCTGCTGGACGCCGACGCGGTTTTTCCTGATAGAGATGAGGATTTTTGGCTTAACTTAGAAAAACGAGCGGTAGAACAGCATGTTAGAGTTCAGTTTGGTCGCCCTGAACATTCAGTCAGAAATGATTTGCGAAAGTATTTTAACTTATTAGAAAAAGCGATTCAGAAAAACAGTGTCTGTCATATTTTATATAAAGACAAAACGCGCACCGTTCACCCTTATAAATTAGTTAACCAGAAAAATATTTGGTATCTGCAGGCGACCGAGGACGGAAAGCTAAAGTCTTTTTCGTTAAGTAAAATTCGGTGGTTGGATATCCGGAAAGAGCATTTTACGGTCGATACACCCACACTGTCTTTAATTGATGAGCATCGCGATCCTTGGGTAAGTGAAGAGACGTTTGAGGTGCGGGTGCGTATTAAACACAGCATTGCAGGCTACTTCGCAAGACGAGATTTACTGCCTCAGCAAGAATTAGTGCGTGAAGAGAATGATGGCGTGACTTTGCTTTGCAAGGCAGCACATCAGAATCAAATTATTCCACTAATTCTATTCTGGTTACCGAATATAGAAATTCTGGAACCTGAATGGTTGAAAAAAACGGTCATCAACATACTGCATAACTACATCACTGGCGATCGCGACTCTGTTCCTGTTCTGGAATGTGATGTGTAGCGGGTAACAACGACTTATTGCACAGGAGATTTTTATTTATGGCATTACCTTTCATTATTCTGGGCGTCGCGGCAGCGGCAACGGCGTTTGGTGGCAAAAAAGCTTATGATGGCTACCAGAAAAAATCTGAAGCCGACGATGTTTTAGATCGCGCGCAGCGTCGCTTTGATAAGCATAAAGAGAGCTTTGATCTGGCGAATGAAACAACGTCGAAAAAACTGGCCGAGCTGGGTGAAAAAGAACTGAAGATCGGTAAAGATTTCAATGAATTTAAAACGATTGCCGACGATCTGTTGGCGCGAATGGCTAAGGATGGGCATAAAGATCTTCGTCTGAAGGTACCGCAGCACAACATCAATAAAATTCAGAGTCTGGCGATTTCCGCCACGGAATACCTGACGACGGTCGTCGGTGCCGGGGTGTCCGGTGCTGCCGCTGGTTTTGCCGTGTACAGCGGCGTGATGGCGTTTGCCGCAGCGTCTACCGGTACGCCGATTGCCGCCCTGTCTGGTGCGGCGGCGTATAACGCCACAATGGCGGCTATTGGCGGCGGATCTCTGGCCGCAGGCGGCTGGGGAATGGCGGGCGGTGCGATGGTGCTTGGCGGCGCGGTAGTGGCTCCATTGATTGCTATCGCAGGCTGGGCTTACGATAGCCATGCCGAAAAGGCGCTTAACAATGCTTATCAAAGATCCCGTGAAGTGACTGCTGCGGTGGAAAAAATGAATGCGGCTGAAGCGCAGCTGACGAAGGTGCAGCAGTATGTAAATAGCATTTATGAATCAATAACCCGTATGCATAGCGTCTTTGTTCAACACTACTTTGAACCGCTGAAAGCGATGCATGCCATCATTGTTGAGCGTCATGAGAAGAATATAACCACTGAGATTAGTGAGTCGGAAGAGATCATGGCGATTATCGACCATGGTTATGAATTAGCCGCCATCATGACCGACGTGATCACCACGCCGCTGTTCAAGCCGGTGACGCAGGAAAACGGTGAAGCCGTTATCGAAGATGGCGTGATCCAACTGCAGACCGACAGCAACGGTATGAACCTGCTGAACAAAGAGATTCTGGACGAAAAACTGGCGGTTTCTGCTTCTGAGTTTGACGCATTTTCTTCTCGTATTTAATCGACGCGCCGGGCGAATCTGCCCGGCATTGCTATGGGCGAGCACAATGAACACAGCCAGGTTTGACTGGGGTGAAGAGTTACATCAGACGGTGGTTAAGAGTCTGACCACCTCTTTTGGGTTGGATTTTCTCTTGCTGGAGGATAAACACGGCGGCGATGTGAATACCATTCATAACGCTCGCGAGGGAGTGTATGCCACCGATGCCGAGCGTCAACGGTACGAGCAACGTGAAGGGTATGATTCTCATCATTACCATAGCCACGAAAACTACATTGCCACCAACCGGGCGGGAAAAAAGGCGCACGAGGCCGGTACGTTGACCGATACCTACACCGGTGAGAAATTTGCGGCTAATGATAAAAAGAACCTCGACCATATTATTGCCGCCCATGAAATTCACAACGATCCTGGGCGTATCCTTGCCGAATGCGATGGTGCCGATCTGGCTAATGATTCATCAAATCTGACCTTCACGAATGAGTCGCTGAATAAGGCGAAGAAGGCGAAAACGATGGATGCCTTCGTGCAAACGCTACAAGAACAGCATGCTGTGACCACGCAGGAAATTGCCCGTTTACGCAGCCAACCAACGCTTTCCGAGCAAGAGCAAAAACAGCTGAATAAGCTGGAAAATAAAGCCGCCGCCGATTTTGAACGGATGAAAGAGGCCGACAAAAAGGCGCGGGCAAAATACAACAGTACGATCAATCAGGAATATTATACCAGCAGTAAGTTTGCGAAGAATGTCGCCACCGCCACAATGAACAATGCGTTTCGCATGGGAACGCGGCAGATGTTGGGACTGATTCTGGCAGAGACCTGGTTTGAGTTCCGCGAGCGTATTCCCGTGATGTTTGAGAAGCATCGTCATTCATTCGATGCCGGAGACTTCCTGCAAGATGCGGCGGAGGCATTACGCGCAGTCTGGCAGCGAGTGCAGGGTAAATTCAGCACTTTCCTGACGTCCTTTAAAGACGGTGCAATCGGTGGCGTGCTCTCCAGCATTACGACGACGCTCTTCAATATCTTCTTTACGACTAAGAAGATGATGGTGCGCCTGATTCGTGAGATGTGGAACAATTTGGTACAGGCTTTTAAAGTTATGGTCTTTAACCCTGAGGGGTTAGCGCCGGGGCAGCTCGCTAAAGCGGTGAGCAAGCTGGTGGCTGCGGGTGTAGCCGTGGCTGCTGGTGTGGTGGTTAACGAAGCTTTAGCCAAGATGCTCGTCTTTCCTTTTGGTCCGGAACTGGCCGCTTTCTGCGGTGCGCTGGCGACAGGTATTCTGACGCTGGTAATGAACTACTTCCTGGAACACAGCGCATTGATGAAAAAGGTCTGGGCGTTTCTGGATACGTTTAAAGATAAGTATCAGAAAGCACTAGAATATTATCAGCAGGTGAATGCTGAACTCGATCGTTATCTACTGGAGCTTTCTGCGTTAGAGTTTGCTATTGATACGTCAGCGCTATCGCGTTTCTCGCTGCATCTTAACGCGGTGAACAGTGAAATTGAGCGTGGTTTGTTGCTGCGAGCAGAGGTTGAGCGCCGAAATATTGCGCTACCGTTTGAAGCAGGGAATACCCGCTCTGTGCGTAGCTGGTTAAGTAAGCTATGACGCTAACGCCCGCGTTTCCCTGTAACCAGTGTGGCGCTTGTTGTCGCCACGTCGATCGCGCCAGTGAAACGCAATTTCTTGATCGCGGTGACGGCATTTGTCGTCACTATCAGATGGAGACAAAGCTGTGCGCGATTTATGAAATACGTCCGCTTATTTGCCAGGTAGAAAAGCAGTATCAGCTTAACTACCAACAGCAATATAGCTGGCAGGAGTTTATTACGCTTAATCGTGAAGCGTGTTTAATTCTGGAGAAACTGTAGGGCGGTATGCTTCACGAAGGGGTCAGCGTCAATATGTACTCATTTTTGACGGTGCTGTGACGAGATGAGTTGAGATGCTGTGAAAACAAAAATCCACGCAATTGCGTGGATTTTATAGGTTTTTTCATTTTCATGAGATTCGTTGCAACCTCATGAGACAACACATTTTATTTAGACGTTGAACAGGAAGTTCATGATATCGCCATCTTTGACGATATAGTCCTTACCTTCGGCACGCATTTTCCCAGCTTCTTTCGCACCTTGCTCACCTTTATAGGTGATGAAATCTTCAAACGCGATGGTTTGTGCGCGGATAAAGCCTTTCTCGAAGTCGGTATGGATTTTACCGGCTGCCTGCGGAGCCGTGGCACCGACAGGAATGGTCCATGCACGGACTTCTTTCACGCCAGCAGTGAAGTAGGTCTGCAGGTTCAGCAATTCGTAGCCAGCACGGATAACGCGGTTCAGGCCCGGCTCTTCCAGACCCATTTCAGCCATGAATTCTTCACGGTCAGCATCATCGAGTTCTGCGATGTCAGCTTCAACGGCTGCGCAAACGGCAACCACAACAGAACCTTCGGCAGCCGCGATTTCGCGCACTTTATCGAGGTACGGGTTATTTTCAAAACCGTCTTCGTTGACGTTGGCGATGTACATTGTTGGCTTCAGCGTCAGGAAGCTCAGGTATTTGATGGCCGCTTTGTCTTCGTCAGTCAGCGTTTTCAGCGCGCGCAGCATGCCAGCGTTTTCCAGCTGTGGCAGGCATTTTTCCAGCGCAGCCAGTTCTGCTTTAGCGTCTTTGTCGCCGCCTTTGGCCTTCTTCTGCACGCGATGGATAGCGCGCTCACAGGTGTCGAGGTCGGACAACGCCAACTCGGTATTGATAACTTCAATGTCGTCAGCCGGATCCACTTTGTTATTAACGTGGATGATGTTGTCGTTTTCAAAGCAACGCACCACGTGGCCGATAGCTTCGGTTTCACGGATGTTGGTCAGGAACTGGTTACCCAGGCCTTCACCTTTGGACGCCCCTTTTACCAGACCGGCAATGTCGACGAATTCCATCGTTGTTGGCAGGATACGCTGCGGTTTGACGATTTCGGCCAGCTGATCCAGACGCGGATCGGGCATCGGGACAACACCGGTGTTCGGCTCGATAGTACAGAACGGGAAGTTTGCCGCTTCAATACCCGCTTTTGTGAGCGCGTTGAACAGGGTGGATTTGCCTACGTTTGGCAAACCGACGATACCGCATTTGAATCCCATGTTTAAATCACCTTAATCTTTTGATATTCAACCTGTTATGGAAAACAGATTGTAGAAATGTAAATAACTTTGCCTATTATACACAGCACGCGAGAAAAATGCCGCACATCGCTGCTTATTGCGCTTTAAAGGTGTGTAACCGGCTCGTCGCTTTGGTCAGGCCGTCTTTGAACAAAATCTCGGTACAACGTGCCGCTTCGTCAATTGCTTCATCAATTAACTTCTGTTCTGAAACAGGCGGTTTGCCTAAAACAAATCCGACAACTTTGTTTTTATCGCCCGGATGGCCAATTCCAACGCGTAAACGATGAAAGTTGGGGTTATTACCTAACTTACTAATGATGTCTTTCAGGCCATTATGTCCGCCATGACCGCCGCCAAGCTTAAATTTGGCCACGCCAGGGGGCAGGTCTAACTCATCGTGTGCGACCAAAATTTCATCGGGGTTAATACGATAAAAACTGGCCATCGCACCGACAGCCTTGCCGCTCAGATTCATAAATGTGGTTGGCACCAGCAGACGGACGTCTTCACCTTCAAGCGTAACTCTGGAGGTGTAGCCGAAGAATTTCGGCTCATCGCGCAGGGGAGCGCGTAATCTTTCTGCCAGCAGATCGACATACCATGCGCCTGCATTGTGTCGCGTTGCCGCATACTCTGCGCCGGGGTTCGCCAGGCCGACAATCAATTTAATCGCCACGTGTTTTGTCCTGAGTGTTTCGATAAACGACGTGTAGTTTACTGTCTGACGCTGCTGTTGACAAAAAACTGCGTGCTTATCGCCAAAAGCTGAATAATTGCACAAATGGACTATTAGAAAATGAGTGTGTTCAGTGGCTTATTTGTAAAGTTTTGTTGCATGAGTGTTTGTAATTGTGATCGCTCCCGCACTTGCGAACGGCAGTGTTGTCTATACTTTACACATAAGGATTAGGGGTATTCCCTGTAACAACCCAAAGTTCCGGAGGTGACACATGAAACGCAAAAACGCTTCGTTACTCGGTAACGTGCTCATGGCTTTAGGGTTGGTGGTGATGGTGGGTGGTGTTGGTTACTCTATTTTAAACCAACTGCCGCAATTTAATCTGCCACAGTTTTTCGCACATGGTGCCGTGCTCAGTATTTTTGTTGGTGGTGTCCTCTGGTTGGCGGGTGCCAGAGTGGGGGGGCACGAACAAATCAGCGATCGTTACTGGTGGGTGCGCCACTATGACAAACGCTGCCGTCGCGGTGATACCAATCATCGGCATTACTAAATAGCTCTCCCAACTCGGAGTGCAGTTGTTTGAACACAAAGTCCTGGTTTAAAAACCAGGGCTCTGCTTGTTCGTCAGTACTGGATTAAACGACTTCTACCCTTGATGGCATACTACAAAGAAGCGTTATTCGAATAATCGATAATGTAACGCTTTGATCGCGCTGTCTGCATTGTCAGCCGGCAACAGGATACTCAGGTTGTCGTTTGACGCCCCATGGCAAATCATTCGTACCGTATGTTCTTCAAGCCAGGCAAAAACGTCTTTGCAAACTCCCGCAGCCTGTGTGAGTTGATTCCCCACCAAAGTGACCAGCGCCAGCCCGGTTTCCACTTCCACACGACAGTGGGAGGACAAGGCGGTAAACAATGCGGTGGTCAACACATGGTCTTCACCTGAGGTTGCATGAGTGGCGTCCAGCGCAAGCGCAATACTATTCTCTGAGGTTGTAACCAAATCCACCGTGACCGCATGGCGAGCTAAAATGGCGAAGGACTGCGCCAGGAAAGAACAGGAAGGTTGCTTCTCCAGACTGTGTAACCGCAACAGCGTCTGTTTACGACGCACGGCGAGCGCGCGATAGCGAGGTGGATTATCGGTGGTGTTGTGCACCAGCGTACCTCCGGCGGCAGTATCCTTACTTGAGCCAACAAAGACCGGAATGCTTTTACGCATTGCCGGGAGCAGTGTCGCCGGGTGGAGGACCTTCGCACCGTAGGCGGCCATATCGCTGGCCTCGGAAAATGAGATATGGTCGATTCGTTTGGCCCGCGGCGCAATGCGTGGGTCGGTGGTGTAGATCCCTGCAACGTCGGTCCAGATGTCAACGCGTGTGGCGTGAAGCGCCTCACCGAGAAGCGTAGCCGTGTAATCACTACCGCCGCGTCCAAGCGTTGTGGTGTGTCCTGCGGCATCACGCCCGATAAATCCCTGAGTCACCATAATCGCTTGCTCAAGACGAGGGCGCAGGTGAGTCTCCGCCTGGTGGTGCAGTGTGCCAAGCTCGGGTTCGGCGCAGCCGAAGTTCGAGTTAGTACGCATCACGCTGCGGGCGTCAAACCACCCGGCCTCGGCATGCCGTTCACGTAAGACTTCAGTAAACAGTAGCGAGGACATCAGCTCGCCATGGCTGACTAACTCATCGCTTAACGCATCAGACGGCGAAACCATCGCCGTTTGTGCAAGTCGACGTATATTGTTTAGAAGATTATCAATTTCCGTGCTGATAACGGACGGCTGCTTCAGGCGGGAAATAATGTTGTATTGGATGGCGCGTAAAGTCTCAATCTTATCTAATTGTTGATGTGTTTCCAGACCTTCAGAAAGCTCAACCAGTAAGTTTGTCACGCCTGCTGAAGCAGACAAAACGACTAAACGGACATCTTGATCAGCAAGGACAATGCTGGCGCTGCGGTTCATCGCATCAAAATCAGCGACGCTGGTGCCGCCAAATTTGGCAACGACGGATGGTGGATAAATGCGAGTCATAACAATCTCATATCAGGGCGCCATAAAAGTATGGCTAGAAAATTTTCATTCTCGGCATAAGGGAACGAAGTTCGCCTTACGAAATGTCCGCCCGCGAACATTTCTGCTGACAACCCAGGGAATACCTGTTGTCGATAACGCGTGTCGCCTGTACGCGTTATCGGGTGCTGCGCATTAATTTTATCTACATAGCCTGCAAATAAGCGCGCCATACTAAGTGATTTATATTTAGGGATCGACTTTTTTATTCGATTTATCGACAAATAAGTGAAAAATCATGGCATCACAAGATATCGCGAGCATCATTAATGGTAAAAACGTGTAAAAAAATAATAAAAACACGAAAATTCCATGGTTTTTATTAGATTGTCTGCGTTGCAATTAGCTACAACATTGTTAATTAAATAGATATATTTCTTTAGGATTTAGTAATGGTAAATAGTTATTACGCTTTGAATTTAAAGGGGAAAGTTGTTATTTTCAATGCCGAAAAATAAATGATTGAGTCCTAAGCTAAAACAACATATATTAGCCGCGCTTTTTTACAGGTAATCCTTATAACCATTTATTCAATCAGGCGTTAATCTACACCTGGTTGTAGGAGTGATATGATGACGGATAAAGTCCGTATTGATACTTTAAGTGCTAATTCATTACCACAGAGCAATGATACCTTTTTAGCAAGACAGGCTGAGTTTGAATCTAATGTCCGCAGCTATCCACGTAAACTGCCATTAGCGATCGCTAAAGCGCAGGGCGTCTGGATTACTGATGTAGAAAATAATCAATATCTTGATTGCCTGGCAGGTGCCGGAACCCTGGCGCTTGGTCATAACCATCCTGAAGTGCTGCAGAGCATTCAAAGTGTCATCACAAGCGGCTTACCGTTACATACGCTTGACCTTACCACGCCGTTAAAAGATGAATTCTCATCTTATTTACTTTCTTTATTACCGGGTCAGGGCAAAGAATATTGCCTGCAGTTCACCGGTCCGTCCGGCGCAGATGCTGTTGAAGCGGCGCTGAAGCTGGCGAAGAAAGTCACCGGCCGTTCCAGCATCATCAGTTTCTCCGGTGGCTACCACGGGATGACCCACGGCGCGCTGTCCGTGACCGGCAACCTGTCGCCGAAAGAAGCGGTCAGCAACATGATGGCGGAAGTGCAGTTTATGCCGTATCCGCATCAATACCGTTGTCCGCTGGGTATCGGCGGCGACGCTGGCGTTAAAGCATTAACCTACTACTTCGAAAACCTGATCAACGACGTTGAAAGCGGCGTGCGTAAACCGGCTGCCGTGATCCTTGAAGCGGTGCAGGGTGAAGGTGGCGTGAATCCGGCTCCGGTCGAGTGGCTGCAACGCATTCGTAAAGTGACGCAGGAACACGGCATTCTGCTGATCATCGATGAAGTTCAGGCGGGCTTTGCACGTACCGGTAAACTGTTCGCCTTCGAACACGCCGGTATTGAGCCAGATATCATCGTGATGTCCAAAGCGGTTGGCGGCGGTCTGCCACTGGCGGTGCTGGGCATTAAAAAGCAGTTCGATGCGTGGGCTCCGGGCCACCACACTGGTACTTTCCGCGGCAACCAGTTGGCGATGGCGACCGGTCTGACAACGCTGAAGATCCTCAAAGACGACAAGATTGCCGATAAAGTTGCTGCCCAAGGCGAGTGGCTGAAAGGCAAACTGGCTGACCTGCAGAAACGCTACCCGGTTATCGGCCAGGTGCGCGGTCTGGGTCTGATGATCGGCCTGGAAATCGTGAAGCCGAACGAAGCGCAGGATCACATGGGCTGCTACCCGGCCGATGGCGAGCTGTCCGCGTTGCTGCAGAAAAAATGCTTCGAAAATGGGCTGATTCTGGAGCGTGGTGGCCGCAATGGTTGCGTGCTGCGCCTGTTGCCGTCACTGCTGATCACCAACGCTGAGCTGGAAATCTTCCTCGATAAATTCGAAAACGCCCTGCTGGGCGCTGGCGTGAAGCCGGTTTAAACGGAGTTGGATCGAATGTCAGACGTAAACCCGATTCTGTCCGGCTCGGCGCAAAGCATTGCAGCTTATCAGGACGCTATCGAGCAGAGTACGCAAGCGGTCGTTGAATGGTTAAAGCAGCCTGAGATGTATCAGGGTAAAACCGTTGAGCAACTGCGTGAACGTATCAACCTGAATTTTACGTCTCAGGGCCTGGGCAACCAGGCCGCTATTGAGCGTGCGGTTGAATACTTTCTCAAAGACAGCTTGTTGGTTCACCATGCGCAGTGCGTGGCGCATCTGCACTGCCCGAGCCTGGTGATTAGCCAGGCGGCGGAAGTGCTGATCAACGCCACCAACCAGAGTATGGACTCCTGGGACCAGAGCCCGTCGGCCACCATCATTGAGATCAAGCTGATCGAGTGGTTGCGTGAGCAGGTTGGATACCCGACAGGCGATGCGGGCGTATTCACCAGCGGCGGTACGCAGAGTAACCTGATGGGCCTGATGCTGGCGCGTGATGCTTTTTTCGCTCGCCAGGGGCACTCCATTCAGCAGGATGGTCTGACCGGTGATCTGAGTAAAATCAAAGTGTTCTGCTCTGAAAGCGCGCACTTCTCCGTGCAGAAGAACATGGCGCTGATGGGGCTGGGCTACCGTTCCGTCACCCAGGTGAAGACCGATGCGTTTTCACGCATGGATCTGGCTGATCTGAAAGACAAGCTGGCCCAGGCGAAAGCCAACGGTGAGCAGGTGATGGCAATCGTCGCCACTGCCGGTACTACCGATGCGGGCGCAATCGATCCGTTAGCGGATATTGCAGCGCTGGCTGCAGAACATCAGATTTGGATGCACGTGGATGCGGCATGGGGCGGGGCGTTACTTCTTTCTGATAAGTACCGTGACTTCCTGAACGGCCTTGAACTGGCAGATTCCGTGACGCTGGATTTCCACAAGCAGTTCTTCCAGACTATCAGCTGCGGTGCGTTCCTGTTAAAAGATGCGCGCCACTACGAGCTGATGCGTTACCAGGCGGCGTACCTGAACTCTGATTTCGATGAAGAGGCTGGCGTACCAAACCTGGTATCGAAGTCGCTGCAGACCACGCGTCGTTTCGATGCGCTGAAGCTGTGGATGGGCCTCGAAGCGCTGGGCAAAAAGCAGTATGCCGAGATCATTGATAACGGTGTGACGCTGGCGCGTGATGTTGCTGAGTTTGTCAAAACCCAGCCACATCTTGAACTGGTGATGGAGCCGCAGCTGGCAAGTGTGCTGTTCCGCTTCCGCCCGCAAAGTGACGACATGGCGTTTGTCGCGCTGCTGAACCAGCGTATTGGTGACGTTCTGCTGGCTTCTGGTAGCGCCAACGTCGGCGTGACCGAAGCAGATGGTGTCACCTGCCTGAAGCTAACGCTGCTCAATCCGACGGTATGTCTGGAGGATGTTAAAGTCCTGCTGGCAAGCGTGAAGGCAACGGCTGAGCAACTGTTGAACGCGTAAGCAATAAGCTTGTTATAAAAATGGCTCCCAGGTAAGGGAGCCATTTTTTTGTCTGTCATTTGCAATCCGGCGGCGTTTAGCCTGGCCGGGCTACACGTTAGCGGATATCTGCTAGCGCAGCATCTTTATTCGGGAAGAACGTCAGGCGCCCGGCAATAGGCTGAATACCCGCGCGCGCCATGGTACGTAGCGGCTGGAATTCCAGATTACTGATGCGTAATTCACAACCTTCCGGCAGACGTTTTACAAAGCGCTGGAAAGCGTCCAGACCACCGGCATCCAGTACCGGGACCGCGTCCCACTTCAAGACTACGATGCGTTTACCTTCAATACGCGACTCAAGATCGGTAAATAATCCTTCCGCCGCGGCAAAGAACAGCGGACCAATAACGCGCAGCACCAGCACATCGTCCGGTACGTCTACGTTGACCGGCGCCAGGCGAGTCATGCGCGCAATACGACGCATAAACAGCAGAGAGGCGAGAACGATACCGACGCTGATGGCAATAACCATGTCGAACAGTACCGTCAGCGACATACACATCAGCATGACAATGATGTCGTCTTTCGGTGCATGGCGCAGCAAATCCACGACTTTATGCGCTTCACTCATGTTCCATGCCACCATCAGTAGCAGGGCGGCCATGGCGGAAAGCGGTAACCAGGAAAGCAGCGGTGCAAGTACCAGCAGGGCAAGGATCACCAGAATCGCGTGGATAACCGCAGAGATTGGCGAGGTCGCCCCGGCGCGGACGTTTGCCGCAGAGCGGGCAATTGCCGCTGTGGCGGTGATACCGCCAAAGAACGGTGCCACGATGTTACCCAGCCCCTGGCCAATCAACTCGCTGTTAGCTTTATGCTTGGTGCCGGTCATCCCATCGAGTACGACGGCGCACAGCAGAGATTCAATTGCCCCCAGCATCGCCATCGAGAAGGCTGCCGGTAACAGCGCCTGTAACGAGCTCCAGCTCAGGGTAAAGTTTGACTCCGGCATATTCCACGGCAGGACCAGCTGCGGCAGCAACTGCGGGATACCATTACCCTGTGAGCCGTCAGCCAGAATGTAGTGGAACTGAGAACCAATGGTGGCGACATGGCCGCCGGTCAGGTTCACGATACCCATTACCGCGCAGCCTGCCAGCAGTGCGGGAAGGTGACCTGGCAGTCGGATCCCCAGGCGCGGCCAGAAAATCAGGATCCCCAGCGTCACTACGCCAATGGCGGCATCGCCAACGTTGATGGTCGGCAAGGCCATAAATAGCGCGCCGACCTTCTGCAGATAGTGCTCCGGGACATGGGCCATCTGCAGGCCAAGAAAATCTTTAATCTGCATGGTACCGATGGTGATACCAATACCCGATGTAAAACCTAACGTTACCGACACGGGGATATATTCAATCAGGCGGCCAAAACGAGCGAGGCCGAAAAGGATCAGGAATATCCCGGACATGAGCGTGGCAACCAGCAGGCCTGCCAGCCCAAACTGTTGCGACACCGGATACAGAATCACCACGAAGGCGGCGGTTGGGCCAGATACGCTAAAGCGCGATCCCCCGGTAAGGGCGATAACAATCCCAGCGACGGCTGAAGTATACAGGCCGTACTGCGGCGCAACGCCACTGCCTATTGCCAGGGCCATTGCCAGCGGAATGGCGATGATCCCAACGGTTATCCCGGCGATCAGGTCACGGGTAAAGCGAGAAGCGGTATATTTTTCTTTCCAACAAGCGTCGATGAGGGCGCGGAAAGGCATCACATGTGAGGAAAATAATCTGTTCACAATAATGTTTCATCCATGAGCGCATCATCTGTCAACTAAATGGCAGGTGAAGGAGGCATAAGTCATACAAATAAGTATTGCAGATAAAAAAACCCGCCGCAGCGGGTTTTTGAGCCGGGCTCGATTAATGCTCGAACATAGCAGAGATGGATTCTTCGTTGCTGATACGACGAATCGCTTCGGCCAGCATACCCGACAGGGTCAATGTACGCACGTTTGGCAGCGCTTTGATTTCGTCAGTCAGTGGGATAGTGTCACAGACAACGACTTCATCAATCACTGAGTTGCGCAGGTTGTTTGCCGCATTACCTGAGAAGATCGGGTGAGTGGCGTAAGCAAATACGCGTTTAGCACCACGTTCTTTCAGTGCTTCTGCTGCTTTGCACAGCGTACCGCCGGTATCGATCATGTCATCAACCAGAACACAGTCACGACCTGCAACGTCACCAATAATGTGCATCACCTGAGAAACGTTCGCACGAGGGCGACGTTTGTCGATGATAGCCATGTCGGTATCGTTCAGCAGTTTAGCGATAGCGCGGGCACGCACGACGCCACCGATATCCGGAGAAACCACAATCGGGTTGTCCAGGTTCAGCTGCAGCATGTCTTCTAACAGGATCGGGCTACCGAATACGTTATCAACCGGTACGTCAAAGAAGCCCTGGATCTGTTCAGCATGCAGGTCAACGGTGAGGACGCGGTCAACGCCAACGCTGGACAGGAAATCAGCGACGACTTTAGCGGTAATCGGTACACGAGCGGAACGTACGCGACGATCCTGACGTGCATAGCCGAAGTAAGGAATAACGGCGGTGATACGGCCTGCGGAAGCACGGCGCAGCGCATCAACCATAACGACCAATTCCATCAGGTTGTCGTTAGTAGGGGCACAAGTGGACTGGATGATGAAAATATCACCACCGCGTACATTTTCATTAATTTGTACGCTGACTTCGCCGTCGCTAAAGCGACCTACAGCGGCGTCGCCGAGTGAAGTGTACAGGCGGTTGGCAATACGTTGTGCTAGTTCCGGGGTGGCGTTACCAGCAAAAAGCTTCATATCAGGCACGAGAAGAACCTCAGGCATGCGTCCATTGGTGGAAAGAATCTGCCGAAAACTGTGCGGGCCAGGCAGTATCCTCTCCATGCGGTGTATTAAAGAGCGCGATGCAACGTCTGGAACAGGGTGACGTTGTCACCGCAACTCAGCTTGCCCGGCTTACTCGTTGTCCTTCGCGTTTCATTTGCGCTGGCATCAATTCCTCACACCAGTTACATACTGAAGTTGTATGCACCTGGCGATTCGTCATTTCGCCATCTTCCTGAAATCCGAAGGATTTAGAGTAACGCTCTGTGCAATGGGGAGAGGTTGACGCCTTTCGCCACAAAGCCTTTGAGCCATTCCGGGGCTTGCTCAAGCACCTGGCGAGCACGAGACTCAGTGTCAAATTCAGCAAAGACACAAGCCCCTGTACCAGTCAGGCGCGACGGCGCGTATTCTAACAGCCAGGAAAGCGCCGCATCAACCTCGCGAAAACGTTTTCTTGCGATAACCTCGCAATCATTGCCGAATTCACATTTTAGTAACGTTTTTATTGACCTTTTTGGCGTGTTGCGCGGGAGGTCGGGATCGTTAAAAATCACCGGTGTCGGAATACTGACTCCCGGATGAGCAACCAGATACCACTTTTCCTCAGGCTCGACCGGCGTCAGAATTTCGCCAACGCCTTCGGCAAAGGCCGCATGGCCGCGCACGAATACGGGAACATCCGCCCCCAGCGTTAAGCCGAGTGCCGCCAGTTCATCAACCGAAAGTCCGCACTGCCAGAGATGATTCAGCGCCACCAGAACGGTTGCCGCATTAGACGAACCTCCGCCAAGACCGCCGCCCATCGGCAGGCGTTTGTCGATACTGATGTCCGCACCGCTCCCTTTGGGAAGGCGATTGCTTTCAGATGCCGCTTTCATCAGCAAACGTGCCGCACGGACGATCAGATTGTCTTCATGCGCAACGCCTTCCACTGGGGTTAACAGGTGAATTTCGCCGTCGCTACGCGGTGCAATATCTATCGTGTCGCCATAATCAAGAAACTGAAATAAGGTCTGCAGCGTGTGGTAACCGTCCGCACGCTGTCCGGTGATGTATAAAAACAAATTCAGTTTTGCCGGAGAGGGCCAATGGGTCATCATTTCACAATCCAGTTATCCATTTTCAGCTTAATACGCTGGGAGCCGTCGGACAGCTCCATGTTTGCTGGCATCGCTGGCTGGGTTTTGCTGTCGTAGGCGCTATAGACCACTTTCCAGTTTTTACCGTCTTTGCTGTAGTTCACTTCACTCAGACGATATTGGTCGTCGAGCTTATAATCGGTGGCGTCACCTGGCAGGCCAAGGATCCACTGGCGCAGGCTGTTTAATGGGATAGGCATGCCGGTCAGTTTGCCGATCATCTCTTCAGCGTCGTCGGCGGTGTAATGTTTGCCTTTGTTATCGACCAGTTCGACGTTGCCAGGCTGCGCATTAAGTTCCAGTTCAGTGCTGCCCAGTGGGTTGGTCAGCAGGAGACGATAGCGGTCCTGACCGGTTTGCTGCCAGAAAAATCGGGCATACACTTTCTGTTGATCGGAAATATAGGCAAACGCACCACGCGTCTGATACTGGTTCAGGGCGCGAACTTCCTGTTGGTGCTGGCGCCACTGCGGAGAATCGGGGCTTTTACCGGGACCTTTAGGCGCGTTGAGCGTACAGGCAGTAAGAACCAGGGCCGCCAGCGGCAGCAGGCGAATCAGGCGAAAATCAGGCAGGGTCATAATGATGACAAATCCTTGAGATACGTTGCAGTTATAACTCTTAATGCTAGCGCCGCCATCAGACATCGTCTACGTTCAAGTTATCTTAAATCGCTTAAATTTGTGCACTAAGCTATTACTCCAAAAGGGGTCAGTCTCTTTTATTGACCGCACGCATCCTGTATGATGCACCCAGTCTAACCTTATCAACGCTGGTACTATTCCCGCACACATGACCCTTTTAGCGCTTGGTATTAACCATAAAACGGCACCTGTATCGCTGCGAGAACGCGTAACGTTTTCGCCGGATACGCTCGATCAGGCGCTGGACAGCCTGCTCGCGCAGCCAATGGTGCAGGGCGGGGTAGTGCTGTCGACGTGTAACCGCACGGAGCTGTATCTCAGCGTTGAAGAGCAGGATAACCTGCAAGAAACGCTGGTTCGCTGGCTGTGTGAATACCATAACCTCAATGAAGAAGATCTGCGCAACAGCTTGTACTGGCACCAGGACAACGACGCGGTCAGTCATTTGATGCGTGTTGCCAGCGGTCTGGATTCACTGGTGCTCGGTGAACCGCAAATTCTGGGGCAGGTGAAAAAAGCGTTTGCGGATTCGCAAAAAGGTCACCTGAACGCCAGTGCGCTGGAACGCATGTTCCAGAAATCATTCTCTGTCGCAAAACGTGTACGTACAGAAACTGACATCGGCGCCAGCGCCGTGTCGGTGGCGTTTGCCGCCTGTACCCTGGCGCGGCAGATATTTGAATCGCTCTCCACGGTAACCGTGCTGTTAGTCGGTGCGGGCGAAACCATTGAGCTGGTTGCGCGACATCTGCGCGAGCACAAAGTGAAGAAGATGATCATCGCCAACCGCACTCGCGAGCGTGCGCAGGTGCTGGCGGATGAAGTCGGCGCCGAGGTGATTTCACTGAGTGATATAGACGCGCGTTTACAGGATGCCGATATCATTATCAGTTCTACCGCCAGTCCGCTGCCGATTATCGGCAAAGGAATGGTGGAACGTGCGCTTAAAAACCGCCGCAATCAGCCTATGTTGCTGGTGGATATCGCCGTACCGCGCGATGTCGAGCCGGAAGTGGGTAAATTGTCTAACGCCTATCTGTACAGCGTTGATGACCTGCAAAGCATCATTTCGCATAACCTGGCCCAGCGCAAAGCGGCGGCGGTGGAAGCCGAAACGATAGTGGAGCAGGAAGCCAGCGAGTTTATGGCCTGGCTACGCGCCCAGGGCGCAAGCGACACTATCCGCGAGTATCGCAGTCAGTCAGAACAGATCCGTGATGAACTGACCGCCAAAGCGTTGGCCGCTCTTCAACAGGGCGGTGATGCGCAAGCCATTATGCAGGATCTGGCCTGGAAACTAACCAATCGCCTGATTCATGCACCAACCAAATCACTTCAACAGGCCGCCCGTGACGGGGATAGTGAACGCCTGAATATTCTGCGCGACAGCCTCGGGCTGGAGTAGCAGCACACCAATCTTATTTTTTACAGGGTGCATTTACGCCTATGAAGCCTTCTATCGTTGCCAAACTGGAAGCCCTGCATGAACGCCATGAAGAAGTTCAGGCGCTGCTCGGTGATGCGGGTACTATCGCAGACCAGGATCGCTTTCGTGCGCTGTCGCGCGAATATGCGCAATTAAGCGATGTATCTCGCTGTTTTACGGACTGGCAACAGGTTCAGGAAGATATCGAGACGGCTCAGATGATGCTCGACGATCCTGAAATGCGTGAAATGGCGCAGGATGAACTGCGCGAAGCAAAAGAGAAATGTGAGCAGCTGGAACAGCATCTGCAGGTCCTGCTATTACCTAAAGATCCCGATGACGAACGTAACGCCTTCCTCGAAGTGCGCGCGGGAACTGGTGGTGATGAAGCGGCGCTGTTTGCCGGCGATCTGTTCCGCATGTACAGCCGTTACGCTGAATCGCGTCGCTGGCGGGTTGAGATCATGAGCGCCAGCGAAGGCGAGCATGGCGGGTTTAAAGAAGTCATTGCCAAGATTAGCGGCGAAGGCGTTTACGGGCGACTGAAGTTTGAGTCTGGCGGCCATCGCGTGCAGCGCGTACCTGCGACGGAATCGCAGGGGCGTATTCATACCTCGGCCTGTACGGTCGCGGTTATGCCGGAACTGCCGGATGCCGAACTGCCGGACATCAACCCGGCCGATCTGCGTATTGACACCTTCCGTTCATCGGGCGCGGGCGGTCAGCACGTTAACACCACCGACTCCGCAATCCGTATTACCCACTTACCGACCGGTATCGTAGTAGAATGCCAGGACGAACGTTCACAGCATAAAAACAAAGCCAAAGCGATGTCGGTGCTGGGGGCGCGAATTCGTGCCGCCGAAGTGGCAAGACGTCAACAGGCGGAAGCCTCTGAGCGTCGCAACCTGTTGGGCAGTGGCGATCGCAGCGATCGTAACCGTACCTATAACTTCCCGCAGGGTCGTGTGACCGATCACCGCATTAACCTGACGCTCTACCGTCTGGATGAAGCGATGGAAGGCAAACTGGATATGCTCATTGAGCCGATTGTCCAGGAATACCAGGCCGACCAACTGGCGGCGTTGTCCGAGCAGGATTAATGGATTATCAGCACTGGCTGCGTGAAGCGATTAGCCAATTACAGGCAAGCGAAAGTCCGCGCCGTGACGCCGAGATTTTACTCGAGTTCGTTACTGGCAAAGGGCGCACCTTTATTCTGGCTTTCGGCGAAACGGAGTTAACCGAGGCGCAGCGTCAACAGCTTGATACGCTACTGGAGCGGCGTCAGCGGGGAGAGCCGGTGGCGCACTTAACCGGCGTGCGTGAGTTCTGGTCGTTGCCGCTGTTTGTGTCTCCAGCCACGCTTATTCCGCGTCCGGATACCGAGTGTCTGGTGGAGCAGGCGCTGGCTCGCCTGCCGGCCTCAGCGTGTCGTATTCTCGATTTGGGAACCGGCACGGGTGCCATTGCGCTGGCGCTGGCAACCGAGCGTCCGGATTGTGCAGTGACAGCTGTAGACCGCATGCCTGATGCCGTGGCACTGGCCATTCGCAACAAGCAGCAACTGGGCATCGACAATGTTTGCGTGCTGCAAAGTAACTGGTTCAGCGCATTGCAGGGACAGCAGTTTGACATGATTGTCAGCAATCCGCCGTATATCGACGAACAGGATCCGCACCTGGCGCAAGGTGACGTTCGCTTTGAACCGCTGTCGGCGTTGGTGGCGGGCGATCAGGGGCTGGCGGATATCGTGCATATCATCGACCAGTCTCAGCGCATGTTAACGCCCGGCGGCTATCTGTTGCTGGAACATGGTTGGCAGCAGGGCGAGGTCGTCCGTGATGCCTTTACTCGTGCGGGTTACCTGGCAGTTGAAACCTGTCGTGACTATGGCGGCAACGAGCGAATTACGATTGGACGCATCCCATCATGAGTACCTTCGGTGTGTTACTCAACGTCCATCTCATCAGCATTGCGCTTTCGGTTGGTTTGCTGACGCTGCGATTTTGGTGGCGTTACACCGACTCGCGCCTTGCCTGCGCGCGCTGGACGCGCATCGTGCCGCCGGTTGTCGATACCGTTTTATTACTCAGCGGCGTAGCGTTAATGGTTAAAGCGCACATCCTGCCATTCACTGAGCACGGGACATGGCTGACTGAAAAGCTGTTTGGGGTTATCATTTACATCGTTTTGGGTTTTATTGCGCTCGATTATCGTCGGGCGCGCAGTCAGCAGGCGCGATTAATCGCTTTTCCGCTGGCGCTGGTGGTGCTGTACATCATCATTAAACTCGCCACCACAAAAATACCGTTACTGGGGTAAGCATGAGGTCGTTAGCTGATTTCGAATTTAATAAAGCGCCATTGTGTGATGGGATGATCCTGGCGTCGGAGTCTATCCGTCTGGATTTTCCGACACAAACTGTCTATGACGAACTGGAACGTCTGGTCAGTCTGGCGCAAGAAGAAATTAGCCAGCTCCTGTCTCAGGATGAGCAACTGGAAAAACTGCTGGCACTTTTTTACGGCGAATGGGGGTTTACGGATACCCACGGCGTCTATCGTCTTTCTGATGCACTATGGCTTGATCAGGTACTGAAAAATCGTCAGGGCAGCGCCGTATCCCTGGGCGCAATCTTATTGTGGATTGCCAACCGACTGGAGCTGCCACTGGTGCCGGTGATTTTCCCTACACAACTCATCTTGCGTATTGAATCGCTCGATGGCGAAATGTGGCTAATCAATCCGTTCAATGGCGAAACGTTAAATGAGCACACGCTGGAAGTGTGGCTGAAGGGGAATATCAGCCCGGTCGCGGAGCTGTTTAATGAAGACCTGGATGAGGCGGATAATGCAGAAGTAATTCGTAAGCTGCTCGACACGCTGAAATCATCGCTGATGGAAGAGCGGCAAATGGAGCTGGCGCTGCGTGCCAGCGAAGCACTATTACAGTTTAATCCTGAAGATCCGTATGAAATACGCGATCGTGGATTAATTTACGCGCAACTGGAGTGTGAACATGTTGCGCTGACCGATTTAAGTTATTTCGTTGAACAGTGTCCGGAAGACCCGATCAGCGAAATGATTCGTGCGCAGATTAATACTATTTCGCACAAGCAAATTGTATTGCATTGATTAATGACACTTTACCTACCGTTTAAGGCGATCCTATGAAACAAAAAGTGGTTAGCATTGGCGACATCAACGTGGCAAATGACCTGCCGTTCGTGCTGTTTGGCGGAATGAACGTGCTGGAATCCCGCGATCTGGCGATGCGCATTTGTGAGCACTACGTAACCGTTACTCAAAAGCTGGGTATCCCTTACGTGTTCAAAGCCTCCTTTGATAAAGCCAACCGTTCTTCCATCCACTCTTACCGTGGACCGGGCCTTGAAGAAGGGATGAAAATCTTCCAGGAACTGAAGCAGACTTTTGGCGTAAAAGTGATCACCGACGTTCACGAAGCCAGCCAGGCTCAGCCTGTTGCTGATGTGGTGGATGTGATTCAGCTGCCGGCCTTCCTCGCTCGTCAGACCGATCTGGTGGAAGCGATGGCGAAAACCGGTGCCGTTATCAACGTGAAAAAACCGCAGTTCGTAAGCCCGGGCCAGATGGGCAATATCGTGGATAAATTCCATGAAGGCGGCAACGACAAAGTAATTCTGTGCGACCGTGGCGCGAACTTTGGTTATGACAACCTGGTTGTGGATATGCTGGGCTTCAGCGTGATGAAGAAAGTTTCTGGCAACTCGCCGGTGATTTTTGACGTTACCCATGCGCTGCAATGCCGTGACCCGTTTGGCGCAGCAAGCGGCGGTCGTCGTGCGCAGGTTACCGAACTGGCGCGCGCAGGTATGGCGGTAGGTCTGGCCGGTCTGTTTATTGAAGCGCATCCGGATCCAGCCAATGCAAAATGCGATGGTCCATCCGCGCTGCCGCTGGCGAAACTGGAACAGTTCCTGACTCAGATTAAAGCGATTGATGACCTGGTTAAAAGCTTCGACGAGCTGGATACCGAGAACTAAGAAAGTATTGCAGTCCGGAGAGATATCTCTCCGGACTGCTGTTTGAGAAAAGTGTTAAGGGTGGCCGTCAGGCGCCAAATGCACCGTCAATTGTATGCATTGCCCCCGTCACAAACCCAGCCTCAGGGCCTGCAAGCCAGGCAACCATTCCCGCAACTTCCTCTGGACGGCCATGTCGTTTTAGCGCCATAAAACTGTGCATCACCTCTTTCAGTGGGCCATCTTCCGGGTTGGCATCGGTATCAATAGGACCCGGTTGAACCACGTTTACCGTAATGCCCCGCGGTCCAAAATCACGTGCCAGCCCCCGGGCCAGCCCTTGCAGCGCTGATTTGCTCACCGCATAAGAGGCCAGGCCAGCAAGAGGCATACGGTCGCCATTCACAGAACCAATAATGATAATGCGTCCGCCGTCAGGCATCTGTCGTGCCGCTTCCACGGCCGCATAGTATGGGGAGTGAATGTTAATCCGGAACAGGCGCTCCACGTCATCCGGATCCTGCTCCAGCGCATCACCAAACAGAATAATGCCTGCATTAACTACCAGCACGTCCAGCGGGCCGCTTTCGCGTACCCGGTTGATGACGGCGTTACGGTCGGCGCTATCGGTTTGCGCTGTCTGGGTACCCGTCTCATCAGCAAGCGCTTTGGCAGCGTCAGGGGAGCCTGAATAGGTAAAGATAACCGATGCGCCATCCGCGGCAAAACGGCGCACGATAGCCGCGCCAATCCCACGACTGCCGCCAAGAACCAGAACTGACTTGCCGTTAAAAGAAGACATGAGGTACTCCTTGAACAATTATGTAGTGATCGATATATAATGGGTGCACTGTTTTCTGTCAATGGATTTGTAATGATCACTACAAAATGCACTCGTGCACCTGGACGCCCACGTAATTTTGATCCAGAAATGGCCGTTGCCAAAGTACAACCCTTGTTTCACGCACATGGCTATGACGCGGTTAGCGTGGCGGATGTCACCGCGGCGTTGTCGATCAAGCCCCCAAGTTTCTATGCTGCTTTTGGGAATAAAATCGGTCTTTATAAACGTGTTCTTGACCGCTACGTACAAACTGAGGCGATCCCTTTTGATGACATTCTTCGCCCCGATAAACCCGTTTCTGCATGTCTTACCGATCTGCTTGAAGAGGCGGCGCGACGTTATGCCGCAGATCCGCATACGCCGGGATGTTTGGTCCTGGAGGGCACGCACAGTAACGATCCGCAGGCGCGGAAGGTCGCGCGGAATTTCTACTCGGCTGCCGAACATAAAATTCACGACTTTATCGCACAGCGGCATCCTAAAGAGGCTGACAGCCTGACTGATTACGTCAGTACCACAATGCTTGGCCTGTCGGGAAAAGCGCGTTGCGGGCATTCGTTCGAACGTCTGCTAGCCAGCGCGCGAATCGCCATCGTAGCGGTGCGGCATCAGCTTTCCAGATGATCATCACAAGATAAGGTAGATAAATATGATGGGGAAAATGGGAACTTAATCAGGCGGTGCCTCATATCAACCCGCATCAGAGCAGGGGGGTATCGTTGTAGGTGGTACGGATGCGACGCGGATTGGCGTTGCAGGAGTATGGCATGCCATTGAATATCATGTAACAGGTAAAGCGCTCGACGGCACGGTACGCCATGATGCGTGCCAGTTAAGCCGAGAAGATGCATTAAAAATGTATACCCTCAATGCCGCCTGGATAGCTTTTGCAGAACAGCAGAGGGGAAGTTTGCAGGCAGGTAAGCTCGCCGTTTTGCGGTGCTTAATCAGGATATTATGGCTATTCCGGCAGACAAATTGCACCAAACGGAGTCGTTATTAACGTTTGTCGATGGTCAACAGGTTTATCCGGAGCTGTGAGCGGTAAAAGAAAACGGCCCTGAGAAGGGCCGTGGGTTCTATCAGAAAGACTAATCAGGCAAATATCGTCATCAGATAGGCGATAAACAGCGCCAGATGCGCCGCACCGTTAAGCACGTTGGTGCGTCCGGTGGAGAAAGAGATGTGACACAGTACCAGTGATGAAACCATCACAATCATCTCTGGTGCGCCCAGCGCAAAGACCAAATCATTCCCGGTTGCCCATGCGATCAGGGTCACTACCGGAACGGTCAGTGAAATGGTGGCTAATACTGAACCGAAGAACAAATTCATCGCCCGCTGTACCTGATTACTCAGAACCGCTTTCAGCGCACCTAGCCCTTCAGGGGAGAGGATCAGCAATGCGACCAGGAAACCGGTAAAGGCGACCGGCGCATTCAGTTCAGTCAGCAATGTTTCCAGCGGGCTGGCGTTCATTTTGGTCACGGCAATAACAGCGATCAGATGAATGATAAGCCAAGCGGCATGCCACATATTGCTGTGGGCTGACGGTTTACCGTGATGCGGATCGTCGTCGTCACCCTCGTCTTCATGCTCATAAATGAACAGGCTCTGATGCGTTTTAGTTTGTATCAGCAAAAATACGCCGTACATCGCCGCAGAAATTAATGCCACTAATAGCGCCTGGGCGGTAGTGAAATTTGCACCCGGTAAAGCCATCGGGAACACCAGTACAATAATGGCCAGCGGAAACAGGGCGATTAAATACTGCTTAATACCAAACAGATTCATATACTGAGTGGCAAATTTACGGCCACCTAACAGTAATGAAAAACCGACCAGGCCGCCGGTTACGATCATAATGATTGAATATAGCGTATCGCGCATGAGCGTAGGCGCAGCATCGCCGGTCGCCATTAATGCGGAGATTAAGCTGACTTCAAGAATAACAACGGACAGGCTGAGGATCAGCGACCCGTAGGGTTCACCAAGTCGATGTGCTAATACGTCCGCATGACGGACAACACTGAATGCACTGCTTAATATACCAATAAGGGCCAGCGCATTAATGCCGATGACCACTGGTAGTGACTGACTGCTCCCCCATAAGAACAGTACTACCAGTGCCAAAATCGGGAAGACGAGAGAAGTCTCCTTGTGGCGGGTTTTTACCGCCTCATGTACGTGTGTCATTGAACTAATTCTCCATCTCTGCAGGTATTTATAATTATAAAAGTATTAAAGAATGTAAAAAATAACAGAACTTTCGGTATTTCCGATCTGATTTTACGTAATTTTACGGCATGGACCATTTTTTGCATCCGAGCGAATGAAATTGCATATCTTGTTTAGAGAATATTTAAATAACAGCACATTAGATTTTAGCGTCCACAAAAATTGATGAGCGTACTGATACAAATGATAGTGCAGGACGTACCACCCCGAGAGGATATAAAGTGCCGTTGACACTTTGTTCCCTTGCAAGCGAGCGGTGAATTGCCTATTGTCCAGCTATTGGTTTCAAAATGAGCAGTAAAAAAGCCCGGAAGGCGTCAAAAAAGTTGTCGCAGGGAAGCAGCAGTGGCGGAGGTGTAAGGTGTTAACGCGTGATTTTTTATTGAATGCCGACTGTAAGACGGCATTTGGTGCTATTGAAGAATCACTACTCTGGTCAGCGGAACAACGGGCAGCCTCACTGGCCGCCACGCTCGCTTGCCGACCAGATGATGGACCGGTGTGGATCTTCGGTTATGGATCGTTGATGTGGAACCCGGCCTTAGAGTTTGAAGAGTCCTGTACCGGGACGTTAGTCGGCTGGCACCGTGCTTTCTGTCTGCGCCTGACGGCGGGGCGAGGAACGGCGTGTCAGCCAGGACGTATGCTGGCCCTGAAAGAAGGGGGACGCACCACCGGTGTGGCCTACCGCTTGCCGGAGGCATCCCTGGAACAAGAGCTTTCGCTGCTGTGGAAGCGAGAAATGATCACCGGCTGTTATCTGCCGACCTGGTGTCAGTTGGCGCTTGATGACGGCAGGACGGTGAACGCACTGGTCTTTATTATGGATCCGCGTCATCCGCTGTTTGAGTCAGACACGCGCGCGCAGGTGATTGCGCCGCTTATCGCCGCGGCGAGCGGACCTTTAGGTACCAACGCCCAGTATCTGTTCTCACTGGAACAAGAGCTGGTCAAGTTGGGGATGCAGGATGATTGTCTTAACGATCTGGTGATCACGGTTAAACGATTGTTGGGAGAGAACCTGCCGGAAGGCGTTATGCGGCCTGGGTTTGCCTGAACCCAGCCTGGAACTGAATGCCCGAAAGCCAGGCGCTTTTCGGGCAATTAACGCTTAGGCTGCAATATAACTTATTGAATGCTCTAGCGACTGGCTGTGGCTGTCAATCAGCACATTCCAGATGCCGGTATAGGGCACGGTCAACCATGCGTTATCACGATCCTGCACGCTTAAGATGTCGGACTGCGTGTCTTTGACGTGATTTTTCTCGCTCATCAGATGGATGTGACAACGCTCGGAACAGCGCACAACCACCGTATCGCCACCAAATAACTTTAAACTCGCCTTCACTAATGCCATTTTTCACCCCGTTCTTGAAAACAACGTACTTTCTGTCGAAAGTGCTGCGTGATGTTGTTCACATTTCACTCATTGCATAACACCAAAGGGGGAGCAACGGGATGCTGATTTTGATCAAAAAATGGCATAACGATTAAACAAAAGTGACAAAATTCCTTAAAAGGGTTGAAAGGGCGTGCTAACGTTCAACGAAACCGCGCCCATCTACGATTAAATCCGGAAATTATCGACACTTTCAGTGTGCTTGCCTGAAAACGGTGTATCAGAAGGTCAGCACTTTATCTGCAGCCAGCGTCCATTGAGCCAGTTCAACCAGCGTGCCGACGGCCACTCCGTCAATTAACGGCAGCGTCGTGATCCCACGGCCATCGGTGCAGGTTTTGCACAGTTTGACCGGCACATTTTGCGCCGTCAGGATCTCCAGCATTTGCTGAATATTGTATCCTTCTGCAGGTTTCTGACCTCGTAATCCCGCGGTTACCGCGTCCGACATTAAAAACAGACGCAGGTCGAGATCCGCTTCCTGTTCGCGCAGGGCGATTGCCAGACGCAGGCTGTTAAATAACGATTCGCTTCCATAGGCCGCACCGTTCGCGACGATCACTATCTTTTGCATTTTTACTCCTGTTGTCAGGGGGGCATGGATATTGCTTGTCCTCAGGGATAACCCGTTATCGGTGAGGGCAGAGATGATGACAAATGCACAAAATTCCGGTGCGACGCAATGGTTTCGCCATGCCCGCCAGCTTGAGAACACCCAGCTTCGCCAACTGGCACAGTCCGGTAAGTTGGTAATGCGTATTAGCCATCTGGTGCATATGCTACAGTGCGAACGCGGTGCATCCAATATCTGGTTGTGTTCTCAAGGTACGCTTTATGAGCGGGAGGTCCGTGCCAGTCGGGCGCTGGTGGATGAAGAGTGTCGGCAACTGCATATCCTTTTCCAGCACATTATGCCGGTGGCGGGCAGTGCGTTGTGCCACCGCATTGCTGGCACCGTCTGGTGCCTCGATCAGCTAACGACGCTGCGTGAGTCTGTCAGTGGGCAGACTATCGATGCGCAGCAGGCGATGGAGCAATATAGCCGGATGTTACGCCATCTGCTGGGTATTGTACCGCAGCTTAACGACAGCATCGATTATCCCCATGTCGCAGGTGGACTGGTGGCGCTGTACAGTTTTATGCAGGGTAAAGAACTGGTGGGGCAAGAGCGGGCATTAGGGGCCATTGGCTTTACCCAGGGCGAGTTTAATCCTCCGATGCGCCAGGAGCTGGTGGACAGAATCGACGGGCAGCAGCCGTGCTTTGACACCTTTATCTCCCTGGCTTCACCTGTGCTGGTGCAGCATTTTCGTCAGCAGTGCGAGGCATCGGGCGAGATCGAACAACTGCGACGCCAGGCCTGTACGCGACAACCCCAACTCGATAACGGTGAAAGCGCGCTACGCTGGTTTACCCTACAGACCCAGCGCCTTGAACAATTACGCCATCTCGAAGAGATGTTGATTACCGAATTGCTGAACGCCGTGGCGCGTCGGCTGGCAGAAGAAACCTCCGCCTTGCCGCTCGACAACTGGCTTGATGACCGTGCTGAGGAACCCCTTTCGTTACGTCGGGATAAACAATTATTGTTGGTTGTTCGCCAGCAGGCTCGCCAGCTGGAGCAAATGAGCGCCCAACTTGCCTCATTGCAGGATGCCTTAGAGGAGCGCAAGGTGATTGATAAAGCAAAAAGCATCCTGATGAATTACCAGCAGGTCAGCGAAGAACAGGCGTGGCAGCTATTGCGAAAAATGGCGATGGATAAAAACCAACGGATGGTCGATATCGCCCGGGCATTGCTTACCGTTAAATCCCTGATGCAGGGATAGCGCCTGCACAACAGGCGGGCAGTGTCTGCCATATTTGGGTGCACCGCGGCGTCTGGTACGCGTCGAACCCGCTAAAACCGCCAGTGTAATTCTGGCATCTGAATTGCATTAACTCATACATACAATTTAGCAGCAGGCCAACGGCGGTCTGACTGTTTTGAGGATAAAGGCGTCCCGCAATGCTTCGGCATTGTTGGACGCCTTTTTTTATGGGGAGCATGTATGGGTGACAGAACAGTTTCGTTAACGCGGCGGCGGTTTTTACAGGCAAGTGCCGTGATGGGGGTCAGCTCGCTGATTCCAGGACTGATGTCTTCGGTCTGGGCGGCGGGGTCTGATGCGCCGGAGATGACTACCGTTCGGGTCGGTTTTATTCCGCTAACCGACTGCGCGCCGCTGGTTATCGCCACGTTGAAAGGTTTTGATAAAAAATACGGCATTACGCTGGTGCCGACCAAAGAGGCCAGTTGGGCTGCAGTGCGTGACAAACTGGTCTCTGGAGAGCTGGATGCGGCTCATGTTCTGTACGGCCTGTTGTATGGCCTGGAACTGGGTATTGCCAGTAAAGCGCAGCCCATGGCCAATCTGATGACGCTCAATCAGAACGGGCAAGCGATCACGCTCTCCGCAACGCTGCTGGAGCAGGGGATTACCGATGCGTCTGCGCTGAAGAAACTGATCGTCTCGCAGGCGCCTGGAACCTATACCTTCGCGCACACCTTTCCCACTGGCACACATGCCATGTGGCTCTATTACTGGCTGGCCAGCGCTGACATCAATCCTTTCACCGATGTTCGCACCGTTGTGGTACCGCCTCCGCAAATGGTGATGAACATGCGCATTGGCAATATGAGTGGCTTCTGCGTCGGCGAACCGTGGAATGCGCGGGCGATCAATGACCGCATCGGTTTTACCGCGGCGACGTCCCAGGATATCTGGCCCGACCATCCGGAAAAAGTACTCGGTACGCGCCGGGAGTGGGTAGAAAAATATCCACATACTGCCCGGGCACTGGTTAGCGCGCTGCTTGAGGCATCGCGCTGGATAGACGCCAGTGAAGCCAATAAACGCGAAACAGCACAAATTCTGGCGCGCCGGGCCTGGCTCAATACCAAAGAAGGCTATCTGACGGCGAGAATGCTGGGCGAGTACGACAACGGTGCCGGTCGTCGCTGGCAGGATCCGCATGCCATCCGCTTTTTTCGCGACGGCGAGGTGAGTTTCCCCTGGCATTCCGATGGCATGTGGTTTCTGACCCAGTTCCGCCGTTGGGGATTGTTGAAGCAGCAACCGGATTATGCAGCCATTGCCGCGCGCATCAACCGGACCGACATCTGGCGCGATGCGGCAGCGGCGGTTGGAGGGATAACACCTCCTGCGAAATTGCTACGAACCAGTACGCTGATGGACGGTTCCGTATGGGATGGCCGCAATCCAGAAGCCTATGCCAACAGTTTTACCCTCCACCGTACAGGAGCCTGAGATGAAACAAAATACGCAGCTTAAATCCCCTGAGCCGGTAGTCGGTGAGGTCATCACGCTATCAACGATGAAGGTCAGAAAGCGCAAAATGCCATGGTCAATGAGGCTTAGTACATGGCTAAGACGCGCCGTACCCGCTCTGTTGGGGATTGCCTTGCTGGTGGTGTGCTGGCAACTGGCCGCCATCAACAGCAAAGGCTTTCCGACGCCGCTGAGCACCCTGGATTCAGCCCTGACGTTGTTTGCCGATCCGTTCTATAACGGCGGGCCGAATGATATGGGTATCGGCTGGAACGTGCTGGCGTCGTTGCAACGGGTCGCGATCGGTTTCGGATTAGCGGCGCTGGTGGGGATCCCGCTGGGCTTTCTGATTGGGCGTTTCACCTTCTTTTCGCACATGTTTTCGCCGCTGATTGCGCTGTTGCGCCCGGTCAGTCCGCTGGCCTGGCTGCCGATTGGACTGCTGTTGTTTCAAAAAGCGGAACCCGCATCGAGCTGGACCATCTTTATCTGCTCTATATGGCCGATGGTGATCAACACCGCCGAAGGGGTGCGGAGAATCCCTGACGATTACCTCAACGTTGCTCGCGTACTGCAACTCTCTGAGTGGACGGTGATGCGGCGGATACTTTTCCCCGCCGTGCTGCCGGCGATCCTCACTGGCGTACGCCTGTCGATCGGCATCGCCTGGTTGGTGATTGTGGCAGCAGAAATGCTCACCGGCGGGTTGGGGATTGGTTTTTGGATCTGGAATGAGTGGAACAACCTTAATGTCGAAAACATTCTCATCGCTATCGTCATCATCGGCGTTGTCGGTCTGCTGCTTGAGCAGGGGCTAATGCTGGTGGCGCGTCGTTATAGCTGGCAGGAAAAATAAGGAGACAACATGAAACCCATTATTCAGGTCCAGGCGGTCAGCCAACGTTTTTCGACCGCCAGCGGTGAGTTCCTCGCGCTACACAATGTTTCTTTTGATATCCATGAAGGGGAGACCGTGAGTTTGATTGGTCACTCCGGTTGCGGAAAGTCGACGCTTTTGAATCTGATTGCCGGCATTACGCTGCCTACTGAAGGTGGCCTGATTTTCGATAACCGCGAAATCGCCGGGCCGGGGCCTGAGCGGGCGGTCGTTTTCCAAAACCATTCGCTGCTGCCGTGGCTGAGCTGTTTCGACAACGTAGCCCTGGCCGTCGATCAGGTCTTTCGCCACACCATGAGTAAAGCCGAGCGACGTGAGTGGATCGAACACAACCTGCACCGCGTCCAGATGGGCCACGCGATGCACAAACACCCCGGTGAAGTCTCTGGTGGGATGAAGCAACGCGTGGGCATTGCCCGGGCGCTGGCGATGAAACCCAAAGTCCTGCTTATGGATGAACCGTTTGGCGCACTGGATGCGCTCACCAGGGCGCATTTGCAGGATACGGTGATGCACATCCAGCAGTCGCTAAATACCACCATTGTGCTGATCACTCACGACGTTGATGAAGCGGTGCTGCTTTCCGACCGGGTTCTGATGATGACCAACGGGCCAGCGGCGACGGTGGGCGAGATCTTGACGGTTGATTTACCGCGCCCACGCAATCGGGTCCAGCTTGCCGATGACAGCCGATACCACCACCTGCGACAACGCATTCTCCATTTTCTGTATGAGAAACAGCCGAAGGCGGCGTAAGGAGGGGAAGATGACGCGACTGGTCATTGTGGGTCATGGCATGGCGGCAACTCGTCTGATTGAGGCGCTTGTTATGTACAAAAACGGCGGCATTTCCGTCACCGTTATTGGTGAAGAGCCGCAGCTTGCCTACAACCGGATCCAACTTTCCCCGGTGCTGGGGGGAGAAAAGCCCTTTGCGCAAACTTTGCTTCATCCGGCGCAGTGGTATCTCGATCACGGCGTGACGGTTCTGAGCGATGAAGCTGTGTTGGCCGTTGATGCCACCAGCCGCAGCCTGACCACCACAAAACGGCTTTTGTTCTGGGATGAGCTGGTATTTGCCACCGGATCGTATCCGTTTATTCCGCCCATTCCCGGCGTCCAACAACCGCATGTTCATGCTTTTCGCACGATGCAGGATGTCGAGGCGATTCTCCAACGGTCTGGGCCAAAGGTGGTGTTGGGTGGTGGCGTTCTCGGCGTGGAGGCCGCGGCAGCCTTACGTCTTCACGGTGACGATGTCACGTTGATTCATCGCGCGGGAAGGCTGATGGAACAACAGCTTGATCAACAGGCCAGCGATCTGTTGCAGGCACAACTAACAGGACGCGGTATTCGCTGCGAGCTTAGTTCCGGGCTCGTCAGTATCGAAGCCGACTGCGTAACGTTGCTCGATGGCCAGCGTATTGCGGCGAATGGCGTGGTGATTGCCACGGGGGTCAAACCCAATATCACTCTGGCGCAGGCGTGCGGTGTTGTTTGTCAGCAGGGGATCGTGGTGGATGAACAGCTTCGCACCTCAATGCCCGGCATTAGCGCCGTTGGGGAATGCTGCGAGATTAACGGCCAGACGTGGGGACTGGTTGCGCCGTGCCTGAAACAGGCTGAGGTGTTGGCTGCGCGACTGGCGGGTTTTACCGGTGCCGGATTTGGTTGGCAGGCGAGTGGAACGCGCCTCAAGGTGACGGGAATTGATCTGTTTAGTGCAGGCGTAACGGACACGACGGCGACGGATGCCACCCTGAGCACATACGATCCGCTCAGCGGGCACTATCGCCGCTTGCTGACGCGTGATGGAAAACTCCATGGTGTGCTGCTGATGGGCGATTGCCATAGCGCAGCGCCATTAACCGATTTGCTGGCCCAGGGGGCGACAGCCCACTCCGACTGGCTCTTCGACCGCTTTGATACGCAGCCATCGGCTGCAGGACAGATGACGATGACAAAACCGACGCTGGCTGTTGTGGGACACGGTATGGTTGGCCACCATTTTCTTGAGCAATGCGTAAGCCGTAATCTGCATTTGCATTATCACATTGTGGTGTTTGGCGAAGAACGTTATGCCGCCTATGACCGGGTGCATCTGTCAGAGTATTTCGCCGGGCGCAGCGCGCAATCACTTTCGCTTGTCGCTGATGATTTCTTTGCCCGTAGTGGCATAGAGCTACGTTTGGGGCAATGCGTGACCGGGATCGATCGTGAGATGCGCGTCATCCGCAACGCCGACGGACATGAAACCCACTGGGATTCGCTGGTGCTTGCCACCGGATCGTATCCGTTTGTCCCCCCTGTGAAAGGTGGGGACTCACCCGCCTGCTTTGTTTATCGTACGTTGGACGATTTGGATGCCATTGCAGCGAAAGCGAAAAGTGCGCGCCGCGGGGTGGTGATCGGCGGTGGCCTGCTTGGTCTGGAGGCTGCGAACGCGCTGCGTCAGCTTGGGCTGGAAACGCATGTTGTTGAGTTTGCCGCTAATCTGATGGCGGTGCAGCTGGATAACGCCGGTGCTGCGATGTTACGAGAAAAGATAGAGGCGCTCGGCGTTGGCGTCCACACCGCAAAATCGACCACGGAAATTGAAAGCACCACTGACGGACTGGTACTGCACTTTGCCGACGGCGAAAAGCTGGAAACCGAAATGGTGGTTTTTTCTGCGGGTATTCGTCCGCAGGATGCGCTGGCGCGTCGCAGCGGTTTAGATATTGGCGAACGCGGTGGGATTTGTATCGATAGCCACTGTCGCACGTCGGATGACGCCATTTTTGCGATCGGCGAATGTGCGCTGTGGGAAGGGCGAGTCTTTGGCCTTGTCGCGCCGGGATATCAAATGGCGCGGGTAGTCGCCGCACAGCTGGCCGGAGAAGATGTCAGTTTTAGCGGTGCGGATATGAGCACCAAGCTCAAGCTGCTGGGCGTTGATGTCGCTTCTTTTGGCGATGCGCATGCCCGTACGCCGGGCGCGAAAAGCTATCAATGGATGCATGGTCCCGAGCAGATCTACAAAAAGATCGTCGTCAGCGCAGAGGGCAAAACGCTGTTGGGCGGAGTGCTGGTTGGCGATGCTGGCGATTACGCCACGCTATTGCAAATGATGTTGAATGGGATGCCGCTTCCTGGTCAGCCGGAATCGCTGATCCTGCCCGCGCTGGCGGGCGGTGCGCCAAAAGCGCTTGGGGTTGCGGCATTGCCCGATACAGCGCAAATCTGCTCTTGTCATAACGTCAGTAAGGCCGATATATGCCGGGCGGTAAGTGCTGGTGCGACGGACATTGGCGCCATCAAACAGTGCACTAAAGCGGCGACCGGTTGTGGCGGATGCAGCGCGCTGGTGAAACAGGTGATGGAGCACCAACTTGCGGCCCAGGGCGTTGAGGTCAAAAAGGATATCTGTGAACATTTTCCCTGGTCGCGCCAGGAGATTTATCACCTTGTACGGGTGAACCATATCCATACTTTCGAACAGTTGATTAGCCGTTACGGCCAGGGTCACGGCTGCGAAATCTGTAAACCTCTGGTGGGGTCAGTGCTGGCGTCCTGCTGGAATGAGTATCTGCTTAAACCAGCGCACTTACCGCTGCAGGACACGAACGATCGCTATTTTGCCAATATTCAAAAAGACGGTTCCTATTCTGTGGTCCCGCGTATGCCTGCGGGAGAGGTCACACCGGACGGCCTGATCGCCATAGGACAGATTGCGAAACGTTATCAGCTGTACAGCAAAATCACCGGCGGGCAACGGGTGGATCTTTTCGGCGCGCGTCTGGAACAGTTACCCGATATCTGGCGCGAACTGGTGGCTGCGGGATTTGAAACAGGACATGCGTACGGGAAGTCGTTGCGAACGGTGAAGTCCTGCGTTGGATCGACCTGGTGTCGCTACGGCGTACAGGATTCAACGGCAATGGCGGTGATGCTAGAAAATCGCTACAAAGGGTTGCGTGCACCACACAAAATTAAAATGGCGGTGTCCGGTTGTACCCGGGAATGTGCCGAGGCACAGAGTAAGGATGTGGGCGTCATTGCGACGGATAAAGGCTGGAATCTCTATCTGTGCGGCAATGGAGGAATGAAACCACGCCATGCCGATTTGTTTGCCAGTGATTTAGATGATACCGCGCTGATGCGCACTATCGACCGTTTCCTGATGTTCTACATTCGCACCGCGGATCGTCTGCAACGTACCAGCACCTGGATGGATAACCTGGAAGGGGGCATTGCGTATTTGCGTGAAGTGATCCTCGACGACAGTTTAGGGATTGCCAGTGAACTGGAACAAGAGATGGCGCGGGTTGTGGAAAGCTACCAGTGCGAATGGCAAACCACGCTCAGTAGCCCGCAGCGTCTGGCGCTGTTTCGTTCATATATCAATAGTGATGAGGCGGATGAGACGGTTGCCCGTGCGCCTTTACGCGGGCAACCGCAGTTGGCTAAACCTGCATCCATGGGCCGTGAGTCATTACCGACAAAACCTTGGCAGGAGATATGCGCCCTTGATGCTATCCCTGAGCAGGCGGGTATTGGCGCACGTCTGGGAGATGTGCAAATTGCATTATTCCGCTTTGGGCAGACGATTTATGCCCTTGATAACCTTGAACCTGGTAGCGCTGCGCAGGTGTTATCGCGCGGTATTCTGGGGGATGTGCAGGGTGAGCCGATTGTTATCTCGCCGCTGTATAAACAACGTATTCGTCTGCGCGATGGCCGCCAGTATGACAGCGGAGAACAGGCGGTACGCGCCTGGCCGGTGAAAGTGGAGGCGGGCAAAGTGTGGGTGGGAACTCAGGCGTTGATCCTGCGGGCGGAGGCATCATGAGTGAGACTCGTACAACGTGCCCGTACTGTGGCGTTGGCTGCGGCGTGATTGCGCAGGTAGACGATAATGGCGTCACCGTCAGAGGCGACCCCGAACATCCGGCAAACTTTGGCCGCTTGTGCGTCAAAGGCGCGGCGCTGGCTGAAACCACAGGACTTAGCGGCAGGTTGTTGCAACCGATGGTGGATGGCGAAACGGCGAGTTGGTCGCAGGCGCTGGACACCGCCGGTGAACGTCTGCGCGCTATCATCGCTCAGCATGGACCGCATGCCGTGGCCTTTTATGCCTCTGGGCAACTGCTGACGGAGGATTACTATGCGGCGAATAAGCTGATGAAAGGCTTCATTGGCGCGGCCAATATTGATACCAATTCGCGGCTTTGTATGTCGTCTGCGGTGACCGGATATAAGCGGGCGCTGGGAGCGGATGTCGTGCCCTGCAGTTATGAGGACATCGAACGCAGTGATTTGGTGGTATTGGTGGGATCGAATGCAGCATGGACGCATCCGGTGCTGTATCAGCGTCTGGTGCAGGCGCGTAATGCTAATCCGTCGATGAAAGTCGTGGTTATCGATCCTCGTCGCACCGCAACCTGTGATATCGCCGATCTGCATCTTTCCCTGCTGCCCGGTAGCGATGCTGGGCTGTTTGTCGGCTTACTGAACACGATTGTGGCTGAGGGTAATGCGCAAAGTGAATTCGATGACGCTGCAGAAACGTTTGCTATCGCGCACGACTGGAGCCTCGCGCGTGTGGCGCAGTTTTGCGGGCTGGATGTTGCCGATGTTGTCACCTTCTATGACTGGTTTATGCGCGCGCCAACAGCCATCACGTTATACACCATGGGCATTAACCAGTCTGCCAGCGGTAGCGATAAGTGTAATGCGATTATTAACGTGCATTTGGCCAGCGGTAAGTTTGGTCGACAGGGGTGCGGTCCATTTTCGCTGACCGGGCAACCCAATGCGATGGGCGGCCGGGAAGTTGGCGGGTTGGCGACGCAGCTGGCGGCGCATATGAATTTTGAACCCCAGGATCTTGCCCGCCTGTCCCGCTTCTGGGGGACTGAAAGGTTGGCGCAGACGCCTGGTTTGATGGCCGTGGATTTGTTTGAGGCGATCGGTAAAGGCGACGTTAAAGCGGTATGGATCATGGGGACAAACCCGGCGGTGTCATTACCGGACAGCCATGCCGTGTGCCAGGCGTTGGCAGCCTGTCCACTGGTGATCGTCTCTGAAGTCGTGGCAGACACGGACACCAGCCGCTACGCGCATATTCGGTTTCCGGCGCAGGCCTGGGGCGAAAAAAACGGTACGGTGACGAACTCAGAACGACGGATCTCGCGCCAGCGTGCATTTTTACCTGCGCCGGGTGAGACGAGGGCGGACTGGTGGATCGTTGCGCAAATGGCGAAACAGTTGGGTTTTGCCCATGCGTTTGGCTGGCAAAGCGCATGGGAGGTATTTTGTGAACATGCGGCGCTTTCCGGTTATGAAAACAGGGGGGAACGTGCATTTGATATCGGCGCGTTAGCGGAGCTGACGCATCAACAGTGGGATGAGATGACGCCGGTTCGCTGGCCAGTGAGTACCGGCTCATCAACGCTAAATTTTTGGCAGGGGTGGCGTGGTAACCAACGTTTACGCCTGGTATCTGTTACACCACAGGGGATGAAAACGGCCTGTGATGCCCTCTATCCATTGGTGCTAAACAGTGGTCGCATTCGCGATCAGTGGCACACTATGACGCGGACGGGGACGATTTCACGCCTGATGCAGCACATCAATGAACCGCTGGTAGAAATTGCACCAGAGGATGCCTATCGCTTCAAGCTGAATGAAGGTGCGCTATGCCGGGTTAACTCCCCGCTCGGCGTAATGGTTGGTAGGGTGACCATTCACCGTGGACAGCGGCCAGGGAGCGTCTTCACTTCAATGCATTGGAATAATCATTTTGCCCGTCAAGGGCGGGTAAATGCATTGGTGGCGCCGATTTGTGATCCTGACTCTGGACAGCCGGAAAGCAAACAGACAGCGGTGCGCATTATGGCATGGCAGCCCCGGTGGCTGGGAGAGCTGTTTTGTCGCTCCGCGCTGACGTTTCCGGGGTTCGTTCACTGGTGGCGCAAAAGTGCTGACAATGCCTTGCGTTATACGCTGGCGGGCGACAGCGATATTTCTACGTGGCTGCAACAATATTGTGTGACGCAAAGCTGGCAACTTCAGCAGGCGAAATGGGAGCAGGGACTGAATCTGTTGGCCTGGCATGAAGGAAAGCTGATGCTTGGGCTCTGGTCAGCGGCAACGCTGCCGCAGATTGATGATGCGGCGATCCTCAGCGCATTCGTGCAAACGCCGGAAAATGCTCAGACTCGTCACGCACTGTTGGGCGGGAAACCCGGTGGTATTACGGCTGATAAGGGCGCGACTATTTGTAGTTGTTATAGCGTAGGAGAAAAGGCCATTACCCAGGCTATCGCTAACGGTTGTGATACGGTTCAGGCATTGGGAAAAGCGTTACGTTGCGGGAGTAATTGCGGATCGTGTATTCCGGAACTGAAGACATTACTGGCACAAAAAATCACACTCAATGATTAAGGATATTCCTGAAAATTTGAGAAAAAGCTGCAAAGGGGACGTCGGACAGGTAGGATTTACGCTGTGGTCCCCAAATTCAATGATATAAAAGCCAGTAACGATTTGAGCCGTTTTGTTTGCTGCAGATTTTCTCTTCTCCTACTCTTGCCGCTGGCAGGCGGTATTGCCAGCGCGCAGCCATCTTTTGTGCACCAGGCTGAAAACCCTTTCGATAACAATAGTGATGGCTTGCCCGATCTCGGTATGGCGCCGGAGTCGCGGGCAGGCGAAAAGCACTTTGCCGAAATGGTCAAAGCGTTTGGTGAAGCCAGCATGACCGATAACGGGCTTGATACGGGTGAACAGGCGAGGCAGTTCGCGTTTGGTCAGGTGCGTGACACGGTCAGCGAACAGGTTAATCAGCAACTGGAATCCTGGCTCTCTCCCTGGGGAAACGCCAGCGTTGGATTGCAGGTGGATAACGAAGGCAGCTTTACCGGAAGTCGGGGAAGTTGGTTTATCCCATGGCAGGACAATCAACGATATTTAACCTGGAGCCAGTTGGGGCTGACGCAACAAGACGAAGGTTTAGTCAGCAATGCGGGGATTGGGCAGCGCTGGGTACGCGACGGCTGGTTTCTGGGTTACAACACCTTTTATGACAACCTGTTGGATGAAAATCTGCCCCGGGGAGGCCTTGGCGCCGAGGCGTGGGGCGAATACTTGCGCTTATCCGCTAACTATTACCAACCGTTGTCCTCCTGGCAGGAGCGTTCCACAACCCAGGAACAACGGATGGCCCGCGGCTACGACCTGACTGCGCAAATGCGCATGCCGTTCTATCAACACCTCAATACCAGCGTCAGCGTGGAACAGTATTTTGGCGACCGGGTGGATTTGTTTCATTCCGGAACCGGGTACCACAATCCTGTGGCGGTGAATCTGGGATTGAGCTATACGCCGGTGCCGTTGATTACCGTGACGGCACAACATAAGCAGGGCGAAAGCGGAGTCAGCCAGAATAACCTCGGCTTAACGCTGAATTACCGCTTTGGCGTACCGCTAAAAAAACAGCTGATGGTCAGCGAGGTGGCAAACAGCCGATCGCTGCGCGGCAGTCGTTATGACGATCCGCAGCGTAACAATCTGCCGACGCTGGAATATCGCCAGCGTAAAACATTGTCGGTATTTTTGGCCACGCCGCCCTGGGATCTCAAGTCTGGTGAGACGGTGGCGCTGAAGCTGCAGGTGCGTAGTTTGCATGGGATCCGCCATTTGACCTGGCAGGGTGATACCCAGGCGTTGAGTTTAACGGCGGGTAGCGATAACCGAAGCGCGCAAGGCTGGACGATTATTATGCCGAAGTGGGACAGCAGCGAAGGCGCGGCAAACCGCTGGCGGTTGTCTGTGGTGGTAGAAGATGAGCAGGGTCAGCGTGTCTCTTCCAATGAGATCACGCTATCACTGACCGAACCGTTTATTACCGTTTCGGAAAATGATCCTCGTTAGCAATGAAGCATCAACGCGTTATCAGAAAATGCGTTCCTGATGTACCCATACCGCGGCTTCGACGCGTGATTTGAGCTTCATTTTCTTCAACATATGCTTCACATGGACTTTTACCGTACTTTCAGTGATGTCCAGACGACGGGCGATCATCTTGTTCGGCAGCCCCTGGGCAATGAGCTTGAGAATGTCGCGCTCACGCGGTGTCAGTTGGGTGACATCACGGTCCGACGTTGCACGATTAGCACGCAGGCTGGCGGCGAGAACCGGCGTTAAGGCTTCACTCAGCACCATTTCACCGGCCGCTGACTGTTGTAAGGCTTTGAGTAAATCTTCAGGCTCCATATCTTTCAGCAGATAACCGTCAGCGCCGCGTTTCAGTGCGGTAACTACGTCTTCTTCATGATTGGATACGCTAAACACAACGATACGGCCCGACAGTGACTTTTCACGCAGCTTATCGAGAGTTTCCAGACCGTTCATGCCGGGCATGTTGAGATCAAGCAGGATCAGATCGGGATCAAGGGATTCAGCCAGCTCGATACCCTGCTCACCATTGCTGGCTTCGCCGACAACGGTAATATCGGGCGCCATGCTGACAAGCTGTTTTACACCGGTTCGCAGCATCGGATGATCGTCGATCAACAGGATGGTTGCCGGTTCCAGATTACTCATGGGTATCTCCTTGGACTTCTGTGAAGTTTGTTTCGGGAATAAAAGTGACAGCAACTTCAGTACCGCCCGTCTCGCGACGGCGTACGCGGCAATCGCCGCGCAAGCTCTGCGCACGATCGCGCATTATAATCATGCCGTAGTGGTTACTGCGTTCGGCGTTTTCCGGTACGCCGCAGCCGTTATCTTGCACTGTTAGTTTGACCTGCTTGCCATTTTGCACCACCGTCACGACCACTTCATTGGCCTGAGAGTGTTTAAGTGCATTACTCAGGGCTTCGCGCGCAATTTGTAGCAGGTGAATCGCCTGATGCGAAGGGACCAGGCGTGGCGGTAGCTGATAATCCAGCTTAACCGTAAATCCAAAACGGGCGCTGTACTCCTGACAGCTGGCTTCCAGCGCCGGCCGTAATCCAGGTTCCGTGAGCTGTAAACGGAAGGTGGTTAACAGCTCACGCAGTTGTGCCCATGAAGCATTCAGCTCGTTACGAATCTGGCTGAGCAACTCGCGACAGTTATCTGAAAGCGCATCGCCCTGCATCTGCAAACAGCTAACCTGCATCTTCATACAAGAGAGCGATTGTGCAATAGAATCATGAAGTTCGCGTGCAATGGTGGCACGCTCTTCCATCACGATCAACTGCTGCTGACGCTCCTGATGTCTGTCGAGCGCGAGCGTTGCGGTCAGTTGCTCAACCAGGGTATCAACCAGCTGTTGCTGATCGTGGCTGAGATGGCGTCCGTTCGGCAAGGTAGCGAGCAGAATACCATACTGGGTATGCGCATCGGTCAGCCGCCATTTCAATGTGATCCCGCCGTCAATCGCGGGCAGCGTTCCGCGAGGACACAGATGGCAACCTTTTTCATCACAGCTGGCATTGGACTGACAGGTAAATTCCTGATGATTGTCTTCATCTTCCAGGTCGTAAACCCGGAGTTCAATATCATGTAGCAAGGTCAAATTTTGCAGACCGTTCAGCACCGGAGAGAGGCGTTCGCACAACGGCACCTGAGAGTGCAGGCGGCGGTTGGCTTGCCACAGAAAAGAAAGGATCTGATTTTTGTGCTCCAGTCCCGCCGTTTTTTCCTGCACCCGCTGTTCCAGCACGGCATAACTTTCGGCCAGTTCTTCCGACATATTATTCAGTGCCGAGCCCAGAGCGGCCATCTCATTACGCCCGCTGATACGCGCGCGTTGGGTAAAATCACGTTGGCTGACGGCTCGCGCCATCGCCAGCAGCTGCTTCCACGGCTCTAACAGGCGCACGCGCAGCCAGATAATGGTGAAAACCAGCAGCAATGCCATAAATATGGCCATCAGGCGATGCAGCAGGACGACGCGTTCAATGCGTAATTCGGTGGTATGGTCAAAAGCGGTAACCAGCTTATCCAGACCGCCTACAAAGCGCGTCACATCCTGCGCTACCGCATCAGGCGTTTGCGCATGCGCAAGCCCCGGCGCCAGTTCAGTGTGCCAGTAATCCTGTAGTGCTTTTAACTGCGCCTGTTGTCCGTCTCGCTTTGCGGCACGCGTCAACTCCGGGCTAAATGCCGTTTTCTCCATTTCATCCAGAAGCGGTTGATCGCTAGTGTCCAGCGGTACGGCTGCCAGCAGGCGATAACTCTGCATGCGCAGCGATCCCGCTTTGTTGATTGCATGGGCGCTACCCTGAACGCCCTGAACCAGCCAGCCGGAGACAGCCATACCCGCCACGCCGATGGCTGTGGACAATAAAACAATCAGCGCCACCTGGTTGACCAGCGTAAGCGGGGAGAGACAACGTTTAAACATGGTGACTTGTTCCTTCGGGTTTTCGTCGAACAGAAAACCTTATTGAATGACGATTCTGCTGCAGGCAGTGGCGTTATTCTCGGCGATACACTGGAGTATACCCATACCTCAAACGGGCTACCTCTTAATTGCCAGTGGAGGGAGAGATCCTGGGCGAGGGGGAGTAGGGGGCGACAGAAGCGTGAAAAACCACATCTTTTTTACCGAAGTTATGTACTCATTTAGGGTAATGATAAATTTTAGGCATGAATAATGACACCTTTTCCTTTGATTTATATCAACTTACCCCCAGCTGTAAACCCTAATGTTGCAGGCATCGAAACAAGTATCAGAGGTGTCTATGAGTCACTCATCTGCCCCGGAAAGGGCATCTGGAGCTGTAATTACCGAATGGCGGCCGGAAGATCCCGCCTTCTGGCAGCAGCGTGGTCAACGAATCGCCAGCCGTAACCTGTGGATTTCCGTCCCTTGCTTGCTGCTGGCGTTTTGCGTGTGGATGTTATTTAGCGCCGTGGCGGTGAACTTACCGAAAGTCGGATTTGATTTCACCACTGAACAGCTGTTCATGCTGACGGCATTACCTTCGGTGTCCGGCGCGCTGCTGCGTGTACCGTACTCCTTTATGGTTCCCCTGTTTGGTGGACGTCGCTGGACAGCGTTTAGCACCGGTATCCTGATCATTCCTTGCGTATGGTTAGGTTTTGCGGTGCAGGATACCTCCACGCCGTTTAGTACCTTTATTATTATCTCTCTGTTGTGCGGTTTCGCCGGTGCGAACTTTGCGTCCAGCATGGCAAACATCAGTTTCTTCTTTCCAAAACAGAAACAGGGTGGTGCGCTGGGTCTGAACGGTGGCCTGGGCAACATGGGCGTCAGCGTGATGCAGTTGGTTGCGCCGCTGGTGGTTTCACTGTCAATCTTTGCCGCATTTGGTAGCCACGGGGTTGAACAACCTGATGGTACGCAGCTGTATCTGGCAAACGCCGCATGGATTTGGGTACCGTTCCTTGCGGTGTTAACGCTGGCTGCATGGTTTGGTATGAATGAACTGGCAACCTCAAAAGCGTCGCTGAAAGAGCAATTGCCGGTGCTGAAACGTGGGCATCTGTGGATTATGAGCCTGCTGTATCTGGCAACCTTCGGTTCATTCATCGGTTTCTCTGCCGGTTTTGCCATGTTGTCAAAAACGCAGTTTCCTGAGGTACAGATCCTGCATTACGCCTTCTTTGGACCGTTGATTGGCGCGCTGGCTCGTTCAGCGGGTGGCGCAATCTCTGACCGTCTGGGCGGAACCCGTGTAACGCTGGTGAACTTTGTGCTGATGGCTATTTTCAGTGCCTTACTGTTCCTGACGTTGCCATCAAACGGCGTTGGCGGCAACTTTATCGCCTTCTTCGCGGTGTTCCTGGCATTGTTCCTGACGGCTGGTCTGGGGAGTGGTTCAACCTTCCAGATGATCTCCGTTATCTTCCGCAAGCTGACGATGGACAGAGTGAAAGCTGAAGGTGGTTCAGAAGAGAAAGCAATGCGCGAAGCAGCAACCGACACCGCGGCAGCGTTGGGCTTTATCTCAGCCATTGGTGCGATTGGCGGCTTCTTTATCCCGAAAGCATTTGGTACGTCTCTGGCGTTAACTGGTTCGCCGGTCGATGCGATGAAAGTCTTTCTGATCTTCTATGTCGCTTGTGTGGTCATCACCTGGGCGGTATACGGACGTCATTCTAAAAAGTAAAAAAGTAGTAGCAGTTGATTATCCATTGCGCGGTGTTAGACCGCGCTTTTTTTTGCTCTAAATTAGTTACAACATACTTATATGTGAGCTCATGACGAAAGTCTGCGAAAACGGTGCTGGTAATATGCCTGGCAGGGGGGATACCCCTTAATACCCACTTATAAAGAATTTAACATTTGTATGATAAGTGAATTATTTAAAATCCTTTAAATTCAGAATATTACGTTAAAAAACAATATCCCACTTTGGGGGTATGTAAAAACCAACCTTCATTTTTCATCCCTGCATGCCTTGATCGTTATCAATTCTCACGCCCTTTCAGAGCGTTACCTTCGCTCTCAATCAAGCAATGTCGATTTATCAGAGAGCCGTCAGGCTCCTACAGGAGAAAACCGATGAGTAAATTCCTGGACCGGTTTCGCTACTTCAAGCAGAAGGGCGAAACCTTTGCCGATGGGCATGGCCAGCTTCTCAATACCAACAGGGACTGGGAGGACGGATACCGCCAGCGTTGGCAGCATGACAAAATCGTGCGTTCAACCCACGGGGTAAACTGCACGGGCTCATGCAGCTGGAAAATCTATGTGAAAAATGGTCTGGTGACCTGGGAGACCCAGCAAACTGACTACCCACGCACGCGTCCAGATATGCCTAACCACGAGCCTCGCGGCTGCCCACGTGGTGCAAGCTATTCCTGGTATCTCTACAGCGCTAACCGTCTGAAATACCCGCTGATGCGCAAACGTCTGATGAAGATGTGGCGTGAAGCAAAAAGACTGCACAGCGATCCGGTAGACGCATGGGCATCCATCATCGAAGACGCCGACAAAGCAAAAAGCTTCAAACAAGCGCGTGGTCGTGGTGGGTTTGTTCGTTCTTCCTGGCAGGAAGTGAATGAACTGATTGCTGCATCTAACGTTTACACCATCAAAACCTATGGCCCTGACCGCGTTGCAGGCTTCTCTCCGATCCCGGCGATGTCGATGGTTTCTTATGCTTCCGGTGCACGCTATATGTCGCTGATTGGCGGTACCTGCCTGAGCTTCTACGACTGGTACTGTGACCTACCGCCGGCTTCCCCGCAAACCTGGGGCGAGCAAACCGACGTACCGGAATCTGCCGACTGGTATAACTCCAGCTACATTCTTGCATGGGGCTCTAACGTACCGCAGACCCGTACTCCGGATGCACACTTCTTTACTGAAGTTCGCTATAAAGGCACCAAAACGGTAGCGATTACCCCGGACTACGCAGAAATCGCCAAACTTTGCGACCTGTGGCTGGCACCGAAGCAGGGAACCGATGCTGCGATGGCAATGGCGATGGGCCATGTCATGCTGCGCGAGTTCCACCTCGATAACCCGAGCCAGTACTTCACCGACTACGTTCGTCGTTATACTGACATGCCAATGCTGGTGATGCTCGAAGAGCGTGACGGTTACTATGCTGCTGGTCGTATGCTGCGTGCGGCGGATCTGGTCGACTCTCTGGGCCAGGAAAATAACCCAGAATGGAAAACTGTCGCTATCAACAGCAACGGCGAAATGGTTGCGCCAAACGGTTCAATTGGTTTCCGTTGGGGCGAAAAGGGCAAATGGAACCTTGAGCAACGCGACGGAACGTCCGGTGATGAAACCGAACTGCAGCTCAGCCTGCTGGGTAGCCAGGACGATATCGCTGAAGTGGGCTTCCCGTACTTTGGCGGCGAAGGTACCGAGCACTTCAGTAAAGTAGAGCTGGAAAATATTCTGCTGCACAAACTGCCGGTTAAACGCCTGCAGTTGGCCGATGGCTCTACCGCGCTGGTGACCACCGTTTACGACCTGACCATGGCTAACTATGGCCTGGAACGTGGTCTGAACGACGAAAACTGCGCGACCAGCTACGATGACGTGAAAGCGTACACGCCGGCATGGGCAGAAAAAATCACTGGCGTATCACGTTCTCAGATCGTGCGCATTGCCCGTGAATTTGCGGATAACGCCGATAAAACACACGGTCGTTCGATGATCATCGTCGGTGCGGGCCTGAACCACTGGTACCACCTCGATATGAACTATCGTGGCCTGATCAATATGCTGGTGTTCTGCGGTTGTATCGGTCAGAGCGGCGGCGGTTGGGCCCACTACGTCGGCCAGGAAAAACTGCGTCCGCAAACCGGCTGGCAGCCGCTGGCGTTTGCTCTTGACTGGCAGCGTCCGCCTCGTCATATGAACAGCACTTCCTACTTCTATAACCACTCCAGCCAATGGCGCTATGAGACGGTTACTGCGCAGGAACTGCTTTCCCCGATGGCAGACAAATCCCGCTACAGCGGTCATTTGATTGATTTTAACGTTCGCGCTGAACGTATGGGCTGGTTGCCATCTGCGCCGCAGTTAGGGACTAACCCACTGCGTATCGCCGAAGAAGCGCAGAAAGCAGGTATGACGCCGGTGGATTACACCGTTAAATCCCTGAAAGAAGGTTCTATTCGCTTTGCGGCAGAGCAGCCGGAAAACGGTAAAAACCATCCGCGCAACCTGTTTATCTGGCGTTCTAACCTGCTCGGTTCTTCCGGTAAAGGCCACGAGTACATGCTCAAGTATCTGCTGGGTACTGAACATGGCATTCAGGGCAAAGATCTCGGCCAGCAGAGCGGCGTGAAGCCTGAAGAAGTGGAATGGCAGGATAACGGCCTGGACGGCAAACTGGATCTGGTTGTCACGCTGGACTTCCGTCTGTCGAGCACCTGTCTGTATTCCGACATCGTGTTGCCGACCGCAACCTGGTATGAAAAAGACGATATGAATACCTCGGACATGCATCCGTTTATTCATCCTCTGTCTGCGGCCGTTGACCCGGCCTGGGAATCGAAGAGCGACTGGGAAATCTACAAAGCCATCGCCAAGAAATTCTCTGAAGTTTGCGTGGGTCATCTCGGTAAAGAAACCGACGTCGTTACGCTGCCAATTCAGCACGACTCTGCCGCAGAACTGGCACAACCGCTGGACGTGAAGGACTGGAAAAAAGGTGAATGTGACCTGATTCCTGGTGTTACCGCACCGCACATCATGACCGTTGAGCGTGATTATCCGGCAACCTACGAGCGTTTCACCTCCATCGGCCCGCTGATGGAAAAAATCGGTAACGGCGGTAAAGGGATTGCCTGGAATACCCAGAGCGAAATGGATCTGCTGCGTAAGCTCAATTACACCAAGGCTGAAGGTCCGGCAAAAGGCCAGCCTTGGCTTAATACCGCAATTGATGCAGCCGAGATGATCCTGACGCTGGCGCCGGAAACTAATGGTCAGGTAGCCGTTAAAGCCTGGGCTGCGCTGAGTGAATTTACCGGTCGTGACCATACGCATCTGGCGCTGAATAAAGAAGACGAAAAAATTCGCTTCCGCGATATTCAGGCGCAGCCGCGCAAAATTATCTCCAGCCCGACCTGGTCAGGACTGGAAGATGAACACGTGTCTTATAACGCCGGCTATACCAACGTTCACGAGCTGATCCCATGGCGTACGCTGTCTGGTCGCCAGCAGTTGTATCAGGATCATCAGTGGATGCGTGACTTTGGTGAAAGCCTGCTGGTTTACCGTCCGCCAATCGACACCCGTTCGGTGAAAGCGGTGATCGGCGAGAAATCTAACGGTAACCCGGAAAAAGCGCTCAACTTCCTGACGCCGCACCAGAAATGGGGTATCCACTCCACTTACAGCGACAACTTGCTGATGCTGACGCTGTCACGCGGTGGCCCGATTGTGTGGATGAGCGAAGTCGATGCGAAGGATCTGGGAATCGAAGATAACGACTGGATCGAAGTCTTCAACAGTAACGGTGCGCTGACGGCACGTGCAGTTGTCAGCCAGCGTGTACCGGCCGGGATGACCATGATGTACCACGCGCAGGAACGTATCGTTAACCTGCCGGGTTCAGAAATCACCCAGCAGCGCGGTGGGATCCACAACTCGGTGACCCGTATTACACCGAAACCGACCCATATGATCGGCGGCTATGCGCAGTTGGCCTACGGCTTTAACTACTACGGCACCGTCGGTTCAAACCGTGATGAGTTCGTAGTTGTACGTAAGATGAAGAACATTAACTGGTTGGATGGCGAAGGCAATGACCAGGTACAGGAGAGCGTAAAATGAAAATTCGTTCACAAGTCGGCATGGTGCTGAATCTCGATAAGTGCATCGGCTGCCACACCTGTTCAGTGACCTGTAAAAACGTCTGGACCAGCCGTGAAGGTATGGAGTACGCCTGGTTCAACAACGTCGAAAGTAAGCCTGGCGTTGGCTTCCCGAACGACTGGGAAAACCAGGAAAAATGGAAGGGCGGTTGGATCCGAAAAATCAACGGCAAACTGCAGCCGCGCATGGGTAACAAAGCGCTGCTGTTGGGTAAAATATTTGCTAACCCGCATCTGCCGGGCATGGATGATTACTACGAGCCGTTTGATTTTGACTACCAGACGTTGCATAACGCCCCGGCAGACAGCAAAGCGCAGCCGATTGCTCGTCCGCGCTCGCTGATCACCGGTCAGCGAATGGATAAAATCACCAGCGGTCCGAACTGGGAAGAAATTCTGGGCGGCGAGTTCGAAAAACGCGCCAAAGATCAGAACTTCGAAAACATGCAGAAGGCGATGTACGGTCAGTTCGAAAACACCTTCATGATGTACCTGCCGCGTCTGTGTGAGCACTGCCTTAATCCGGCGTGTGTGGCGACCTGTCCGAGCGGCGCTATCTACAAGCGTGAAGAAGATGGCATCGTGCTGATCGACCAGGACAAGTGCCGCGGCTGGCGTATGTGTATCACCGGCTGCCCGTACAAGAAGATCTACTTCAACTGGAAGAGCGGGAAATCTGAGAAGTGCATTTTCTGCTACCCGCGTATCGAAGCTGGTCAGCCGACCGTTTGCTCCGAAACCTGTGTAGGTCGTATCCGTTACCTCGGCGTACTGCTGTATGACGCAGATGCGATCGAAAGTGCAGCAAGCACCGAGCACGAGAAAGATCTGTACCAGCGTCAGCTGGACGTGTTCCTCGATCCGAACGATCCGGCTGTTATTGAACAGGCGCTGAAAGATGGTATTCCGCTGAGCGTCATTGATGCCGCACAGCAGTCTCCGGTTTACAAAATGGCGATGGACTGGAAGCTGGCGCTGCCGCTGCATCCGGAATACCGCACACTGCCGATGGTCTGGTATGTGCCGCCATTGTCACCGATTCAGTCAGCTGCTGATGCGGGCGAGCTGGGCAGCAACGGTATTCTGCCGGATGTTGACAGCCTGCGTATTCCGGTTCAGTACCTGGCGAACCTGCTGACTGCAGGTGACACCCAGCCGGTACTGTTGGCGCTGAAACGTATGCTGGCGATGCGTCACTACAAACGTGCGGAAACTGTTGACGGCAAAGTTGATACCCGTGCGCTGGAAGAGGTGGGCTTAAGCGAAGCACAGGCTCAGGAAATGTATCGTTACCTGGCAATCGCGAACTACGAAGATCGTTTCGTGGTACCGAGCAGCCATCGTGAACTGGCACGTGACGCGTTCCCGGAGAAAAGCGGTTGTGGCTTTACCTTCGGCGACGGTTGCCACGGTTCTGATACTAAATTCAATCTGTTCAACAGCCGCCGCATCGACGCTGTCGATGTGACCAGCAAAACGGAGCCGCACCAATGATTGAACTCGTCATTGTTTCGCGTCTGCTCGAGTACCCGGATGCTGCCTTGTGGCAGCATCAGCAGGAACTTTTCGATGCACTCGCGTCATCTGAGAACCTGGATAAAGAGGATGCCCAGACTCTGGGCGTTTTCCTGCGCGATCTAACCGCGCAGGACATGCTGGATGTGCAGGCCGCCTACAGCGAACTGTTTGACCGTGGCCGCGCGACATCGCTGCTGCTGTTTGAACATGTTCACGGTGAATCCCGCGATCGCGGTCAGGCTATGGTTGACCTGATGGCACAGTATGAGCAGCACGGTTTACAGCTCGACAGCCGCGAACTTCCCGATCATCTGCCGCTGTATCTGGAATACCTTGCGCAACTGCCGAAAAGCGAAGCGCTAGGTGGCTTACAGGATATTGCGCCGATTCTGGCGCTGCTTAGCGCTCGTTTGCAACAGCGTGAAAGCCGTTATGCGGTGCTGTTCGATTTGCTGTTAAAACTGGCGAATACCGTTATCGACAGCGATAAAGTGGCTGAAAAAATTGCGGATGAAGCCCGTGACGATACTCCACAAGCGCTGGATGCGGTCTGGGAAGAAGAGCAGGTGAAATTCTTCGCCGATCAGGGGTGTGGCGAGTCGGAAATCTCCGCTCACCAGCGTCGTTTTGCCGGGGCCGTTGCGCCGCAGTATCTGAATATCACCACCGGAGGACAGCAATAATGCACTTCCTGAATACGTTCTTCTTTGACATCTATCCGTACATCGCGGGTTCTGTCTTTCTGATCGGCAGCTGGCTGCGTTATGACTATGGGCAATATACATGGCGTGCGGCTTCCAGTCAGATGCTGGATCGCAAAGGGATGAACCTGGCGTCAAACCTGTTTCACATCGGGATCCTGGGAATCTTTGCTGGGCACTTCCTTGGCATGTTGACGCCGCACTGGATGTATGAAGCCTGGCTACCGCTTGAAGTGAAACAAAAGATGGCAATGTTTGCGGGCGGTGCCAGTGGCCTGATGTGTCTGATTGGTGGCGTACTGCTGCTGAAACGTCGTCTGTTCAGCCCACGCGTGCGGGCCACCACCACTGGAGCGGATATTCTGATCCTCTCACTGCTGGTGATCCAGTGTGCGCTGGGCCTGCTGACCATTCCGTTTTCCGCCCAGCATATGGACGGTAGCGAGATGATGAAGCTGGTGAACTGGGCGCAGACAGTGGTGACCTTCCAGGGCGGAGCGTCTCAGTATCTCGATGGTGTTGCGTTCATTTTCCGTATGCACCTGGTGCTGGGTATGACGCTGTTCCTGTTGTTCCCATTCTCTCGTCTGGTACACATCTGGAGCGTCCCGGTCGAATATCTGACACGCAAATACCAGATTGTTCGCGCGCGTCACTAATCGTATATTTGAGAATGACAAAACCCTGCTTCGGCGGGGTTTTTTTATGCCTGTTTGCCGGATGGCGGCGCAAGCGCCTTATCCGGCCTACGAAGGTATCAGCGAGCGCTGTAGGCCTGATAAGCGCAGCGCATCAGACAAATAGCGGGCACGTATCGAGTTCGTAGGCCTGATAAGTGCAGCGCATCAGACGAATAGCGGGCACGTATCGAGTTCGTAGGCCTGATAAGCGCAGCGCATCAGGCAAATTGCGGGCACGTGACGAGTTCGTAGGCCTGATAAGCGCAGCGCATCAGGCAAATTGCGGGCACGTGACGAGTTCGTAGGCCTGATAAGCGCAGCGCAGCAGACAAATTGCGGGCACGTGTCGAGTTCGTAGGCCTGATAAGCGTAGCACATCAGACAAATTACGGGCACATGTCGAGTTAGTAGGCCTGATAAGCATAGCGCATCAGGCAAATAAAAGGCATTGCTGAGGAATTGAGTGTGTTGCTTTATGAAGTGATGGTGGTGGGGGAAGGATTACTCAGCGCTACGCGCTTCGCCCTTCGGGTCGTTGCCTGTGGCAACGCTTTCTCGCTACGCTCGAATCGAACCTTAGTCGAAGCTTCTCATCCTTCCCGCATGGGCAGAATATGGGGCATTAGAGATTGATTTGCTGTTGGTGCTTCATGAAGTGATGGTGGTGGGGGAAGGATTCGAACCTTCGAAGTCGATGACGGCAGATTTACAGTCTGCTCCCTTTGGCCGCTCGGGAACCCCACCAGGGGTAATTCAAATTGTAGGCAGTGCTATAAGATAGTGGTGGGGGAAGGATTATTCGTCGCTTCGCTCCTCACCCTTCGGGTCGTTGCCGTTGGCAACGTTCTCTCGCTTTCGCTCGAGTCGAACCTTAATCGAAGGCTCTCACTCTTCCCCGACAAGTGCAAACTTCTGCATTACTCACCGGGATAACTACATCGCTGTAGTAAATAATGGTGGTGGGGGAAGGATTCGAACCTTCGAAGTCGATGACGGCAGATTTACAGTCTGCTCCCTTTGGCCGCTCGGGAACCCCACCACGGGGTAATGCTAATTACTGGCCTGCTTCCGTTGGAAGCGGGGCGCATCATATCAAATGATGCGCCCCTGTAAAGCATTCCGTTGATAAAAAAGAACTGGTTGCCTGATTTTTACACGTAAAGATGTAAAGGTAACCAATTAACTTATCAATCGATTACAGAATAATCGTTCGGTTACCGTAAACAAAGACGCGTTGAGCCAGAACCTGATACAGCGCACGGCTTAATACATTTTTTTCAACGTCGCGACCCGCGCGCATCATATCTTCGGCGGTGTAGGTGTGATCAACATGGATCACGTCCTGCATAATGATTGGGCCTTCATCGAGGTTATCATTCACGTAGTGGGCCGTCGCACCGATGATCTTCACGCCGCGTTCATAAGCTTGATGGTACGGACGAGCACCAATGAATGCTGGCAGGAATGAATGGTGAATATTGATAATCTTATTCGGGAAGCGTGAAACAAATGTCGGGGTCAGAACGCGCATGTATTTAGCCAGCACGACATAGTCCGGCTGGTGGGCGTCGATAGCATCAGCCATTTTCTCATCATGTTCGTCACGTGTTAAACCTTCATGGCTCATCAGCTCAAACGGAATATCAAACCGTTCAACCAGAGGACGCAAGGTCTCGTGATTGCCGATCACCGCGGCGATTTCAACATCCAGCCCGCCATAATTGGCCTTCATTAATAAATCGCCCAGGCAATGCGCTTCCTTGGTGACCAAAATGACGATGCGGCGGCGGCCTGCTGGGGTTAATTCACGAATCGAGCCTTCAGGTAAGGCGCTGTCCAGATCGGCAAGAAGCGTGACGTCGTTAAAAATGCCCTCCAGTTCGGTGCGCATAAAAAAGCGTCCGGTACGGTGGTCCACAAACTCATTGTTCTGCACGATGTTCAGTTCATGCTTGTAACAGATATTCGTAATGCGCGCGATCAGACCTTTTTGGTCCGGGCAAATAGTACGCAGCACTTTTCGTTGTAATGAATGCATTTGCAGCGGTGATCCTGTTGAGAATGTTTGCAAAATTGATACTGTCGGGCGTTGATTAGCCGCAGCACTTTTTAAATTTTTTACCTGAGCCACAAGGGCAGGTATCGTTTCGTCCAATTTGAGGGCGTGTACCGTCTATATAGTACCACTGACCGTTTTCTTTTAAAAAACGAGAGCGCTCGATAATTGCACCTGTTTTACCTTGTTCAGAAAACCGTGCGACAAAACTGACGTAGCCGATATTTTCTGTGTCTGCCGTCTCTTGTTCAAAAACGGTCAGTCCAAGCCATTCGGTATGAGTAAATCCTGCGATAATGTCGTCGCGAAACTCGGCCGCATGGCAATCCGGATGCCAGGTTCTGATAAGGTAATCTGCGTCTTTCATCACAAAAGCACAGTAACGAGAACGCATGAGGTGTGACGGCGTAGGTGCTACTTGCGCGCCGGACACATAACGGTAGCAACATAGGCTATACTCGACAGCGCTACCACAGGGACAAAGCTGAGACACAAAGTACTCCCTGGAATATAAAAACGGCGTAAAAACGCCAGAGTGGCACTATGTTAACTGAGCGGTAGCGATGTTGCTACGTCTGCAAGCCAGGGGAAGTTTGTACGTATAATGAGAAAAATAAAAATTGGGCTGGCGCTAGGTTCCGGCGCGGCGCGAGGTTGGTCGCATATTGGCGTTATTAAAGCCCTTAAGCATATGGGCATTGATGTTGATATCGTGGCAGGGTGCTCCATCGGTTCGTTGGTTGGCGCTGCCTACGCCTGCAATAAGCTGCCTGCTCTCGAAAAGTGGGTCTGTTCTTTCAGCTATTGGGATGTTTTACGGTTGATGGATCTCTCGTGGCGCAGGGGAGGTTTACTGCGCGGTGAACGGGTATTCAATCAGTACCGTAATGTGATGCCGGTAGAAGCAATTGAGCAATGTACTCGCCGTTTCGCAACAGTGGCCACCAATCTGAGTACGGGTCGGGAACTTTGGTTCACCGAAGGTGATTTACATCTGGCTGTTCGGGCCTCCTGCAGTATTCCTGGCCTGATGTCACCTGTGGCGCACAATGGTTACTGGCTGGTCGATGGTGCGGTGGTGAATCCTGTCCCTGTCTCCCTGACTCGCGCGTTGGGGGCCGATATTGTTATAGCGGTCGACCTGCAACACGATGCGCATCTCATGCAACAAGATTTACTCTCCTTCAACGTCAATAGCGATGCCGAATCGGGTGATGATGCTGACGAACTCTCATGGCATGCCCGTCTGAAAGAACGCTTGAGCAACATTACGGCCAGGCGTGCAGTAACTGCACCCACGGCGATGGAGATTATGACGACGTCTATTCAGGTTCTGGAAAACCGACTGAAACGTAACCGCATGGCCGGTGACCCTCCAGACATTCTGATTCAGCCGTTTTGTCCACAAATATCCACGCTGGATTTTCACCGCGCCAGTGCGGCAATTGCTGCCGGGCAGTTAGCGGTCGAGAAGAAAATGGATGAGCTTCTACCCCTGGTGAAAACCAACGTCTAACGCATTTTTTATCAACACTTAAGCTAATTCTGACAGGCGTGAGTGGCAATAGCATGCCACTATTTATTAAAGCCAGTCAGGGGGGAGAATATGACGCAGCCATTGGTCGGAAAACAGATTCTTATCGTTGAGGATGAGCCGGTATTTCGCTCACTCATGGACTCATGGTTTTCCTCTTTGGGAGCGACAACGGCGGTAGCTGGTGACGGACTTGAAGCACTGGACTTGCTTGGGCATTTTAAACCCGACCTGATGATCTGCGACCTGGCTATGCCAAGAATGAACGGTCTCAAACTGGTTGAGTATTTACGTAATCGTGGCGATCAGACCCCGATACTGGTGATTTCTGCGACGGAAAACATGTCCGACATAGCCAAAGCGCTACGACTCGGTGTGGATGACGTCCTGTTGAAGCCGGTGAAAGACCTTAATCGCTTGCGAGAAACCGTCTTTGCATGTCTTTATCCCAACATGTTTAATTCACGCGTGGAAGAAGAAGAGCGGCTATTTCGCGACTGGGATGCGATGGTGGACGATCCTGCCGCCGCCGCGAAGCTGCTAAAAGAATTACAGCCTCCAGTGTCGCAAGTGATTTCGCACTGTCGCATTAACTATCGACAATTGGTGGCAGCCGACCAACCGGGGCTAGTGCTGGATATTGCGCCGCTGTCGGATCATGACCTTGCATTCTATTGCCTTGATGTGACGCGTGCAGGGGATAATGGCGTGCTGGCTGCATTATTACTGCGGGCGCTATTTAATGGTTTACTGCAGGAGCAACTGACACAACAAAATCAACGGTTGCCGGAGTTGGGTACGTTATTGAAACAGGTAAATCATTTGTTGCGGCAAGCCAATTTACCAGGGCAGTTTCCCTTGCTGGTGGGGTATTACCACAGCGGATTAAAAAATCTGATTCTGGTATCGGCAGGGCTGAATGCGACATTAAATACAGGTTCCCACCAAGTGCAAATCAGCAATGGCGTTCCGCTGGGTACCTTAGGTAATACGTATCTTAATCAGCTGAGCCAACATTGTGAGTCATGGCAATGCCAAATTTGGGGGGCGGGAGGTCGCCTGCGCTTGATGTTGTCTGCGGAATGAACAATTGAGAGGCGTGCAAATGAAATTGGTTCACCCTCCCCATGTTGCGAGTGCTACTATCAACGCCAGATTTATTCGTATTTATCTTAATTATACCGACGCGCGTCCTTTTCAGACCAGAAGCTTGTCGCTGTACTGATATACTCGGATGCGATACAGAATGATGAACACGTTCAATACATGAACAGTCCAGGAGAGTTTTAAATGGCTGCCCTTAATTCAAAAGTCAAAAAAGCCGTTATCCCGGTTGCGGGATTAGGAACCAGGATGTTACCGGCTACGAAAGCAATCCCGAAAGAGATGCTACCGTTGGTTGATAAGCCATTAATTCAGTACGTCGTAAACGAATGTATTGCTGCGGGCATCACTGAAATTGTACTTGTAACTCACTCGTCTAAAAATTCCATTGAAAACCACTTTGATACCAGCTTTGAACTTGAAGCGATGCTGGAAAAACGTGTAAAACGCCAGCTGCTGGAAGAAGTGCAATCTATTTGCCCGCCACATGTGACTATTATGCAGGTGCGTCAGGGGCTGGCTAAAGGTCTGGGCCACGCGGTATTGTGCGCGCACCCTGTGGTTGGCGATGAACCGGTAGCTGTAATCCTGCCGGACGTAATTCTTGACGAATACGAATCTGATTTATCCCGCGACAACCTTGCCGAAATGATTCATCGTTTTGATGAAACAGGTAGCAGCCAGATTATGGTTGAACCGGTAGAAGATGTTACGGCTTATGGTGTTGTGGATTGTAAAGGCGTTGAATTATCCCCGGGCGAAAGCGTCCCGATGGTTGGCGTGGTTGAAAAACCAAAAGCTGATGTTGCGCCTTCTAATCTGGCCGTTGTGGGTCGTTACGTTCTTAGTGCCGATATCTGGCCTCTGCTGGCTAAAACCCCTCCGGGAGCGGGTGATGAAATTCAGCTGACAGATGCTATCGATATGCTGATTGAAAAAGAGACGGTTGAAGCTTATCACATGAAGGGCAAAAGCCATGACTGTGGTAATAAACTGGGCTATATGCAGGCGTTCGTTGAATATGGTATTCGCCATAATACTCTCGGCGCCGAATTTAAAGCCTGGCTGGAAGACGAGATGGGTATTAAGAAGTAACCTTCTGGTATTATCTGGTCAGAACGGCGCTGTATTAACAGCGCCGTTTTTTTATACCTAATCCGGGTAGGGTTGAGCGAAGTACCGGTAAAAAAAATCCCGCCAGTGGCGGGATTTTAAGCAAACTATTTCTGAATTATTCCTTGATCAGGAAATCGTCCAGTTGTTTACCTTGTTCTTCCATCGCTTTTTTGATCACTGCCGGTGTACGGCCCTGGCCAGTCCAGGTTTTAGTTTCACCGTTTTCGTCAACATAGCTATATTTAGCCGGACGTGCAGCGCGTTTAGCTTTGGTGCCAGATTTAACAGCAGCCATGCTATTCAGCAATTCGTTCGGATCAATGCCGTCAGCGATCAGCATTTCACGATATTGTTGCAGTTTACGAGTACGTTCTTCAACTTCAGCAGCAGCAGCGCTTTCTTCTTCGCGACGCTCGCTAACTACAACTTCTAATTTTTCCAGCATTTCTTCAAGCGTTTCCAGAGTGCATTCTCTTGCCTGCGCACGAAGAGTACGGATGTTGTTCAGAATTTTAAGTGCTTCGCTCATTGTAGTAATCTCAAACTTATATTGGGGTGGTTTGTTGAGCTAATAATAGAGCGATAAATTCAGTTGTGCAATAGCCAGGAATGTAAGGAATTCAAAATTGCGCTTTATTTAGTATCAGAATTAATTCTCCTGTCTTAAATTCCCCATGATGTTGGGCATAAAAAAGGCTTATTGACGAGGGGGCTTCTCAGCGGCTGAGAGTAAAAATTCAAGATTCAGGTCACATTTTATGGTGTACAAATAGTATCTCTTTGCAGTGATTTCAACCTTTTGTATTAGTTTTGCTTACGTGAATTCGCTAATACACGGCGACAGTGGGTAGATTCAATAACAATATGGGAAGGGTTTCTTTATTGCCGTATGATGATAAGTGACATTGATAAATTTCATGAGCACTATTTGTGAAAGAGTGTGTATATACGCGTCCGAGTTCAGGCTGTTTGGTCGATGGTTGTATGCTCTCTCACTATCCGTTACTTAAATTCAGGCGGCACTGTGCCAGCTTGCCCGCTCATTTATACGCCTTTGTGGCCAACGCTACACCGACATGTTCGTGAAATATGATACAATCCAGCCCATATTTATTTCCCCTGGTGAGGGCCTTCGGTCAATGGCACAACTATATTTTTACTATTCTGCAATGAACGCAGGTAAGTCGACTGCATTGTTGCAATCTTCGTACAATTATCAGGAACGTGGGATGCGTGCCGTTGTATATACAGCGGAAATTGATGACCGTTTTGGTGCTGGAAAAGTAAGTTCACGTATAGGTCTGTCGTCACCTGCAAAATTGTTTAACCAAAATTCATCATTGTTCGAAGAGATTCGCGCCGAGAATGCGCAGCAAAGAATTCACTGTGTACTGGTCGATGAGTCTCAGTTTCTGACCCGACAACAGGTTTATGAATTATCTGAAGTTGTCGATCAACTGGATATTCCTGTTTTGTGTTACGGCTTACGCACTGATTTTCGTGGTGAGTTATTTGGTGGCAGCGAATACCTGCTTGCCTGGTCAGATAAACTGGTTGAATTAAAGACCATTTGTTTCTGTGGCCGTAAGGCCAGCATGGTATTACGCCTTGATCAGGCTGGAAGACCTTATAACGAGGGCGAGCAGGTGGTTATCGGCGGGAATGAACGCTATGTGTCGGTATGTCGTAAACACTACAAACAAGCGCAGTCTGAGGGCTCTCTGACAGCGATACAAGAACGACACAGCCACGATTAACCCTGTACTCTTCTGAGCGCTTATAAACACAGGGTAGGCCGGAACCTTCGTCAATGTTCTCTACCCTGTCAGACTCTTTTCTGACGGCTGGTCTCACATCTTCCTGAATACATCTCTTACACTGCCATTCTATTCACATGGTTAAATTGTGTATTCCCCGATTTTCATAACACAAGACGAAAAAAACGGCCCCAATTGGGACCGTTTATGATGAAGCTAAAACTTATCTGAGCAAATTAAGCGGATTTCTTCGCTTTCTTTTCTGCTTTCGGTGCAGCTACTGCTTCAGTCTTAGCGGCGGTCTGACCTTCGCTATACTCACGACCGTAGTAGGTATCCAGCAGGATCTGTTTCAGTTCAGAAATCAGCGGGTAACGTGGGTTAGCACCAGTACACTGATCGTCAAACGCATCTTCAGACAGTTTGTCCACGTGTGCCAGGAAGTCAGCTTCCTGAACGCCAGCTTCACGGATAGACTTAGGAATACCCAGTTCAGCTTTGATTTCTTCCAACCAGCCCAGCAGTTTCTGGATTTTCGCGGCAGTACGGTCACCCGGTGCGCTCAGACCCAGATGGTCTGCGATTTCAGCGTAGCGACGGCGTGCCTGCGGACGGTCGTACTGGCTGAATGCAGTCTGTTTAGTCGGGTTGTCGTTCGCGTTATAACGAATAACGTTGCTGATCAGCAGGGCGTTCGCCAGACCGTGAGGAATGTGGAACTGAGAACCCAGTTTGTGCGCCATTGAGTGACATACACCCAGGAAGGCGTTAGCAAACGCGATACCAGCGATAGTTGCTGCACTGTGTACACGCTCACGCGCTACCGGGTTCTTAGAACCTTCATGGTAAGACGCTGGCAGGTTTTCTTTCAGCAATTTCAGCGCTTGCAGAGCCTGACCGTCAGAGAACTCAGAAGCCAGTACTGAAACGTAAGCTTCCAGAGCGTGAGTGACGGCATCCAGACCACCGAACGCACACAGTGACTTCGGCATATCCATAACCAGGTTGGCGTCAACAATCGCCATATCCGGAGTCAGCGCGTAGTCTGCCAGCGGGTATTTCTGCCCAGTTGCATCGTCGGTAACGACCGCAAACGGAGTCACTTCAGAACCGGTACCGGAAGTGGTGGTAACTGCAACCATCTTCGCTTTTACGCCCATTTTCGGGAACTTGTAGATACGTTTACGGATGTCCATAAAGCGCAGTGCCAGTTCTTCGAAGTGAGTTTCCGGATGCTCGTACATAACCCACATGATTTTCGCGGCGTCCATCGGGGAACCACCACCCAGTGCGATGATTACGTCTGGTTTGAAGGAGTTAGCCAGCTCAGCACCTTTGCGAACAACGGTCAGAGTCGGGTCAGCTTCAACTTCAAAGAACACTTCGGTTTCAACGCCAGCAGCTTTCAGAACGGAGGTGATCTGGTCTGCATAACCGTTGTTGAACAGGAAGCGGTCGGTCACGATCAGCGCACGTTTGTGACCATCGGTAATCACTTCATCCAGTGCGATTGGCAGAGAGCCACGACGGAAGTAGATAGATTTCGGAAGTTTGTGCCACAACATGTTTTCAGCTCGCTTAGCAACGGTTTTCTTGTTGATCAGGTGCTTAGGACCAACGTTTTCAGAGATGGAGTTACCACCCCAGGAACCACAACCCAGAGTCAGGGAAGGTGCGAGTTTGAAGTTGTACAGGTCACCGATACCACCCTGAGAAGCAGGGGTGTTGATCAGGATTCGTGCGGTTTTCATCATCTGACCGAAGTAAGCAACACGCTCTGGCTGGTTGTCCTGGTCAGTGTACAGGCAAGAGGTATGACCGATACCGCCCATCGCAACCAGTTTTTCAGCTTTGATAACTGCGTCTTCGAAGTCCTTCGCACGGTACATTGCCAGCGTCGGAGACAGTTTCTCGTGAGCAAACGGTTCGCTTTCGTCAACAACCTTCACTTCACCGATCAGAATCTTGGTGGTTTCTGGTACGGAGAAGCCTGCCAGTTCAGCAATCTTGTATGCCGGCTGACCAACGATAGCTGCGTTCAGCGCGCCATTTTTCAGGATAACGTCCTGGACTGCTTTCAGCTCTTTGCCCTGCAGCATGTAGCCGCCGTGAGTCGCAAAACGCTCACGTACTGCATCATATACGGAGTCAACCACGACGACAGACTGCTCAGAAGCACAGATTACGCCGTTATCGAAGGTTTTAGACATCAGAACAGATGCAACAGCACGTTTGATATCAGCGGTTTCGTCGATAACCACAGGGGTGTTACCTGCGCCTACGCCGATAGCCGGTTTACCGGAGCTGTATGCCGCTTTAACCATGCCTGGACCACCGGTCGCAAGGATCAGGTTGATGTCCGGGTGGTGCATCAGCGCGTTAGACAGTTCAACGGAAGGTTGATCGATCCAGCCGATCAGATCTTTCGGTGCGCCAGCAGCGATTGCTGCTTGCAGAACGATGTCAGCTGCTTTGTTAGTTGCATCTTTTGCGCGCGGATGCGGAGAGAAGATGATGGCGTTACGGGTCTTCAGGCTGATCAGTGATTTGAAGATTGCAGTAGAAGTCGGGTTAGTGGTTGGAACGATACCGCAGATGATACCAATCGGTTCAGCAATGGTAATGGTACCAAAAGTGTCGTCTTCAGACAGCACACCACAGGTTTTTTCATCTTTGTAAGCGTTGTAAATGTATTCAGAAGCGAAGTGGTTTTTAATCACTTTATCTTCGACAATACCCATGCCGGATTCGGCAACGGCCATTTTCGCGAGAGGAATTCGAGCGTCTGCGGCAGCCAGAGCGGCGGCACGGAAGATTTTGTCAACCTGTTCTTGAGTGAAACTGGCATATTCACGCTGGGCTTTTTTTACGCGCTCTACAAGTGCGTTAAGTTCAGCGACATTAGTAACAGCCATGATGCTCTCCTGATAATGTTAAACTTTTTTAGTAAATCATCTGCTCGATACGAGAGTATAGACAGACCGACGAAAATTTGTGTAATGGTTTGAAAATCAAACGGTTAATTAACGTCCACTTTACTTTGATTTACTAAAAGAGCTTATACGCTAGCGCCTGTTAACTCTAACGCGTTACCTCCAGGTGGCGTAAGCAAGATTACTCACTTCTGAGTAGTAATTGCGTGATCTGGATCAAAAATTCGCAAAGCTGACACCTTTCAGCAGGCCCTTTTAGCGTTTCTCGTTAAGTGTTAATAAATTGACGTAATGAATGCTAATAACATTAGCATATTTAATACATATTAATAACACTGAGTATTGGTAGCGTATTTACATTGATATACGAAGATAGAAGGTGAAGTATGCTGACAAAAGGCGTATCTTCAGCGCGGATTTTATCAATTTTATGACTCATTTTATCCGGCTAACGCTTCGGAGCTAACCGTGATCCAAACGCTATTTGATTTTCCTGTCTATTTTAAATTTTTCATTGGGTTATTTGCGTTGGTCAACCCGGTAGGGATCATCCCCGTCTTTATCAGTATGACCAGCTATCAAACTGCCGCAGCACGAAACAAAACCAACCTCACGGCAAACCTTTCGGTCGCAATCATCCTGTGGACTTCGCTGTTTCTTGGTGATGGTATTCTGCAACTTTTCGGCATCTCAATTGACTCGTTCAGGATCGCTGGCGGTATTCTGGTTGTGACTATCGCGATGTCAATGATTAGCGGAAAACTAGGGGAAGATAAACAAAACAAACAGGAAAAATCAGAAACCGCAATCCGTGAAAGTATCGGCGTTGTACCGTTGGCATTGCCGTTGATGGCGGGACCGGGTGCGATAAGCTCAACTATTGTCTGGGGTACGCGATATCATAGTGCGATTAACCTGTTTGGCTTTTTTGTAGCGATTGCGTTGTTTGCCCTGTGCTGCTGGGGGCTGTTCCGCATGGCACCATGGTTAGTGCGCCTGTTGGGCCAAACCGGTATCAACGTCATTACGCGTATTATGGGGCTGCTGTTAATGGCTTTGGGTATCGAATTTATCGTTACAGGCATCAAATCCATTTTCCCTGGTTTGCTGGCCTGAAACCTCTCTTCTGTGCAAACGGAGTCGTGTCCGGCTCCGTTTCATTTCATTATCAGTAAAACTTCTCACTAAAGTTGAAAATCAGCAGAGCAATAATAAAAAATGCTGATGATTAACTCTCCTGTTAGCCATTGATTCTAAAGATATAACACGTCCCAGTACGCCCGGCGAAGACCGATACTGCTGTTATTTTATTAACATCATACTCTGGGGCTTGCTGAAGGATTATCGAAATGTTATTAGTTATTTCAGCCTTTATTTCAGATGAATGTGCTAATTAATAACCAATTGTTAAATTTATGTGCATTTTGACATGGCGTTGACTTAGGAAAGGATGGTTAACACCATGGTCGACATAATGCATTGATTTTTGTGAACTTCCCATAATAAATCTTCATTCGTAAGACTTTTTAAGTGAGATTTATTTCCAATAAAAGAGAATTGGTTAACAAAATTGTAAAATGTATTGGCGGTTAAGAAACGCATTTGATACTTTCCGGCCAAGTATTATGCAGAAGAATTCACGTTGATGAGAATCATTTGCAGTTAGTTTCTCTCAACAGGGTAATAGCGTGTTTCCGGCAGGGGAGGCACGTAGAGAATCGACGCAAGGCGGTCATACGAATCGCCAGAATAAATAAAGTCGGTGATAGCAAGCAGTAAAACAATAAACCACCTGACGGCAGAAAATCTCCGGTGCCGTACAGGGATCCTGACAGGATTAACAGTCTGGTTAAAAAACCAGCCATAATAATGAGGGAGTACAACACAATGACTAACATCACTAAAAAAAGTTTAGTAGCTGCGGGGATCTTAACTGCGCTAGTCGCAGGAAATGTTGCCACGGCGGCAGTAGTGCCAGCGGGTGTGCAGCTTGCTGAAAAGCAGACTCTGGTGCGTAATAACGGTTCGGAAGTGCAATCACTCGATCCCCATAAAATCGAAGGTGTACCTGAATCCAACATTAACCGTGACCTGTTTGAAGGTTTATTAATCAGTGATGTCGATGGCAAACCATCGCCTGGCGTGGCTGAAAAATGGGAAAATAAAGATTTTAAAGTCTGGACATTCCATCTGCGTAAAGATGCTAAATGGTCTGACGGCACGCCTGTTACTGCGCAAGATTTCGTGTATAGCTGGCAACGTTTGGCTAATCCAAATACTGCATCACCGTATGCCAGTTATTTGCAGTACGGTCATATTGTCAACATTGATGATATTATCGCCGGTAAAAAACCGGTCACCGATCTGGGCGTAAAAGCTCTCGACGATCATACTTTTGAAGTTACCCTCAGCGAACCCGTTCCTTATTTCTACAAACTGCTTGTGCACTCTTCCGTTTCACCGGTTCCCAGAGCGGCTGTTGAAAAATTTGGCGAGAAGTGGACCCAGCCCGCTAACATCGTTACTAACGGTGCGTATAAACTGAAAGACTGGGTTGTGAACGAGCGCATTGTGCTTGAGCGTAATACCAACTATTGGGACAACGCCAAAACGGTTATTAACCAGGTAACCTACCTGCCTATTTCTTCTGAAGTGACTGACGTAAACCGCTATCGCAGCGGTGAAATCGACATGACCTATAACAACATGCCGATTGAGTTATTCCAGAAACTGAAAAAAGAGATCCCGAACGAAGTCCACGTTGACCCGTATCTGTGCACCTATTATTACGAAATCAACAACCAGAAAGCACCGTTCAACGATGTTCGTGTTCGTACCGCCCTGAAGCTGGCGTTGGATCGTGACATTATCGTCAATAAAGTGAAAAACCAGGGTGACCTGCCAGCATATAGCTTTACTCCTCCATACACCGATGGCGCGAAACTGGTTGAGCCAGAGTGGTTCAAGTGGTCTCAGGAAAAACGTAATGAAGAAGCGAAGAAACTGCTGGCTGAAGCCGGATATACCGCTGAGAAACCGCTGACCTTTGATCTGCTGTATAACACCTCAGACCTGCATAAGAAGCTGGCTATTGCCGCGGCATCTATCTGGAAGAAAAATCTGGGTGCTAATGTGAAGCTGGAAAACCAGGAATGGAAAACGTTCCTCGATACGCGCCATCAGGGCAACTATGATGTTTCACGTGCGGGCTGGTGTGCGGACTATAACGAACCGACGTCCTTCCTGAATATGGTGCTGTCCGACAGCTCCAATAATACCGTCCACTATAAGAGCCCGGCATTTGATAAGCTGATTGCGGATACGCTGAAAGTGACGGATGAAGCGCAGCGCAGCGAACTGTATTCGAAAGCGGAACAGCAGCTGGATAAAGATTCTGCGATTGTACCGGTTTATTACTATGTTAACGCCCGCCTGGTGAAACCATGGGTTGGCGGATACTCCGGTAAAGACCCGATGGATAATATCCACGTTAAAGACTTGTATATTATCAAGCATTAATGGCAAGACGTGGGGCAATCATATTGCCCCACAGTGTCTTTTTCTTCGAACTATATATACCTCTTTAGACAAAGAGAGGTATACCCTAAATAATTCACGTTGCAGGAAGGCGGCAACGCAGCGAATCGCCAGGAGCTTACTTAAGTAAGCTCCTGGCGTGAGCGAGCAAAGCCAACGCACTTGCAGCTTGAAGTATGACGGGTATAAAGGCACACGCCAGAAGGTACGGGCAATGTTAAAATTTATATTACGTCGCTGTCTGGAAGCGATTCCGACGCTGTTTATTCTTATTACGATTTCATTCTTTATGATGCGCCTTGCGCCGGGTAGCCCATTCACCGGGGAACGCGCATTGCCGCCAGAAGTGCTGGCGAATATTGAAGCGAAATATCATCTCAACGATCCCATCTCGACGCAGTACTTCAGCTATCTGAAACAGCTGGCGCACGGCGATTTTGGACCATCCTTTAAATATAAAGACTACACGGTTAACGACCTCGTTGCCTCGAGCTTCCCGGTTTCTGCGAAGCTGGGTGCGGCAGCCTTTATTCTGGCGGTGCTCGTCGGTGTTAGCGCCGGAGTGATAGCCGCGCTGAAGCAAAATACACGTTGGGACTATACGGTGATGGGGGTGGCAATGACCGGGGTGGTTATCCCCAGTTTCGTGGTCGCTCCCTTATTGGTCATGATATTTGCCATAACCTTGAAATGGCTACCCGGCGGGGGCTGGAACGGCGGGGCGCTGAAATTTATGATCCTGCCGATGGTAGCCTTGTCACTGGCCTACATCGCCAGTATCGCCCGTATTACTCGCGGTTCGATGATTGAAGTACTGCACTCTAACTTTATTCGTACCGCACGCGCTAAAGGGCTGCCGATGCGGCGGATTATTTTCCGCCATGCGTTGAAACCTGCGCTGTTGCCAGTGTTGTCCTATATGGGACCGGCATTTGTCGGCATTATCACCGGTTCGATGGTTATTGAAACCATTTATGGTTTGCCGGGTATTGGCCAGTTGTTCGTCAATGGGGCGTTAAACCGCGACTATTCGCTGGTTCTTAGTCTGACCATACTGGTGGGTACGCTGACCATCGTGTTTAACGCGATTGTCGATGTGCTGTATGCCGTTATCGACCCGAAAATTCGTTACTGATACTGGAGCTCGCTATGATGTTAAGTAAGAAAAACAGCGAGGCGCTGGAGAATTTCAGTGAAAAGCTGGAGGTCGAAGGCCGCAGCCTGTGGCAGGACGCGCGTCGACGCTTTATGCATAACCGCGCGGCGGTAGCAAGCCTGGTGGTGCTGGTAATTATTGCGCTGTTCGTAACGCTGGCACCGATGCTGTCGCAGTTTACCTACTTTGATACCGACTGGGGCATGATGTCCAGCGCGCCGGATACAGAATCAGGCCACTATTTCGGTACTGACTCGTCGGGACGCGACCTGTTGGTTCGCGTGGCGATTGGCGGGCGTATCTCGCTGATGGTCGGCATTGCCGCGGCGCTGGTCGCGGTAGTAGTCGGTACGCTGTACGGCTCTCTGTCGGGCTATCTCGGCGGTAAAATCGACTCGGTGATGATGCGTCTGCTGGAAATCCTCAACTCCTTCCCGTTCATGTTCTTCGTGATTCTGCTAGTGACCTTCTTTGGACAAAATATCCTGCTGATTTTTGTCGCTATCGGAATGGTCTCCTGGCTGGATATGGCGCGTATCGTGCGTGGACAAACGCTGAGCCTGAAGCGCAAAGAGTTTATTGAAGCGGCGCAAGTCGGCGGGGTGTCTACCGTGCGTATCGTTATCCGCCATATTGTGCCGAACGTGTTGGGTGTGGTGGTGGTTTACGCTTCATTGCTGGTGCCTAGCATGATCCTGTTTGAATCCTTCCTGAGCTTTTTGGGACTAGGTACGCAGGAACCGTTAAGTAGCTGGGGCGCGCTGCTCAGTGATGGTGCCAACTCTATGGAAGTCTCACCATGGCTGCTGCTGTTCCCGGCAGGTTTCCTGGTGGTCACTTTGTTCTGTTTTAACTTTATTGGCGATGGCCTGCGTGATGCCCTCGACCCGAAAGACCGTTAAGGAGTGCAGCCATGAGCGTAATTGAAACCTCAACCGCGCCGCTCGCGCAACAACAGGCTAACGCACTGCTGAACGTAAAAGATCTGCGCGTGACGTTTGCTACCCCCGACGGCGATGTAACTGCGGTCAACGATTTAAACTTTTCTCTGCAAGCCGGAGAAACGCTGGGTATTGTCGGGGAATCCGGTTCGGGTAAATCGCAGACGGCCTTTGCCCTGATGGGGCTGCTGGCGGCGAATGGTCGTATCGGGGGCTCCGCAACGTTCAACGGGCGTGAAATTCTGAATTTACCGGAACGTGAACTGAATAAACTGCGCGCCGAGCAAATCTCGATGATTTTCCAGGACCCGATGACGTCTCTCAATCCGTACATGCGGGTCGGGGAGCAGTTGATGGAAGTTCTGATGCTGCATAAAGGCATGAGCAAAGCGGAAGCTTTTGAAGAGTCGGTCAGAATGCTGGATGCGGTGAAGATGCCGGAAGCGCGTAAGCGTATGAAAATGTATCCGCATGAATTCTCCGGTGGTATGCGTCAGCGCGTAATGATCGCCATGGCGCTGCTGTGCAGGCCCAAATTACTGATTGCCGATGAACCAACCACTGCGCTCGATGTGACGGTACAGGCGCAAATTATGACGCTGCTGAATGAACTGAAAAGTGAATTCAACACCGCGATTATCATGATCACCCACGATCTGGGGGTTGTTGCCGGTATTTGCGATAAAGTCCTGGTGATGTATGCCGGACGTACTATGGAATACGGCAGTGCGCGGGATGTCTTTTATAAACCCGTTCATCCGTATTCGATTGGTTTGCTAAATGCCGTACCTCGTCTGGATGCCGAAGGGGAAGAGATGCTCACTATCCCTGGCAACCCACCGAACCTACTGCGTCTACCAAAAGGTTGTCCATTCCAGCCGCGTTGCCCGCATGCGATGGAAATCTGTAGCAGTGCTCCGCCACTGGAGGAATTTAGCCCAGGCCGTCTGCGTGCCTGCTTTAAGCCGGTGGAGGAACTGGTATGAATACGGTGACCGAACAACGTAAAGTGCTCCTTGAGATTGCCGACCTTAAAGTCCATTTCGATATTAAAGATGGCAAACAGTGGTTCTGGCAACCGTCTAAAACCCTGAAGGCGGTTGATGGCGTAACCCTGCGACTGTATGAGGGCGAAACCCTGGGCGTGGTCGGTGAATCAGGCTGCGGGAAATCGACCTTTGCCCGTGCGATTATCGGCCTGGTGAAGGCCACCGATGGAAAGGTTGCCTGGCTGGGTAAAGATTTACTGGGTATGAAACCCGATGAGTGGCGGGAAGTGCGCAGCGATATCCAGATGATTTTCCAGGATCCTCTGGCATCGTTAAACCCGCGCATGACCATTGGTGAAATCATTGCCGAACCGCTGCGAACTTATCATCCGAATCTTCCTGGTCAGGAAGTCCGCGACCGTGTGAAGGCGATGATGATGAAGGTTGGACTACTGCCTAACCTGATTAACCGCTACCCACATGAGTTTTCCGGTGGCCAGTGTCAGCGTATTGGTATTGCCCGCGCGCTGATCCTCGAACCGAAGTTGATTATCTGCGATGAACCGGTTTCGGCGCTGGATGTATCAATCCAGGCCCAGGTGGTTAACCTGCTGCAACAGCTTCAGCGCGAAATGGGATTATCGTTAATCTTCATTGCCCACGACCTCGCGGTGGTTAAACACATCTCCGACCGTGTGCTGGTTATGTATCTCGGACATGCGGTGGAATTAGGGACTTATGACGAGGTGTACCATAACCCGCTGCATCCTTATACCAAAGCGCTGATGTCTGCGGTGCCAATCCCCGATCCGGATCAGGAAAGGAATAAGGTTATTCAGTTGCTGGAAGGCGAGTTACCGTCCCCGATTAATCCTCCTTCCGGTTGCGTGTTCCGTACGCGCTGTCCGATTGCTGGACCGGAATGCGCAAAAACGCGCCCGGTTCTGGAAGGAAGTTTCCGACATGCAGTTTCCTGCCTGAAAGTAGACCCGCTATAATCCTGAGGGCTGACAAAGGTCAGCCCTTTTTTTGGTGAGGTATCTGTGCCAGGTTTAGTCTCTTCTGTCCGCCGTGCGCTCTATCGCAAATTATTTGATTTAAATACCCGTTCAGGGCGTCGCTTTGAAGGTATGTGCGCGCTATTTGCCTTGCTCAGCGTTATCGTTATCTTCATTGAGTCCGGAGTAGGGACGCAATACCATTTAACCTTTGAGGAATGGCGCGTTTTTGTCTGGCTGGAGATCTTCATTACTCTGGTCTTCACCCTCGAATATCTTCTGCGCTTATGTTGCTGGGCTAACCCCGCTAAATATGTGTTCAGCTTCTGGGGGATAATTGACCTTGCCACCATTCTGCCGCTGTATGTGATGTGGCTATGGCCGGAAATCAGTCTGAGCTATGTTTTCGCCTGGCGAGCGATGCGTGTCCTGCGCGTCCTGCGTATTCTCAAGCTGCTGCGCTTTATGCCTTCTCTGCGGGTGTTCTGGAATGCGTTAAAAAGCGCCCGACATCAGCTGATGCTGTTCTATTCCTTTATTGCCATCCTGATGGTGGTTTTTGGCGCGATGATGTATCTGATTGAAGGGCCAAAATATGGGTTTACTACGCTGAATGCGTCGGTGTATTGGGCGATTGTTACTGTAACCACCGTCGGCTATGGCGATATCACGCCGCACACCCCGTTGGGGCGCATGGTGGCGTCCGTGCTTATCCTGATTGGTTACTCGGTGATTGCGATACCGACGGGATTGATTACCACGCACATGAGCAGTGCGTTCCAGCAGCGCGGGCACCAACGAAAATGTCCCCAGTGCCAGCAGGCGCAGCACGAAAATAGTGCGCAATTTTGTAACCGCTGTGGAAGTAAACTGCCGGGTTAAAAATGAAAAAAGCTGCGAGAGCAGCTTTTTTGTTTGATTATTCGCGCCAGAGAATATGGCAGAGCTTATGATCTTTTTCGCGACATAATAAAACGCGCGCGAAAATATCGTTAATCTCGCCGTCTTCTGTATCTGCCAGACCAATCACCACCTCGGCAAAGAAGTCAGGGTTCAGGTCAAAATCAACATGCTCCTGCCAGTCTTCTGCCGGATCGAACAACTCGGCACCGCCACGCTCTTCAAACTGCAAATTGAACAGAATGATGTCGGCTGGATCCAGATTGTCCGCAGCCAGTTCGAGAAAAATGTCATAAGCCTGCTCAAGCGTTTCGTCTTCGGTCAGGCGATTGTTCAAATCCATATCCATAATGACTACCTGTTTACTGTCTGATGGGCACGTTTTACAGCAACGGACTAAAGAAGTAAAACAGTCGCTCTGCTATCCGCTGCCAGAGTGGTCGTTTTACCCACAAACGGGCATCAAGCAGGCGGGAACGCGAAATATAATCATCCTGTACTGCCGCGAGATCGCCACCGAATCCGGCATCATCAATGACCAGCGTGATTTCAAAATTGAGCCACAGACTGCGCATATCCAGGTTAACCGTACCGACCAGGCTCAGCTCGCCATCGACCAGTACGCTCTTGGTGTGCAGCAAGCCACCTTCGAACTGATAAATTTTAACGCCAGCCGCCAGCAGCTCGGTGAAAAAGGCCCGGCTTGCCCAGCCAACCAGCAGGGAGTCATTTTTACGTGGAAGAATGATACTGACGTCAACCCCACGCTGCGCTGCCGTGCAGATCGCGTGCAACAGATCGTCGCTGGGGACGAAGTAGGGGGTGGTCATAATTAAATATTCACGCGCTGAATAAGCAGCGGTTAGCAGCGCCTGATGAATCAAATCTTCAGGGAAACCAGGACCCGAGGCGATAGTGTGAATGGTGTGGCCGCTGGCCTGCTCAAACGGCATGATATTGACGTCCGGTGGCGGAGGCAAAATGCGCTTTCCGGTCTCAATTTCCCAGTCGCAGGAATAGACAATGCCCATAGCAGTGGCGACAGGACCTTCCATTCTCGCCATTAAATCAACCCATTGCCCGACGCCCGCATCTTGTTTGAAGAAACGCGGATCGACCATATTCATGCTGCCGGTATAAGCAATGTAGTTATCGATCATGATCATTTTGCGGTGCTGACGCAGGTCCATACGGCGTAAAAATACACGCATCAGGTTCACCTTCAGCGCTTCTACAACCTCGATACCTGCGTTACGCATCATCGCTGCCCAAGGGCTGCGGAAAAAAGCCACGCTGCCTGCGGAGTCCAACATCAGGCGACAGTGAATGCCACGCCTCGCGGCAGCCATTAACGACTCGGCTACCTGATCGGCCATACCGCCTGGCTGCCATATGTAGAACACCATTTCGATGTTGTGGCGCGCCAGCTGAATATCACGGATCAGCGCCTGCATCACGTCATCTGAACTGGTGAGCAACTGCAGCTGGTTTCCCTTTACGCCGGCTATTCCCTGACGACGCTCGCACAGTTTAAATAACGAAGAGGCGACGCTGCTATTTTCCTGGGCAAAAATATGCTTGCAGGCCTTGAGGTCGTTCAGCCATTTGGCGGTTGAAGGCCACATCGCCCGGGCGCGTTCGGCACGTCGCTTGCCCAGGTGAAGTTCACCAAAAGACAGATAAGCAATGATTCCTACCAATGGCAGAATGTAGATGATCAACAGCCAGGCCATTGCGGAGGGCACTGCGCGTCGCTTCATCAGAATGCGTAACGTTACGCCAGCAATGAGTACCCAGTAACCCAGAATGACCAGCCAACTCACCACGGTGTAGAAGGTTGTCATAAATTTAAAAATCCTTTTGAAAGCGTATTGTTAAGAGTTTACGCATAAGGATTAATCTGGCAAATAAAAACACGGGAAAACCACTGGTCTGCATTCGGTCTGGCGTTATAATGGCCGCTCAGTGACTGGAAGAGTAGTTAACATGAAGCGTAGTAGAACGGAAGTGGGACGCTGGCGGATGCAGCGTCAGGCTAGCCGCCGTAAAGCACGTTGGCTTGAAGGACAATCGCGTCGTAATATGCGTATCCACACTATCAGAAAGTGCATTCTCAACCATCAACGCAACTCGTTGCTGTTTGCAATCCACAGTATCTGATCTAAAAGGGCACCGCTGGCGGTGCCCAATGTCTGCGTTTGTTCTGTTTTTTAAAATACTTTCTTGTAAGGTTTTACTGAAACCTGCGCATAAACGCTCGCCGCAACATACGGATCGGCTTCTGCCCACGCCTGTGCCGCCTCCAAAGATTCAAATTCGGCAATCACCGTCGAGCCGGTAAAACCCGCCGCACCGGGATCGTTACTGTCGACCGCTGGCATGGGGCCCGCCGTGAGCAAACGACCTTCGTCATGAAGGAGTTGCAGGCGAGCCAGATGAGCAGGGCGCACGGAAAGACGTTTTTCGAGAGAGTCTGCGATATCTTGAGCGTAAATAACATACAGCACGGGTAGAGCTCCTTGAACGGTAAAAGTCGTTAATAACGTTATTGGAAAGGCCTAACAACTGCAACGGAAAGATAACTGATATGTTAAGGCCATACTCTGAAAGTGGTTTTTTATCATAAAATCGCGTTTTAAATGTCAGTTAGCATCACGGGCTTATTGAATATGATTGCTATTTGCATTTAAAATCAGGGCCTGGTTTTTTTACTGAAACGATTATGACTTCAATGACCCTTGATTTACCTCGTCGCTTTCCCTGGCCAACGTTACTGTCTGTCGGCATTCATGGTGCCATAGTGGCTGGTTTGCTGTATACCTCGGTACATCAGGTTATTGAACTACCTGCGCCAGCGCAGCCGATCTCTGTCACGATGGTCGCGCCTGCCGATCTCGAACCGCCTCAGGCCGTTCAGCCGCCGCCGGAACCCGTTGTCGAGCCTGAACCGGAACCTGAACCGATTCCAGAGCCACCAAAAGAGGCGCCGGTGGTGATTGAAAAACCGAAGCCCAAGCCTAAACCGAAGCCAAAACCGGTGAAAAAGGTGGAAGAGCAACCGAAACGCGATGTTAAACCAGCAGAACCGCGCCCGGCCTCCCCACTGGAAAATACGGCACCTACGCGCACAATGACCAATACCGCGCCGGCAACTACCAGCAAACCGGTGGTCAGTGCGCCATCGGGTCCACGTGCTTTAAGCCGTAATCAGCCTCAGTATCCGGCGCGAGCTCAGGCGCTGCGCATTGAAGGCCGGGTAAAGGTCAAATTTAACGTAACGCCGGATGGCCGGGTTGAAAATGTGGAAATCCTGTCTGCACAGCCTGCCAATATGTTTGAACGTGAAGTGAAAAACGCGATGCGTAGATGGCGTTATGAAGCTGGTAAACCCGGTTCCGGACTTGTGGTGAATATTGTTTTCAAATTAAACGGCACAACGCAGATCGAGTAAGCATCAGGCCGTCCGGCAATGATCAAGAGTGATGATTGCCGGATAGCAGTACTGACGTGTGCTATCAGACCAACGTGGGAATTGGACGCGGTTTCCCGTCTTTATCAACGGCAACGTAGATAAACAGAGCTTCGGTGGCCTTATAGCGCTGCCCAATAGGTTCAGAAGCGACCTTCTTCACCCAAACTTCAATATTGATGCTGATCGAGGTTGTCCCGCGTTTCACACAGCGCGCATAGCAACACACCACATCACCTACGGCGACCGGGCGCAAAAAGCTCATCCCTTCCACTCGCACCGTTACCACACGACCATGTGCGATCTCTTTGGCCTGAATCGCGCCACCTATATCCATTTGTGACATCAGCCAGCCGCCAAAAATATCACCGTTCGCGTTGGTATCGGCAGGCATGGCCAGAGTGCGTAAAACCAGTTCACCCTGGGGAGTGTTATTCGTTGTTGTCATTGTAGAACCGACTATAGAGAAAGATTACAGGCGCGATGCTACTAGAATTTGTGCGTTGAGAACAGAGGTGATGCGGCGTGCAGAGCAGATGTAAGTCAGGTTGTCAGCTCTATGGAACGCGAAGGGATAAAAATTCGCCAGATCCGCAGATCTGGCGAGCATGTATTACGATTTATCTTCTTGCGGCAGATGACGGTAAATATAGACCCCACTCAGCAGCGTAAAGAATAAAGTCAGGGCGGTCAGGCCGAACACCTTGAAGTTGACCCAAATGTTCTGCGGTAGCCAAAATGCAATATAGATATTCGCCAGGCCACACAGGATGAAAAAGACGGCCCAGGCTAGATTAAGTTTCGACCACACCGGCTGCGGCAGAGTCAGCTCTTTACCTAACATGCGTTGAATCAGCGGCTTTTTCATCACCCACTGGCTAACCAGCAGAGCGCCAGCAAACAGCCCGTAAATCACCGTTACTTTCCACTTAATGAATTCATCGTTGTGGAAAAAAATAGTCAAACCACCAAATACGGCCACCAGGACAAAGGTGATTAACGCCATCTTCTCGACCTTGCGATAGCGAACCCAGCTGTAAATCAACACCACAGCCGTCGCGACAATCAGCGCCGAGGTCGCCGCATAGATGTCGTAAAGCTTATAAAAAGCAAAAAAGACAACCAGCGGTAAAAAATCAAGAAACTGCTTCATTCTTCGATTCCGTAATCAAAAGCACCGGGTACAAGCCCGGAATGCGTTCAGGGTTTATTGGCGAATCAGCATGTACAGGCGGAACAAATAGATCAGCAACACGGCGGAGATCATATTGCTCAGCGTATTCGCCAATACCGCGCCTACATTCGGCGTAAGTACTGCAAAACTTGGCGCAAAAAGCAACAGCAACGTTTTTGCCAGCAACCAACCGATCACTGCCGGCGCAACTAGTCGCATATTCGACCACGCCAGACGCATACTGTTGCGCATCGCGGCAAAGACACCCATTTTGTCCTGTACCAACATCACCGGTGCGAGTGCCAGCAGGATCGCCAGCAGAATACCGGGAACAACAACCAGCATAATACCGATTTGCACTAGCAGAGTAGTCAGAAAAATCAGAATAAACAGCTTCGGTAACACTGGCGCACTGGCGCCGATGGCACGTAACGCGCTGACCCGATGACCCGCTGAAATCAGCTGAATCATCAGGATGACTCCCCCGGCGAGGATGGCATTACCAATCAGACCGGAAAACGTCGACGCCGCGGAAGCGCGTAGCAAAATTTGCTGTTGCTCCGGGGTCATGTTTTGCACCAGATCGAACAGCCCCACGCTGCTGGTTAACTGATCGCCTTCACTGAGTTGCGCAATTTGTGCGTCAGTGGGGGAAAAGGCATGCCCTAACACCACTGTGATAAACGCGCACAACAACGATACCAGCAAGATGGTAATGAATTGATTACGGAAAAAGTTTCCCGTGTCACGGTAAACGGATTTCGCCGTGATAGACATGCACTCTCCTTGAGTTTTGCAGGTGTTCATTTGCGGGCAATTGTACCCTGGATAACTCTACAGTGGCAGCATCGCGCGATGTATGGAAAAGCATATCTTTGTAAAGCTGCAGTAATTTTTGGCTATGACTTCAGCGTCGTGCATGAACGCTGTTTGTTATCTGCGCATCACGCGCAGATATCCATCACCCATCAGCAATGAGCTGGAGGTACTTGCACATTGAAAATATATCAAAATTGATCTGAATTAATTTAACCAGGATTTTGAATGCAAGTTCTAACTTAATCTGGATCAATAAATGTTAAATTATCAAAGTCAATGTGATCCATGTTAGATCACTTATTACTCCAATGTGGGTATATTCGTTCCACTTTTATAACCATAACGATGGAGCGGACATGAAAAAATTAACAGTTGCAGCATTGGCTTTAACAACTCTTCTCTCTGGTAACGCATTTGCGCATGAAGCTGGAGAATTCTTTATTCGTGCAGGTTCAGCCACCGTCAGGCCGACGGAGGGTGCAGGTGGTACGCTGGGCAGCTTAGGTGGCTTTGATGTCAGCAATAACACGCAGTTGGGCCTGACATTTACCTACATGGCAACCGACAATATCGGTGTTGAATTACTGGCAGCTACGCCGTTCCGCCATAAAATCGGCACTGCTGCAACGGGTGATATTGCCACCGTACATCATCTACCGCCGACGTTAATGGCGCAGTGGTACTTCGGTGACTCCAGCAGTAAACTGCGTCCGTACGTAGGTGTTGGGGTGAACTACACGACCTTCTTCGATGAAGGCTTTAACGATAACGGTAAAGAAACGGGGTTATCGGACCTGAGCCTGAAAGATTCCTGGGGTGCAGCAGGGCAAGTCGGTATGGACTATCTGATTAACCGCGACTGGCTGATTAACATGTCGGTCTGGTACATGGATATCGATACCACCGCAAGCTATAAAATGGGTGGCGTCCAGCAGCGAGACAGTGTACGCCTCGATCCGTGGGTGTTTATGTTCTCTGCGGGTTATCGTTTTTAAGTTCTTCTGTAAAACCCCTGCAAAACTGGTCATCAAATGACCAGTTTTTTTTCATTCTTTTCCGCGCGTGTCGTTGTCTTGATCGGCCATTATTTTGCGCCTCTGGCCTGACAAAATTTGTGTGTCGATACCTCGCTATAAGCAGTGCAGCAGCAACTTTAATAGTAGAAGTGTTTGTCTGGAATATTACTTTTGTTTCTCTTCTCTTATGCATTATTGTTGCGGTTCATTTATTACGCACAAAAAAACCTGAAGATAGTCAGGGGATAATTTATCCAAAATGTTAACTATTGATAAAATTAAAGTAACATATCGTAAAATTTGGATATTTTATTTTTCATGGACGAGGATTTATACATCATGATATAATGTAATGCTAGGTTATTTACCTGTCGACTATGTAAATGAATTTTCGAGGAGATCATTCCAGTGGGACGTAAGTGGGCAAATATTGTTGCTAAAAAAACAGCTAAAGACGGTGCAACGTCTAATGTATATGCAAAATTCGGTGTAGAAATTTATGCAGCTGCTAAACAAGGCGAACCAGACCCAGAATTAAATACATCTTTAAAATTCGTTATTGAACGTGCGAAACAAGCGCAGGTTCCAAAACACGTTATTGATAAAGCCATTGATAAAGCCAAAGGCGGCAGCGATGAAACGTTCGTGCAAGGGCGTTATGAAGGCTTTGGTCCCAGTGGCTCACTGATTATCGCTGAAACATTGACTTCAAATGTTAACCGTACGATTGCTAATGTCCGCTCAATTTTTAATAAAAAAGGTGGGAATATCGGGGCGGCTGGTTCTGTCAGCTATATGTTTGACAATACCGGAGTGATTGTATTCGAAGGAACAGATCCTGATCATATTTTTGAAATTTTGCTTAATGCTGAAGTAGATGTTCGTGATGTAACCGAAGAAGAAGGAAACATCGTTATTTATACTGAATCTACAGATCTTCACAAAGGCATTGCAGCTCTAAAAGCAGCAGGGATTACTGAATTCTCTACCACAGAATTAGAGATGATTGCTCAATCAGAAATTGAACTTTCACCAGAAGATTTAGAAGTCTTTGCAGGGCTTGTTGATGCCCTTGAAGATGACGATGATGTTCAAAAAGTATATCATAACGTTGCAAATCTCTAATGATAGATTAAAGGAATCTGTCATTATGGCAGATTTTTTTTAACTCATAGAGTTGTTATGAAGAAGAATGTCTGGCCAGATATGTCTATTCTAAAAAATAGATAAAAACCACTATCTTTAAAAAGAAAATGTAATAATTAAAATCTCTGGCCTTAACTTTATAAGTACGCGATATCCTGCATCCACTCAGCGCCGCTATGAACAATTGAGATGTTAACTCCATCATTCCAGATCATTCTGATGCAAGCACAACGTGAGTTCCTCACTTATCGCTGTCCCGACATTATGAGTGAAGCTTTTCATCAGATAGTGTGGTCCGCTTCACGCTCAGAGTCGTCCAGCGATTGACAGTCTCAGGCAGTATGGAAACAATGAGTACAAGTACACTGTTATTACAAACTCGGATATTTTCCATCGTCATCAACTAAAAAAATCTGAGATAGATACCAGGTATCATTTTCTTTGGACAACTGATATTCATAAATAGGTGAATAATACTGCCTTGATAATTTTGTCGTTACGACCGCTATTTTTTCAGTAATCTGAACCGATATGATCTTCTCTTGCTCAGGGTCATGACTAGACTCAGAACCAAAAGCTATAGGCTCGCCCTGAAAACCAGGTTTTGTATATTTTTTCAAAAGCTCATTCCAACCCTTCTGGGCCTGGAGCATAACTTCTTGCTTTCCATCGTTCTGATTTCTCTGAAATGACTGGTCATTCCAATATTTATAATCCCTCTGGAAAGCGGTGACTACCTGTTCCGGAGTATTTGCCAGTATGTCCCCAGCGCTTAAAAATCCAACGCTTAACACAACTAATTTAATCAACAGATGTCTCAACAAGTTCACCCATATTTGGCATGCTTTAAAGCAGTGTCTCGCAAGGGACTTTTTGAAGTCAACTTAATTAATAGCTGCACAACCAGGATGATTGAACTGTATAGATTCCGAGCATGCCTGATAGTGGTTAGCAACCAGGAAACATTCCCCTCGTTCTTCATTTAAACATTCTGGGGAAAACATCGAGCCTTTCTCCCCTTTGATGTAGTGCTACTCTTTAAGCAAACCAACTTTGAGGGTATTGCTGATGATGTTGACCCGCCATCTGCTACAGCAAAAAATCACACTTCTGGAACCGTTCTCCGAAGACCAAACGGCAGCGTTTGCCGTGAGTGCTGCACGTGAGTTATTGCTTTACATGGATAAAATTGAGGCGCTGGAGAAAATTATTGCGACTCCGGTTACACTACCTTATTGCAGCGCAAGTCCGGTTTGTGAGATTGAGGCGGGCTATGCCGCAGGCGTAAACGACTGCCGCGAGGCCATCCGGCGGGCAGGATATCCTATCGAAGGTGATGATTAGTTTGCGCTTATGTTAACAAATATGTGCTTTTAATGTATAAATCTGTAACCTAAGCGCGACTGCGGGCTACATCAACTTACCTGCTTCGGAGTGGCAAACATTCTCTATCAACGTACAACGCTGTTATGCAACAACATAAACGGGTAACCGATTTGGCAATACTGTTAACTATCAGGGTGGACTCGTGAAGATTGTGCAGGATAAGCTCAGAAACAGGCAGGCACTGCTGGTATCAGGGCTCATTACGTTGATATTTACTTCGTTGTTTCTGTTTATTATTTATGAACAGCGAATGGCCGCTGCCAGCGAAGGTGTCAACCGCCTGCAAGCGCGCATGATGGACATTTTTAACGATAACGAGCTGATCGCCGATGCGATTGGTGAGCGTTATCACCATATCAAAACGGGGGAACAATGCGGCGATATTTCAAAATTTGTTCTCCGGGATGAGGATGAATGGGGAATTAACGCCGATCCAAAGCGACTGCATTCGGCGACGGGGACAATGGTTGCCCAGCAAACCAGTCACAACGCGCTGTGTATGTATACGGCGGCTGAATTTATTCGCGGTATGGTCAATGAGCTAAACCCGGGCAGCTTCGATGCACATCGTTATATCATCGCCAAAAATTCAGATTATTTTTACTGGTTTATGGCTTCCGATTCACGCAATTTCAGCTTCTCAAATTCTGAAATGGCGCGGGATATCACTCAATTTTTCTACCCGCCCGTCGATTTCTATACCCGATTGCTGCAAAAAAACGTCAAAAACAAAGCCCTCAGTTCAACGAATTTCTATACCGATAAAATTACCGGTGAAAAAGCTTACAGCGTGGTGAGTTATATCTACGATCTGTCTGGCAAAGAGATATCAGACCAAATCGTAGCCTATCTGGTCTATGACCATTCAAAATCCGAATTGCAGGAAGCGTTGGCGCAGGCATTTGACTATCAAGTTCCACCGGAGCTGAATGTGGAGTTGGTGAATTTAACAAACCATGAGAGTCTCTGTTTATCCGGTAAATGTACCGGTCAATCCCGCTTTATGGTGCGTAATTTTTCGGAGAAATATGCGCTGCACTATTCGCTTTCATTAGGCCGTTTTATGGCGCGCGACGCACATGCCGGGATTGTTATCCTGCTGGCACCGTTCTTTTTCATCATCATTAGCTTCTCGTTAAAGTCATGGCTAAACGAAAGCGACCTAAAAGTTTATATCGATACTCTGACCGGCTGTTTTAACCGCCGAATTCTCGACATCATCAAGCGTCGGGATTTATCACACTGCTCGGTGGTGCTACTTGACTGTAATAAGTTCAAGGCCGTCAATGACACCTGGGGCCACGCGGCAGGCGATCGTGCGCTGCAAATTATCGCCAACAGAATGCTGTCAAACACCCGCACCAGTCACGATATTGTGATTCGTACCGGCGGGGATGAATTTATGATCCTGCTGTTTCGATCGCAGGCAACTGACGCTATAGCAATCGCGCAACGTATTAGTGGGCAGGTGACCAGCCATGTGTTTGTGGTGGATGGCCATACCGTGCTATTGTCAGTATCGTGGGGGATTGCAGAGGTGAATGGTGAACTTGATGCGGCCATTCAGAATGCGGATAGCGCTATGTATAGAATGAAGCACACGAAAGAAGGATAAAACCGCCAGAAATTTCTGGCGGTTGATTTAGCTTACTGGTGGGTGGCGGCTTTCATCGTGCTGACAAACGCTTTCAGCTCAGCCAGCATCTGTTCCGGTGCCGCAACATTTTTCTCAATGATTTTCACAATTGCCGAGCCGGAAATTGCACCGGCGGCACCGGCTTCAATAGCACCAGCGACCTGTTCAGGCGCAGAAATACCAAAGCCCTGTAAAGAAGGTGGCGCACCATATTCTTTCAGCTTTTCGACCAGATGATGCAGCGGTAATGCCGCACGATTTTCGGCACCGGTCACACCTGCACGTGAAAGCAGATAAGTGTAGCCACGACCATAAGAGGCAATCTGGCGTAGCAGTTCTTCATCAGCGTTCGGCGGGCAGATGAAAATCGGCGCGATGTTGTGGCGCAGCGCTGCAGTTCTGAACGGAGCTGACTCCTCAACCGGCACATCGGCTACCAACACAGAATCCACACCGACTTTCTCACAATGGGCGTAAAATTCATCAATGCCCTTACTAAAGACCAGGTTGGCATACATCAGCAACCCAATGGGAATCGTCGGATGCTTCTGGCGAATCAGCGCCAGCATTTCAAAGCATTGCGACGGTGTAACGCCGGCGGCAAACGCTCGCAGGGTGGCTTCCTGTATGGTCGGACCGTCTGCCAGCGGATCGGAGAACGGAATGCCGAGCTCAAGCGCGTCGGCACCGGCTTCAATCAGCGTATCAATGATTTTCAGTGACTGCTCAACAGACGGATCGCCCAGGGTTACGAAGGGGACAAAAGCGCCTTCTTTGCGGTCCTTCAGCTGTGCAAACAGGTTTTCGTAACGTTCCATCAGATTTCCCCTCGCGCTTTCAGAATATCGTGTACGGTGAAAATGTCTTTGTCTCCGCGACCGGAGAGATTAACCACCAGTAACTGCTCTTTTTCCGGATTCTCACGCATCATTTTCAACGCGTGCGCCAGGGCATGGGAGGACTCCAGTGCCGGAATAATTCCCTCGTGCAGACACAGCGTTTTGAAGGCTTCCAGTGCTTCATCATCGGTGATTGAAACATAATCGGCGCGACCAATGCTGTTCAGGTACGCATGCTGTGGCCCAACTGACGGGAAGTCCAGCCCTGCAGAAATAGAGTAAGACTCTTCAATCTGTCCTTCTTCAGTCTGCATCATTGGGGACTTCATGCCGAAGTATATCCCGACACGACCATGCTTCAACGGCGCGCCGTGTTCTCCAGACTCAATCCCGTGACCGCCTGGCTCTACGCCAATCAGACCTACGCTGGTTTCATTAATAAAATCGGCAAACATCCCGATGGCGTTAGAACCGCCGCCCACGCAGGCGATAACGGCGTCCGGCAGACGGCCTTCTTTTTCCAGAATCTGCGCCTTGGTTTCTTCACCGATCATGCGCTGGAACTCACGCACAATGGTCGGGAAGGGGTGCGGACCAGCTGCCGTACCGAGCATGTAGTGCGCGGTATCGTAGCTGCCAGACCAGTCGCGAAGCGCTTCGTTACAGGCATCTTTCAGCGTTGCGGAACCGCTGTGAACGGGGATAACTTCAGCGCCCATCAAACGCATACGGAAAACGTTAGGCGACTGACGTTCAACATCTTTCGCGCCCATATAAATACGGCATTTCAACCCCAGCAATGCGCTGGCGAGAGCAGATGCAACACCGTGCTGACCCGCGCCTGTTTCGGCGATGATTTCCGTTTTACCCATGCGCTTCGCCAACAACGCCTGACCCAGCACCTGGTTGGTTTTGTGCGCGCCGCCGTGCAGTAAATCTTCGCGCTTGAGATACAGCGTCGTGTTGGTGCCTTGAGTAATGTTCTGGCACTTGGTCAGTGCGGTTGGGCGACCCGCATAGTTTTTCAGCAGATCTGTAAACTGCGCCTGAAATTCAGGATCCTTTTGTGCGCTGACAAAAGCTTCTTCCAGCTGGCGCAGGGCAGGCATCAGAATCTGTGGCACATACATACCGCCAAATTCACCAAAGTACGGATTGAGTAATGTTGTCATGTCCTTTTCCTTAATATGCGCGCAGCGTCTGAAAGACCGAAGCCAGAAGACGTGCATCTTTGATGCCCGGCTGTGACTCTACGCCAGAATTGAAATCGAGACCGGCACAGCCGGTTTTTGCCGCGTCAACGCAGTTATCTGCGCCGAGTCCGCCAGCCAGTAAAACGTTATCCAGCGATTGTCCGCCTAAAAGTGACCAGTCGAAGCGTTGACCGCTGCCGCCCTGGCCGTTGTCGAAGACGTATTTATCGACATGCTGATAATCACGGGCTGGCAACGTCTCGCTGACGCTGAGTGCCTTCCAGATTTGCACCTGTGCGGGCAGTAAGTCGCGCAGAGCGTCAACATAGGACTGGTCTTCGTTACCGTGCAGTTGCACGGCAGTTAGTCCCAGCTCCGCCGCTGTTGCGCTCACGTCGGTAATATCTGAGTTGCGAAACACCCCGACGTATTGCAGCGGCGCGCCGGTCATGACCTCTCGCGCCTGTGCTACGTTGACCGCGCGCGGTGATGTGGGGACAAAAATCAAGCCGCCGTAAATGGCGCCCGCTTCGTATGCCGCATTTGCATCCTGAGCCCGGGTTAAACCGCAGACTTTATTCTCGCCGAGCAGTACGCGACGCACGGCGGCGTGCAGATCAGCATGCGACATCAGCGCGGAGCCAATCAGAAAACCGTTAGCGAAGTGGCTGAGCTCGCGCACCTGACCGTAAGTATTGATGCCGGACTCGCTGATGACGGTCACACCATGACCCAGTCGCGGTGCCAGTTGACGGGTGCGATTCAGATCAATCGACAGATCGCGTAAGTCACGGTTGTTGATACCAACGACTTTGGCGCCCAGTGCGATAGCACGCTCCAGCTCTTCTTCGTTACTGACTTCGGTCAGTACGCCCATTTTCAGGCTGTGGGCGACGGCGGCGAGTTGACGATATTGCTCATCATCGAGCACCGACAGCATCAGCAAACAGGCGTCCGCCTGGTAGAAACGCGCCAGGTAAATCTGGTAAGGATCGATAATAAAGTCCTTGCACAGAATCGGCTGCGGTGCGATGCGGCTGACGATAGGCAGGAAATCAAAGCTCCCCTGGAAATACTTCTCATCGGTCAGTACGGAGATCGCGGAAGCATAATGTTTATAGATGCTCGCAATCTGTGCCGGGTCGAAGTCATCACGGATCACGCCTTTTGATGGAGATGCTTTTTTGCATTCCAGAATAAAGGCGGTGCGTGCACCTTGCAGCGCATCGTAGAAATCACGTGAGCCAGGCTGAACATCATTTTGAAAGCTGGCCAGCGGTTGTTGCTGTTTGCGGGCTTCTACCCAAATCGCCTTGTCTGCGACAATTTTCGCTAAAACGGTTTGCATCATTTACCCTCTTGCTGCCAGTGCAGTGACGCGGTCATAGGCCGCACCGCTACGCAGTACATTAATCACGGTTTGCGCATTGGCTTTTAAATCTTCTTCACCGTGCAGGCGCATTAACATGGCGACATTCGCGGCAACAGCAGCTTCATGAGCGGCTTCACCTTTACCTTGTAACAAGCGACTAAGAATGTCACGGTTTTCTTCCGGCGTGCCGCCAGCCAGCTGTTCCTGGTGGTAAGGCGTCAAACCAAAGTCTTCTGCCGTCAGTTGATAACTCTTGATTTCCCCATCGTGCAGCTCTGCCACAATGGTCGGCGCATGCAGCGAAACTTCGTCCATGCCACCACTGTGCACCACGGCTGCTCGTTGATATCCCAGCACGCGCAGCGTTTCAGCAATCGGTAGCACCAGTTCCGGGCTGTAAACGCCGATCAGCGCCAGCGGCGGATGCGCCGGGTTAATCAACGGGCCGAGCACGTTAAACAGCGTGCGGGTTTTCAGCTGCTGGCGTACCGGCATGGCATGGCGAAAACCGGTGTGATATTTCGGCGCAAACAGGAAGCACACCCCGAGGTCGTCTAGCGCCTGACGGGATTTATCAGCGTTCATATCCAGATTGATGCCAAATGCCGCTAACAGATCCGAAGAGCCAGACTTGCTGGAGACGCTGCGGTTGCCGTGTTTGGCAACTTTCAGTCCGCAAGCCGCCGCAACAAAGGCGCTGGCGGTAGAAATATTGATGCTGTTGCTGCCGTCGCCGCCGGTACCGACAATATCGGCAAACAGATAATCAGGGCGCGGGAACGGGGCGGCGTTTTCCAGCAGCGCGGTTGCCGCACCGGCAATTTCATTCGGGTGTTCGCCACGAATTTTCATGCTCACCAGCGCTGCAGCCAGTTGTTCCGGCTTCAGTTCACCGCGAACGACTGCGGAAAACAGCTGGTGACTTTCCTGCTGGGACAGCGTCTGGGCCTGATACAGTTTCTCCAGAATGGGTTGCAGCGTATTGGTTTGTTCAAGCTTCTGTTGCGCCCAGGCCAGCGTTTGTTCCAGCAAACGCGCGCCCTGGGTGGTCAGAATTGATTCCGGATGGAACTGGAAGCCGCAGACGCGATCGGTATCGTGACGTACCGCCATCACCATGCCGTTAAAGTGGGCGTTAATGGTCAACCCAGCAGGTACGTTGCTGCCAACCAGTGAATGATAGCGTGCCACCGGCAGCGGATTCGCCAGACCAGAAAACATCGCCTGACCGTCGTGTTCAATGCTGGACGCTTTGCCGTGAAGGATCTCTCCGGCCTGACCCACATATCCACCATAGGCTTCAACAATGGCTTGGTGTCCCAGACAAATACCGATGATTGGCAGCTTGCCGCGCAAACGGGTTAACAGCTCCGGCATGCAACCTGCCTCGCTTGGCGCGCCTGGTCCTGGAGAAAGCATCAGCACCGGATTTTTCATGGTTGCTAAGCGGTCAATCAACGTCTGGGCCGGAATATGGTTGCGGTAAATCACCACATTGTGACCATTAGTACGCAGCTGATCCGCCAGGTTATAGGTAAAAGAATCGATGTTATCAAGCAGCAGAATGTCAGCCATTAGAAGGTCTCCTGTGCGTGGTGCGCGGTAGCGATAGCACGTAGAACCGCGCGCGCTTTATTACGGGTTTCATCGGCTTCAGACTGCGGTACAGAATCCAGAACAATCCCGGCACCGGCTTGTACGGTGGCAATACCGTCTTCCACGAGGGCGGAGCGAATGACAATACAGGTATCCAGATCACCATGCGCCGTGAAGTAACCTACCGCACCGCCGTAGCTGCCACGGCGGCGACCCTCTGCCTCGGCGATAAGCTGCATGGCGCGAACTTTTGGCGCTCCGCTTAACGTGCCCATATTCATACAGGCGCGGTAAGCGTGCAGCACATCCAGATCGCTACGCAGTTCGCCGACCACGCGCGAAACCAGGTGCATAACGAAGGAGTAACGATCGACTTTGGTGAGGTCAGCAACATAGCGGCTGCCAGGCGTACAGATGCGCGCCAGGTCGTTACGCGCAAGGTCAACCAGCATCAGGTGCTCAGAAAGCTCTTTATGGTCGGTACGCATCTCCAGCTCGATACGGCTGTCGAGATCGCGATCAAGCGAACCGTCCGCACGACGACCGCGCGGGCGAGTACCAGCAATCGGGTAGATCTCAATCTGGCGGCTGGTGGCATCGTATTTCAGCGAGCTTTCCGGGGAGGCGCCAAACAGCGTGAACTCGTTGTCTTGCATGAAAAACATGTATGGGCTGGGGTTACTTTTCTTCAGCACATAGTAGGCCGCCAGCGGAGATGGGCAGGGCAGCGAGAAACGGCGGGATGGCACCACCTGGAAAATTTCGCCCGCGCGAATCGCTTTTTGCATGCCACGAACTACGGCGCCAAACTCTTCATCGCTCTGATTGCACTCGCAGCGCATCTGCGGGACTTCAGTGACCGGCAACGGCGGCGCAGGCTCGGTAAGCTGCTGGCTCAACTGCGCCAGCCGAGCGTTAAGACGCTGTTTTTCCGCATCATTGGGGGTAAAAATACTGGACTGAATACGAGTGCTTTTTTTCTGGTGGTCGATAACCATCAGCGTTTCTGCCAGATAGAAGCAGTAGTCAGGGCAACGGTTGCCCGCTTCAAGCTGAGGTAAATCTTCAAAACCGGCAACCAGGTCGTAGGAAAAAAGACCGCCGAAGAACATCGCTTCACGTTCTTGCACAGGAACATTCACCAGCTCCTGCAATAAACGGAATGCATCAAATACGGACAGGGAGCATAAGCGGGCGTCTTCATCGAGCAGTGGGCTGACGGCAGGGAATCGCAGATGACGACCATTCGGCTGTTGTTCGTTCTCAACGCCAGCGGGCAGGGCAGCATCCAGCAGGGGCAGCAGCGATGCGCCGTTTGCGGACAATGCCTGAATAGTGACAGTGTCACCGAGAGCGGTAATGCGTAATGCGCTGTCGACCAGCAGCAGACTCTTCAGATCGTCTTTGCTGTCGATGTCTGCAGATTCCAGCAGCAGTGTTGCTGGACGTGCGCCACACACCTGATGAAACAGCGCCGTCGGATTCTCACGGTAGGCGGCATCGCAGGCAAGCAGTTCGAGTGTCGGTTTTTGAGTTTGCATCGTTATTCTCATTAATTTTGTTCAAAAAAAAGCCCGCTCATTTGGCGGGCCGGGTATCTGGTTGCATATTGCAGACGTAAGACACTGCCCGAAATCAGGAAGTGCGCCACCAACCGTGCAGAACAAATGTTGCTTTCATCTCAGATACCTTCTTCATGTGAACTTGCGTACTAGTTAACTAGTTCGATGGAATAAAGTCAACACCTGATTTCAGTATATTTGTCGAAACCGCTATGATGGGCGTGATACGACATTTATTGAAACGGGAGCCGCCTTGAGCGACACGAATTACGCAGTGATTTATGACCTGCACAGTCATACTACAGCCTCCGATGGGCGGTTAACGCCAGAAGCCTTAGTACACCGTGCGGTAGAGATGCGAGTCGGTACACTGGCGATCACCGATCATGACACCACGGCCGGCATTGCGGCGGCAAGAGAAGAAATTTCACGTTCAGGTTTAGCCTTAAATTTGATCCCTGGCGTAGAGATATCAACGGTCTGGGAAAACCATGAGATCCATATAGTGGGTCTGAACATTGATATCGCCCATCCCATGATGTGTGAGTTTCTGGCGCAACAAACGGAACGTCGTCAGCAGCGTGCGCGCCTGATTGCCGAACGACTCGACAAAGCGCATATCCCCGGCGCGTGGGAAGGGGCGTTACGCCTGGCTGATGGCGGGGCGGTTACGCGGGGCCATTTTGCGCGTTTCCTGATGGAATGCGGAAAAGCCACAACCATGGCGGATGTCTTTAAAAAATATCTTGCCCGTGGGAAAACCGGTTACGTTCCGCCACAGTGGTGTACAATAGAACAAGCTATTGATGTCATTCATCATTCTGGCGGTAAGGCTGTTCTGGCTCATCCTGGGCGGTACGATCTTAGCGCTAAGTGGCTGAAAAGACTGGTTGCGCATTTTGCTGAACATCGCGGCGACGCGATGGAAGTAGCACAGTGCCAGCAGTCTCCCAATGAACGCACCCATCTGGCGACGCTTGCGCGTTCGCATCAACTGTGGGCATCGCAAGGGTCTGATTTTCATCTACCCTGCCCATGGATTGAGTTGGGTCGTAAACTTTGGTTGCCCGCAGGCGTAGAAGGCGTCTGGCAACTTTGGGAGCAGCCCGCGATCACAGAGAGGAAAGTATGAGTCAGTTTTTTTATATTCATCCCGAAAACCCGCAGCAGCGACTGATCAATCAGGTCGTTGAAATCGTGCGTAAAGGTGGGGTGATCGTCTATCCAACCGATTCCGGTTATGCGTTGGGCTGCAAAATTGAAGATAAAGGCGCCATGGAGCGCATTTGCCGCATCCGTCACCTGCCGGACGGACACAACTTTACGCTGATGTGTCGTGACCTGTCCGAACTGTCGACCTATTCGTTTGTCGACAACGTGGCATTCCGTTTAATTAAAAACAACACGCCGGGTAACTACACCTTCATCCTGAAAGGGACGAAAGAAGTTCCGCGCCGTTTGTTGCAGGAAAAACGTAAGACCATCGGCCTGCGTGTGCCATCGAATCCGATTGCGCTGGCGCTGCTGGAAGCACTGGGCGAGCCGATGCTATCTACATCGCTGATGCTGCCGGGCAGTGAATTTACTGAGTCAGACCCGGAAGAGATTAAAGACCGTCTGGAAAAACTGGTGGATTTGATTATTCACGGTGGCTATCTCGGTCAGCAGCCGACCACGGTCATCGATTTAACCGACGATTCCCCGGTGGTGTTGCGTGAAGGCGTCGGCGACGTTAAACCTTTCTTATAAGGGCGCGAACCGCTATACTACGCGGCCTTAAAATGGCGCTGACTGGCGCCGTTGATTCTCCTGTTCGACGCCTGTGAAGGTAAAAAATCACCAAATCCAATCAAGACGTTAGCGTTAACTCCATGAAATACATAACAAAATGGGTGGCGCAATGAGGAACAGAGTGTACAACAAGACTCCGCGATTCACGACGAAACGCGGTAACATCTACTACATCAACTTTCGACTTACAGATGGAACATTTTTTCGTCGAAGCCTCGGCACAGATTCCTTGCAAGCTGTCGAGGTTACAATGTCACGTCTTAGCGCTTACATCCCCCTTGTTCAAAGTGGTTCACTATCTGTTGAACAGTTCAAAATGCACATTGACGGCTTCAGAGAAGCGACACAGAGAGACTTTGATACTTATCTGTTGGATTGGCTTAGGATGGGCGTTGAAGAAGCTCAACGGATGCCGGAACTTGGACGGATGCAGCGAAAGATCGATCCTGAAAGTGCAATCTCTCCGATTGACAGTGTAACTGAGGCGAAAGGTCGTACGGAAGTTCATCTGAATCGTATATATAGCGGCGATGATTCAACGGCGCGGATGTTGCTTGCCACTTTGTTTAAGAAGAAAGTTTCTTTTGACCAAAGTGATGTAGAACAGGCTTACTACGTGGCGGGGCAGATTGATTTACATCAGGCCATGCTCCAACAAGCCTATGATGCTTTCTATTCTGGTGATCTTGTTCGATATCGCTCTTTGGTTGAGGAGATGCAATTCAAGCTAACAGAAGCAGAACGGCAGAAAAAGCCAGTAGCTAAAAAGGCTGTATCCCCTACGGTTGAACCTGAAAGCCACAATACACCTCTGCTCTCTGTCGCCTGGAAGATGTTTACCAGTGAGAAAGGAAAGGGCTGGGCGGTGGCTGTCGCCAACGAAAACCAGCGTTTCTATGACGTTTTGCTATGTGTTATCGGTGATCTTCCTGTTGGAGTGATCACGAAGCAGCAAATACGGCAGACGCTGGAAGTGATTAAAAACCTCCCGCGTAGAACTAAACTTCCATACTCTCGTTTGAGTCTTGAGGAATGTATTGAGTTCGATGTACCAGAAGATGATCTGATCAGTAGTGCCAACGTTAAAAAGCATCTCAAGATCTATTCTTCTTTTTTCAAAGTGTTCCTGAAAGATGAAAAAGACATTTTAGAAAAAGCGCCAACGGAAGGGATCAAATACGAAGTAATGGAGAATAAGGGCGGCTCTTACTCAAAATCTGAGATGCAGCGCTTTGTAAAATATCTGAATACTTGCACCGATTGGCGGCGTGATTATTTCCTGACTCTGATTTATACCGGGGCACGTCGGGGCGAAATTGCTGCTATCCGTAAAGAGCATATTCGAAAAGATGAAGAAACAGGACGCTGGTACATCTTCATTGACGGCGGGAAAACTGATCAGGCTGTGCGGCAGATACCGTTAAACAAAATTTTAGAAAAGTTACTTTTAGCGCGTATTAAATCGCTCAAATCTACTGAGCCTGTTTTCGGTGAGTTGCCAACGTATGAACAGATCGGGCTTGAGTGGCATAGCATCATGTCTGCTTGTGAAATACAAAAGTTTAATGAATTTGGACAGAAGAGGGTGATCCATGCCCTTCGTCACACTTTCATTTCGGGGGCAATGACAAAAGCTTTGCCCGTAATGGTGCAGTTTGTCGTTGGCCACAGTCGGACACAATCATTAGGTATAACAGCACGTTACACCCATAGACCACTATTGAGAGATTTACTTCCGGTAGTTGATTGCATAAACTGGTAACGTTGTTCCACCAAGGGGTTAAGTATTTTTTCCCTAAATTCAGTTGGTTGCAAAAATTATGCTTGATAGATTTCCTATGATACATCTTAGTTGTTGATGAGGGTTGGGTATGTCAAAAAAATCTAAGCGAACTTACAAGTATGGTGATCAACCAATGAGGGTTATCATTGTTCAGGTGGTGGAACTATTGGGTGGAGCTGCAACTTTGAAAAATGTCGATGCTTATCTGAGGTCAAAATTTCCTCATTATAGGGACAACACTCATTTAAACCTCGCCATTAACACTGTTAACTGTAATAGAAGCCATTGGGATTGTAATAAAGTTGCCAGAAGAACAGATGATGTAACTCATCGTTATCATGAATATGATCGATTATTCAAGCGTGGAAAGATTTTTGAAATCTATCAACCCTCTGTGCATGGCATTTGGGAGTTGTACCAAGATCAACAGGGTAAATGGTGTTACCGTCAAGTGAAGTCGGAGTTTGAAGAAGCAGTAGAGGCTGCTGCTAAATTACCCTCATCTATACGGGAGCGGATTTTAGCAACGGAAAGTAAAACTCCAGAGCTAACCGAAGTCACAACTCGAGTTTATAAGCGAAGCCCGTATGTGGTTGCAGAAGTTCTTTTAAGGGCTAATGGTAAGTGCCAAAACTGTAAGCGTGATGCACCCTTCCTGAAAGAAGATGGCACACCATTTCTTGAGGTTCACCACATTGAGTGGCTTTCTAAAGGTGGAGAAGATTCTGTTGAGAATGCGATTGCGTTATGTCCTAACTGTCATAGACAAGCGCATTATGGCATTCTGGAGTTATTATCAGTTAATAAATAAACCTAAATTTCATGAAGCCGCTACGCTCCGTTTGTCTCCTTACCACTAACGGGGCGTTATGGCTTCTATTGCTAGACACTTAACAAATTGATAAACCGTGTTTGCACGGACACAACTAAAAAAGGTTTTCAAATGGAAATGTTAAAAAGTGCAGTGTTCTCAGATTGCAAACAGTATCGCTATTCAATAACCAGAACCTGGGATGAAACAAAACCCTATGTGGTCTTTATAGGTCTGAATCCTTCTTATGCTGATGCTGAAAAAGATGATCGCACTATGGGCCGTTGTATCTCGTTTGCAAAAAGCTGGGGATGGGGTGGGGTGCGTATTGTCAATCTGTTTGCATACGTCCATACAAATCGCTTCGAAATGATGAGGATGGCTAATCCTGTTGGTTCAGATAATGATCGCTACATAGTTGAAACGGTAGCTAATGCTGGATTGGTAGTTGCTGCATGGGGTGATGACGGACGGCATTTGAATCGCTCTGATGCTGTGCGTGCGCTTCTGCCTTCTGATACGAAATGTTTTAAAATCAATGTAACAGGTGAACCAAAACATCCTCTCCTTGTGCATAGAGATGCGGTGCTGATTCCCTTTATTTAATTGGTAAGGCATTCAGTGAGCATAGTTATTCCGTATTGTGAAAAGGAGCATTGCGCCTCCCTCGTATTATTCCTGTAAAGCCCGTAGCCACATCAAAAGCAAATTAAGCTGACTTTCTGCCACGGCAGGTATTCGGACGGTTCTAGCCTTTCTCACTTCGCTTTCGTCCGTGTTACCAGCCAGCTATTCAATCAGGATTTCTAACAACTCCTTCGCTCTGTTCCAGTTGTGATTCTTTGGTCGCTCCTTGCTTGCATCTGCCATGAAACAGGCTTCTACATGGTCGTAATGAAACAGAAGGGCAAGAAAACTTTCATGTTGCCATTGTTCCGGCTTTTTCAATCCGTAACTGTTTTCCATGTTGATCACCATTCTAAAGAAAACTCCTCTGTTAAATCGTCCTGCACGTCCTGACCATACCCGATGTAGTACATTGTTGAGCGCGGATCTGTCTGTCCCAGGAAATGGGCGATTGTCTCTATAGCCACCCCTGCATCGAACATCACACGTCCACGGCTTTTACGAGGTGTATGGCATCCCACGTTAGAGAATCCCGCTCTACGGCCCATCTTTCCAAATTCAGCAAACACGGTGTTACGGGTTACGGCGTGGCCTTTGCTACGGAGATCGCCCTTGCTAAAGATGAAATCAGTTTTCACTGGCATAGTGGCTTGCTCTACCTTGCGTTGTTCCACTACTGACAACATGGAAGTAGTAACCTTTGGTCTTACCACGTTTCCTGTTTTCTCCTGCTTTACCTTCAAGTGAGATTGCCCCACTACGTCTTCATACTTGAGCTTGAGTACGTCAGAGATACGTAACCCGCTCTCATACATGAACACCCACAGGCAATAGAACAGATTGCTTCTGGCGTTGCGCTGTAGCTCTGCCGCCACTGCCTTAACTTCGTCTGCACTCTTTAGCGTTTGGCTAATACCTTTCATCTTTATCTCTCCTCTTGTTCGTTTCGGTGAAAACATCATTGATCAGAAAATGATTATTTTCAACATATTACACGATACGTTATTTATAAAGAGCACAGAATGATTAAAATGTGTGCGCGGTTGCCTGACGTGCTGAACGGCGTGATCGAGGCCACTCTCATTCCAGGCGTAGAAATGCCCAAATATCAGTAACTAATTGAAAAATAACTTAAAAATTGTTTGTTTAAATGATTCATGAAACGGCGTTTTTGTCAAGAGATTTATTTTCGATGGCGGGGAGTTACCCCTTTTTGCATGGTGAGGTGATGAAAAGGTGTGCTGAGTGAGTTAAATCAAAAGGTTACAGAATACACTTTGCTAAAGTGTATCGAATCGGGAGAGATTTTCACGGTAAATGATAGTATTTATCATTTGTAGTGAAGAGACCTCACGTGATGAGAGTTATTCTCAGTAATGACGGTTTTGGCATGAAAAATAGAGTTGTTACATTATTAACAATAAAACAAGGGAACTCGTTCAACGAATGTTGCACAGGTGAAAGTGCTCATTGTGGACAATGATCGATGATAGCCGCACGGCGTAAGGCTTTATAAAAGTTAAGTGATTCTGAAATAGAAGTTCAAAGTTTAACTTAGGCTACATTCCCGAGTTTATTTTATGGTTAATAACGTTGGATTACCGCTTGATTTGTAGTGTGTTTAATGGTCTATTTGTGCCACTTTCGGTGGCGATAGTGGCATGGAATAAATGACAGAACAGGGCGTAGACCTCAGCAGGTATTTAAGACACGGAACGAAGATTACAGAAAATGGTTCTGACGATTGGCAAACACCGAAAGTTATTTATGAGGTGTTGAATAAACGTTTCAAATTCACTCGTGATGCAGCAGCGTCGAAAGATAATAGCCACTGTGATAGATATTGGACAAAAGAAGATAATGCTTTATTGATGGATTGGAGCCAGGAGAAATCTATATTCTGTAACCCACCATATTCTAAAGTGGCTGAGTTTTTAGCAGAGGCACACAAGCCAGAAAGAGCAATATTTTTAATTCCGTTCAGACCTCAGACGGGATTTTTCTTGCGGTATGTTTGGGCTTCGCCGTATTTGCATGAAATGATGATTATCCATCGTGGTATGAGGTTTATTCATCCAGACCGTGCTGAAAGTGTCCGTTCGCCTATGCCTGTTGTATGTCTTGTTTATCACAAAGCACAACGAGAGCGTGATCTTCTGATAACTGTCAACTGTGCTGATACGCTGCAAACCTTGCATGTGGTGGCGGGGCAGAGACCAGGCCATCCCCTAGAGCATAGTCACAGCATTAAAGATAAAGTGATGCAGGACTATCTTAGGAATAATCTTAAGGTGAGTGACCTTGTTGAGAAATACCGCGCTGATGTTTCAAGACGGACGATCTACCGTTGGGTGAAGGTCTGATCGGTAATCGACGCGAAGCGCCGGAACCTTACTGTTATGCGCTGGCATCGGTGACAGGCTCACGCCGCGCATGTAAGATAGCCATTACAGGAGAGAGTATTTTTGGCAAGTTACCTTTATCAAAGGTGCTTCTCCTGTACAGATGCTTGTTATGCGCGCTACGCTCCCAAACATAACCCCATTAAACCCAACTAACTTAAAGTTAGTTAATCGGTATTCTATCTCTTGGGCTACTACCGCCCAAACTTTGCTTAATGCCATACAGCGACTACGCCGCCATTAACAACACTCTGCAATGATCCAATGGCATTCCTGCCTAATGTCATCCACCGATCTTGATTAACCACCAACCAAACAACCACCCTAAATCCTTTAGGCTGTCTGTTTATCTGGTGCAAGGTAGCTATGACATTACCATACGTGCAAACATCCCAATCCAATCATCACTGATTGTCTCGTGCTGATGCACTTCAGTGCAGAGAGAGAATCTCTCTACTATTATAGCGAATTTGGTAGGTATCTGTATTTAAAGGGAAAAATAGTGTGAAAATCGCCATTTTTCACTTTTTTTCTCAAGAAATGGCGAGATGGTGTTCGTGAATGGAAGGCAGGGCTGTCTTCTATGGTGGCAACTTCTACCACGGATTTTGATTGACAGCAACCATCTATTCCTGGTATAAAGAGCACTAATCGCAAAGCAAAAATTCAACATGTTGAAAATAATCAAAAATATTTTACGAAATCACCGTTTGGGTATTGACAAACGTTAGTGAAATAGTGTACTATGGTAAGTATGAAGGGGAGAAAACCTTCTGAAACTTTTCAGCCCTGGGCGGGGTAACTGCCTGGGGCTTTTTGCATCCAAAATCCGAAGGAGGCCATTATTGAAGTATTACAGCAGTGACCAGGTGTTTAATGACCTGGTAAACGGCGAAGTGAAACGCCACGTTATTTACGCATCAATGCAAGCAGCAAAATCGAGAGGGTATACAGACCGAATGGAAATGTTTCAATCTGCACTTATCCGTTATGACCAACACCGAAAGGAAAATACCAACTAAGGAGGAACATTGATTCAAGCATACGAAGACGGTTATTTTTTCAGAGATACCCCACAATACGATCACCCGCTTTCAGCATTTTCCAGACAATCCCAAAATCTCACCGTTATTGATAATGTTCTCTACGTTGTCGATATGGAAAGTGGTGAAATTCTTCACTACGACTCGATAGAATATTTGCTTGATGGTGGCATTGTTCAGGATCTGCATTTGAGCTACTCGACAGCAGACACCGCCAAATCAAGACAGGCCCACCGTGAATACGCTAATAAGCTGGGCGACCTTCCAGGAAATGCAGTCTATAACGGGATCAAGGAATACGCAGATGTTTTAAGCAAGCAAGATTTCACGAAAGTATTTGCATTGTGTAACGAAGTTGACAGGCGAAACGTAGCATTTATAAAACGTGCGGATCTGTGCGCAATACTGAACACCACGCCGGACCACCTCAATCGTGTTTTATCTGGTCTTGAACGTAAACACTACATCAAGGTTGATAAAGCTGAGCACCAGAAAGGCGTGCTAAAGGTGTGGGTTAATCCTTCGTTTGTCTGGAAAGGCGATTTAGCAAACCGCTACTTATCTGGACACATGCAGGGCTTTCCGATTCTGGAGCGTAAACGCCCCGTAAAACGCTCTGACGTGCTCGATATACTCACGGGGGCTGCAATGGTTGCCTATGATGCCTGGCACATTGAACACGGTTATAAGGCCAATCAACCTTATTCTAATGAATGGTATGCAGAGATCACGCTCTACGACAACGCCCACGGCGAAGGAGTGAGGCTTGCAGCAGAAAATCAGACATTGAGCAGGTTATTAAACCCGGCAACATCTGAGAGTGATTTCATTCGTGAGTTAATCACACCGGCTCAATACCAAACCTTATTAAGAGAAACCACTAAGAAAACAAGGAGAATACATTGATCCAATACTTAGTAAAAAACGGAATCACCCGTATTCAGATTAACGACGCTGGAAAGCGTGTATTAGAAACATTGCAATACTTCTACAAATCCAAACCAACCAAAATCCGATACGATGACATTATCGAACGCGCTGGATGTTCGCAAGGTGGTGTAATGTTCTGGCTACATTCCCTTAAATCTTTCGGTATGATTGATTTTAAAGAAACAGGGTATTTCGACGTAACTATAAAATCTATAGTTTCGGATTATGAGATCATCTATTCAAATGAATGATCAGCAACACGAATCTAAATAACACAATCGGGAAATAACATATGATTATTGCTTTCTACTGGTTCTTTGCATTCTATGCCACCTGGATATTAACAAGAAAATGGGTATTTCCTCCTGAGAGGAATAATGGGTAAAAGAAGAAACAACTTAATACGTATTGAAAAAACAGTACGCGTTAGCCCTAAATACAGTCATAAGCTGAAAGAACAATCACGAGAGTCTATTCCAGGTGAATGGATAACAGAAGTAATAGAACACCCTCCAACGGTTCCAACCGGATCAGAGTTTGAACTATTGCAGGATATTTTAGCCTCTTCTGAGAATGTCTTCTATAAACCACGCAGTAGGAAAGAATACCTTGTCGATAGCAGCCATTTAAAACGGTGGCAACTATTCGCTGAACATTACACAGATTATGTCGGTTATATCACCATAAATTCTTTATTCCGTCATATTCAAGACGTTGATATTTTATTTGATAATAAGGAAATAATCAGTAATGACTAATACAATGAGCACTGTTACCGCATTGCTAAACTCATTCCACGATGCGTGGCATATGCCTGTTCTCCAGCTTGTTAATGATACACACCGTGAAAGAACGCCACAGGTGCTCCTGAGAGCTGTTTCTCAGGCAGAGAAGGGGATAATCGCTCTGGTGCATCTCCTGAGGGTTACAGTGCTTCTGGTGGAGTATGACGGTAGCACAATCACACAGGAAGAGGCCTGGTGTGTAGAAAACGATCTTAAGGAACTTTCTTATTCCTTTCAGTGGATAACTCAGGAACTTATGGATCTTTCGCTTGAGATTGGGAATGAGGTACTTACGAAGCCTATTGCATAAAAATGCATATCTAATAAATAAAAATATTGACAATAAAGCAAAAATGTTGTATAATAAAAAATGATAAATAGTGTAAGTTGTTGCAACTTCTTTCGGAGCACCATTCTCCAATAAGTGGGGCTTTGTTCTCCCGAACTGTGGGATCCCTCCCTGAAAACTTTCTGGCTATTTTCTTTGTCATTATTATCAAAGGAATACAGCGGTCATATCGTCTTTGTGTTGGCGCTATGAACAATCACCGCCGTATCTCCGCTTTCAGATAATAAAGCAGATGTTTTCAACGAAAGCTTTTATAACTTTTTATATTATCTGTTAAAAGAATATATAGATGATGAAATAAATGATCTGTTATTGCCAGCGTGAGGGCTTCACGTTTAACAGACGCAAAGTACCCCCGATCTTTTAAATCTCCTAAGATAAATAAACGGGGGTTCTTTTTTATATTTTATTCTTAACCTCGTTCCTTCATTGGTAATGATGTTAATAATGATTTCTAGCAAAATCATTCTCTCCATGGGGTTAATCGCCTCTTTTTATTATTCATCGTGCAGCAATAATGTTGTATGAAAAAATGCGAAGGAACAATAATGTTTCTATTAAATAATCGCGACCGAGTCCTGAAATACAAATCTGAAGTGATTCAAGTTAATCCTGAACTAATAGCTAAAGTGGCTGAAATAGCAGGATGCACCGTAGAAGAAATAGAAAAAGCTGTAGAACAGTGTTTTCCTTCTGAGGATACAACTCAAATAAGTATGCAGGAACGGATCGCAATCAAATCAAAGGAAATAAAACAACAATGATTGTAGACCTAACCGAACTTTTCCTCATTCGTAAAAGTTTTACCGACGTAGTGAGTTACGCCACGGATTCTTTTGCAGCCGTCGAAGGTCATGTTTTCGACCTGCCAGCGGATATTCAGTGTGGTGACGTTATCGGCGCTGATGGTGCTCTGTACACCTCTGGCGCTGATGCCTTTGTGGTGGTGTCCGATTTCGTCAGCGCTGGCGGCGGTAAAACCGTGAATGTCCTACGTGCGCCAAACGTTGGCAGTTTCGTAGCACTGAAAGCCGACAATCTGAACGCTGCGAATCACGTCGCAGCTATCACCGCGCTCGAATCCAAAGGGTTCGTATGCCGTCCATTCTTCACTTCTTAATCAAGGATGATCACTAATGACTAAAATCGCAATTGGGCGTGAGATGGTGGACTTAGCGCCAATCTTCCAGGCTCTACCAGAACGGAACTACCTTATGAATGCCCTCGACCTCTTCGACGGGGTAGGCGTTCAGAGTCCGAAAGTGGTAGTAACACAGCTTCTTGATGATAACTACAGCCTGTTTAACATGCCACAGAGCCGTTATTCCTCAAACCACGACACTACAGCCCGTCAGAATGGCAAAGAATACCTTATCGAGATCCCCTGGTTTGCAAGGGAAGATGAGTTTAAACCTGTAGATGTACAAGGCCGCAGAGTGCAGGGAACGGACTACGAACAAACCGTTACCGACCTGTACACCGAATACACCGGGAAACATAAGATTGCTTATCTGCGTACCCGTGAATCTTACCTGGCCCGTGCACTGTTCAAAGGTGAAGTGTACACCCCTGCAACTGATGACCTGCTGATCTCTTATGCTGAACTGTTTGGCGTTGTGCCAATGACAGCCAGTGTGAGCACAGCGACGGCGGCACAAGATTTTGATGCCATTCTGGACAAGATTCAGGCTGCCGCAGGTGGGCAGGCTGGACAGATTGAACGAGTGATCGTATTCGCCAAACCTGCTGCATTCAGCCAGATCCGCTTCTCTGACAGTATGTCTAAGGTGTTCCAGTATGTAGCACCATACGATGAGCGTAATCTGTTCTACCAGCGTCATGAGCTTCTACCTGGCGTTTCAACTTTTAGCCTGCCTGGTGCGCCTATCGATGTAGTTAAAACCACAGATCCGCTGATCCTCGCACAGATGCCAGATGATGCCGATATGGTGGCGGTTCCTGTATTCAGCAAAGGCACAAACGCATATCAGAACATCTACGGCGCTGCCTCTGGCAATTTCGCGTTGATAGATGCTGCACCTGCTGAATATTACTCTTGGGGCTACCTGAGTGAGCGCGGTGATGCTTACCACGTTATGCACGAAAACAGCGCATTACCTGTTAACCACTGTTTAGGTATGCAGGTGAAGATCACTATCACTGCTTAATATTCAGGCTTTTTAATGAGGGATGCTTACTAACCCACAGTGCTAATGTGACTCTGGTGGCATCCCTTTTTTATTTCCAGATCATAATGAGGATATTTAAGTGGAAATGATTATTAAATCCAATCGTGGGTTACATGTACGAGTCAGCGCTGATGATGCAGAAGGATTATTAAAACTAAAATCTTTGTGCGATCTGCTTGATATTTCATATACAGGTGTTAGATCACGGATATTCCGTGGTGAAACGGTCGAACAGGCTATCCATCATTTTTTAGAAAAGTAAGGCGGTGAATAATGCTTGAGCTGAACGTCAGCCAAATCCGTAATACGGTGACATTCACCGTTGACAAGCAAAGTATTGCCGAAGCAAAGAAAGCAGCAGACAACTTGCAACGTCATTTCTCTAAGATCAAAGATCCCAAAATTCGCCTCAAGACTCAGAAACAACGCAGACAGAAAGCCCGACAGCAGGTCGATGATGCACGCTTTAATGATAAACCCCGTGACACTGCCGAACTGAAAGCACAACGTGCAGCAGAGAAGCAGAGAGCAAAGGATGAAAAAGCAAATCTGAGAGCACAGCAACAGCTACAAAAGCGTCAGGAGACAGCAGAACTCAAGCTACGCCATGCAGGTCTTCAGGTGTCCGGTATTAAAGGTAAATATGGACTTAACACTAAACAGCATTATGAAGCGTTACGTTTCATCCAGAAGCAAACAGAAGAGTATGCAAAAGGCAATATTAGCTCACAGCGTATGAATGCTCTGATCCGCGAGCGTACTACGCTTTTACGTAGAGAAGCTGCACAACAGGCTAAAGTTGTTCAAGCACAGCGTACACAGTATGCAGCGGCAACAGAGAAGCTTAAACATTCTAAAGCAAGTCATTCCCTAGGAATGGGAAATATATTGGGTAGTGTTGTATTGACAGCAGGATCTCTGGGCGTGGGACAACGCATTATTGATAAAGGGAATGAAAATCTTGAACTTATCCGAATGTCTGAGCGTACCAGGCTAAACCCGAATGCTGTTAAAACGATTGTAACCTGGGGGAAGCAAAATGGCGTGGACAGTGCGTCTGTTGACAAGATCACCGATGGTTTTGGGAAAGATACCCGAGAGAAAATCAGTGAAACCCTTATGAATAGCCAATTTGATCAGAAGTCTGGGAAATGGAAGGGCGGCAACACAAACACTGAAGAAATCCTTAACAAGTTTGGTTGGAGTAAGTCCAATATTGTCCAATATGAAGAGAACCCACTCGGTTTTTTACAGGCAGTAGTAAATGAAGGTCAGCGTCGTGGAATGAAAGACGGGGAGTTAGCCCACCTTCTGGAAAACATCTTCGACGATGGGGCGCACTATATAGACCTCTTCAAGAACAACGGCGAGCAGTTTAATGCCACCCTGAAAGGGCTTGTCGATTCAGGGCAAACACTATCAGATGATCAGATAGCCCTTACTTACAAGTTTGGTGATTTATCTGTGGCTATGGGGAATTTGCTCAACGGTGTAGATAATCAGATGTTTACGGGCTTCATGCGTGGTTTTGCTGATAGTGGTGATGAACTTGTGAAAAATACACAGGTGATTAACCAGAATGCAGGGCTGTTAGGTGAGGGGCTGGGCAATCTGGCATCTCAGGTGACGGGGTTTGTTTCTGAGATCTCAGGTGTAGTGGCTGATCTGAATAGTGCTCTACGCCAGCGCTTCCCTGAATGGTTTTTTGATACACAAAAGCCAGCAGCCCAGGCTCTATACGATGGCGCTGTTACTGGATCTGCCAATGATGCTGCACAGTGGATCGCTGATAGAACTGGGTTTGATACCCGTGCAGTGGGTCCAGTGGTTATGGATTGGCTGGGTATTGGAAGTCAGCAAGCAGGAACAGCAGTTAATCAATATAGCATGTCTGGTGAGTCGCTACGTGAAAGTGCAATGCTACTTGGCAGCGGTAATGCGCCAGCTTATAACCTTTCCCCTGTATTCAATCTAACGGTAGCGCCGGAAGTACCGCTAACGATTCAATCTGACACAGGTCGCTTGAGTGAGTATGTGGATTTTACGGCGAGAAGTTCGCAAGCCAGTTTCATGCAATCGCTTACGCTTTCAATGATGAGTGGTCAAAGTAGCACTGGTGGTTGATATATCAAAGGAGCTTCCGCTCCTTTTTCTTTGCGTAAAATATGATCAACATCTACGGTTAAAGTGATGCACATGGTGTACAACAAAGTAGGTTACAATGTGGTGAACATCGCGTATAATGGCTTTCATCTAAACATGCTAATGTATTGATTTATAAAGATTTGCTGATCATATATCGACGCCTGTGAAGGCGACATCTAAAGGAAGCTCTATGAGCGAAAAGTTACAAAAAGTGCTGGCGCGCGCTGGCCACGGTTCTCGCCGTGAAATCGAATCTATTATTGCCGCGGGTCGCGTGAGCGTTGATGGCAAAATTGCCACGCTCGGCGATCGCGTTGAAGTCACTCCGGGTCTGAAAATCCGTATCGACGGTCATCTGATTTCGGTTAAAGAGTCTGCGGAGCAAATCTGCCGCGTTCTGGCCTATTACAAGCCAGAAGGTGAACTGTGTACCCGTAACGACCCGGAAGGTCGTCCGACCGTGTTCGATCGTTTGCCAAAACTGCGTGATGCGCGCTGGATTGCCGTAGGGCGTCTGGACGTGAATACCTGCGGTTTACTGCTGTTTACCACCGATGGTGAACTGGCTAACCGTCTGATGCACCCAAGCCGTGAAGTTGAACGTGAATATGCGGTACGTGTGTTTGGTCAGGTTGATGATGCCAAACTGCGCGATCTGAGTCGTGGCGTACAGCTGGAAGATGGTCCGGCGGCATTTAAAACGATCAAATTCAGCGGTGGTGAAGGGATCAACCAGTGGTATAACGTCACGCTGACCGAAGGGCGTAACCGTGAAGTCCGTCGCCTGTGGGAAGCTGTAGGTGTACAGGTAAGCCGTCTTATTCGTGTTCGTTACGGTGATATCCCGCTGCCGAAAGGCCTGCCGCGTGGTGGCTGGACCGAGCTTGACCTCGCGCAGACCAACTATCTGCGTGAACTGGTGGAGCTGAAGCCGGAAACGACATCTAAAGTTGCCGTCGAGAAAGATCGTCGTCGCATGAAGGCAAATCAGATCCGTCGTGCGGTGAAGCGTCACTCACAGGTCGGTAGTAGCCGTCGTCCGGGTGGTCGTAGCAACAACGGTTAATCATGAGTAGGCCTGATGAGCAAAGCGCCATCAGGCGTTAGCGTGGAGCCGGATGCGGCGCAAGCGCCTTATCCGGCCTACTGTCAGTAATCAATCCCTATCTGGGCCTTCACGCCCGCTTCAAACGCATGCTTGACCGGGCGCAACTCGCTGACCGTATCCGCTAACTCCAGAATATCGCGATGACATCCACGGCCGGTGATAATCACCGTTTGATGGGCAGGGCGCGCGTTTAGGGCAGTGATGACCTCTTCAAGCGGCAGATAGTCGTATGCCACCATATAGGTCAACTCGTCCAGCACCACCATATCCAGTTCATCGTCGGCCAGCATCCGCTTACCGTGTTCCCACACGGCCATACAGGCCGCGGTGTCGGACTCACGGTTTTGCGTTTCCCAGGTAAATCCTGTCGCCATAACCTGAAACTCTACGCCGTGGGGTTCAAGTAAGTTACGTTCTCCGTTTGGCCACGTACCTTTAATAAATTGTACGACGCCGACTTTTTTACCGTGGCCCACCGCGCGCGTGGCGGTACCGAATGCGGCGGTGGTTTTACCCTTACCATTTCCGGTGAATACGATGATGATCCCGCGCTCGTCCGTAGCGGCGGCAACGCGTGCGTCAACCCGATCTTTTACGCGCTGTTGACGTTGCTGATAGCGTTCTTCACTCATTGGGCAATTCCTGGTTTACGGCCCGGCTGGGCGTCAAAAGTCATACCGGTTTTACGGCGGCTGTCATCGCCCATCAGCCACAGGTAGAGCGGCATAATATCGGCGGGAGTTTTCAATTTTTGTGGATCTTCCGTGGGGAATGCGCTGGCTCGCATGCCAGTTCGTGTTCCACCAGGATTGATACAGTTTACGCGCAGATGACGGTTTTGATACTCATCAGCCAGAACCTGCATCATCCCTTCGGTAGCAAATTTTGAGGTGGCATACGCCCCCCAATTGGCGCGTCCCTGGCGGCCGACGCTGGAAGAGGTAAAGACCAGCGATCCGGCATCGGATTTGAGTAACAACGGCAGCAATGCCTGAGTCAGCATAAAAGTGGCATTCACATTTACCTGCATCACATCCTGCCAGACCTGCGGGTTTTGTTCACTCATTGGGCAAATATCGCCGAGTAATCCGGCGTTATGCAGTACGCCATCCAGACGTGGGAAATGTGCGGCAATGCGCTGTGCAAGCTGGTGACATTCTTCAGAGGTACAGGTCAGTAAATCCAGTGTAAACCACTGTGGTTGTGTTCCGTTTTCATCGGCGATAGTGCGGGCAACCTGACGCAGTTTTTCTTCGTTACGCCCAAGCAGGATAACGGTCGCGCCATAGCGTGCATAGGTCTGCGCGGCTTCGCGTCCGATACCATCGCTGGCACCGGTGACAAGAATAATGCGGCCCTGTAAAAGGTCTTGTTTAGGTTGGTAATGCACGGCTACTCCTCGGCGATGCCCTGGCCATCTCGTTCGCAATAACTTTTGGGCTTTATGCCTTAAACCCTGTTCTTTTTCAATCAGCCAAAGGCAATAACACCGCAAAATGAACGCTTTGTCATGCTTTTTACTGATTCAGCACTGGATGTATGAAGCAAGACGAGGTGACACGCCTGTTGTACACTGAGCGGAAGTCGCGTTGTTTAACCAAGGTGGGTCTCGTGGAATTGTTGTCTGAATATGGGCTGTTTTTGGCAAAAATTGTCACTGTCGTGGTGGCTATTGCAGTGGTGGTGATGCTGATCGTAAACGCGACACAACGCAAACGTCAGCGTGGGGAATTGCGGGTTATTAACCTCAGCGATCAATATAAAGAGATGAAGGAAGACCTGTCGCTGGCCTTATTGGATGGGCATCAGCAAAAATTCTGGCATAAGGCGCAGAAAAAGAAACAGAAGCTGGAGGCGAAGGCTGCCAAGGCAAAAGCAAAACTGGGTGACAGTACGTCATCAGATAAACCTCGTGTATGGGTGCTTGATTTTAAAGGCAGTATGGATGCTCATGAGGTCAGCGCATTACGCGAAGAGGTGACGGCGGTACTGGCGGTTGTTAAACCTCAGGATCAGGTTGTGGTTCGTCTGGAAAGCCCGGGCGGTGTGGTACATGGTTATGGCCTGGCTGCGTCCCAGTTACAACGCCTGCGCGATAAGCAGATCCCGCTGACCGTCACGGTAGATAAAGTCGCGGCGAGCGGCGGATATATGATGGCCTGCGTGGCAGATAAAATTGTCTCGGCGCCGTTTGCTATCGTCGGCTCAATTGGCGTGGTGGCGCAGATCCCGAACTTTAACCGCTTCCTGAAAGGGAAAGATATTGATATCGAACTGCACACCGCCGGACAGTACAAGCGTACGCTGACGCTGCTTGGCGAGAACACGGAAGAAGGGCGGCAGAAATTCCGTGAAGATCTGAACGAAACGCATCATCTGTTTAAAGATTTTGTCCATCGTATGCGCCCGACCCTGGACATTGAGCAGGTTGCCACGGGTGAACACTGGTTTGGTCAACAGGCGCTGGCAAATGGGTTGGTGGATGAGATCAATACCAGCGATGAGGTGATCCTCGGGCTGATGGAAGGTCGTGAAGTGTTGAACGTTCGCTATCTGCAGCGTAAAAAGCTGATGGATCGTTTTACCGGTAGTGCGGCGGAGAGCGCCGATCGTTTGCTGATGCGCTGGTGGCAGCGGGGGCAGAAGCCACTGATGTAAAATTGTCATTGCCGGATAGCGATGCTCACATATCCTATCCGGCCTACAAATAGGCATCAATGTAGGCTGGATAAGGCGTTGCCGCCATCCGGCAAATTATTTCTCGAGTTAATCGATCAAGTGATACTTTTCAGAAAGTACGTGCGCCAGGTGTTTAAACATATTAAACACAGCCGTACTTTTGGGCGTTGGTAGCCCTTGCTCGTCTAAAAAGTAATCTCCGCTGAAAACCAGCACGCCGTTTCGCTGCGTAACGCCGGTGGCGACAATCCCCGCCAGCGTGTCCTCATGCTCACGAATGATTTTGTTGGCTTCAATCAGCAGTGTTTCGCGATCGATGGGTTGAGTGTCTTTATGCATGATTTACTCCTTAAACAAGGACATTAGTCTACGCTGAGCCCGCCTTATGGGCAAATATTCCCTGACATAAATGAAGGTTTTACGACAGTGTTACAACTGGCGAGATTTGTTTTTGCATGCTAATAAAGTTGCGTAACGCATTTTATCAGGTACAGTGTGACGCTTTCGTCAATCTGGCAACAGATTTGCTTGACATTCGACCAATACTTCGTCGTGCTAGAGCGTTTGTGAGAAAAAAAGCCTGTTAACTCAGTTACATGAGAGTTACATTACAAGCGCGAAACAGTTTAAGGGGTTGATATCCGCCGACGCAGAGACCATATCGATGTCTCGTCGCCAGTGGAAGGTGAATCAACGTGCGACGCATTCTGGAAGAATCAAATTAGGTAAAGGTGAATATGGGTAAAGCTCTTGTCATCGTTGAGTCCCCGGCAAAAGCCAAAACGATCAACAAGTATCTGGGTAATGACTACGTGGTGAAATCCAGCGTCGGTCATATCCGTGATTTGCCGACCAGTGGCTCAGCAACTAAAAAGAGCGCCGACTCAACCTCCACCAAAACGGCTAAAAAGCCCAAAAAGGATGAACGTGGCGCTCTCGTCAACCGTATGGGTGTTGACCCGTGGCACAACTGGGATGCGCGCTATGAAGTGCTGCCTGGTAAAGAGAAAGTTGTTTCTGAACTGAAGCAACTGGCTGAAAAAGCCGACCACATCTATCTCGCAACCGACCTTGACCGCGAAGGGGAAGCCATTGCATGGCACCTGCGGGAAGTCATCGGTGGCGACGACACCCGCTACAGCCGCGTGGTGTTTAACGAAATTACCAAAAATGCTATTCGCCAGGCGTTTGAAAAACCGGGCGAGTTGAACATCGATCGTGTTAATGCGCAACAGGCGCGCCGCTTTATGGACCGTGTTGTGGGCTATATGGTGTCGCCACTGCTGTGGAAAAAAATTGCGCGTGGTCTGTCTGCCGGTCGCGTACAGTCTGTGGCTGTGCGTCTGGTGGTTGAGCGTGAACGCGAAATCAAAGCATTTGTTCCAGAAGAGTTCTGGGAAATTGATGCTAACACGACCACGCCGGGCGGCGACGCGTTGCCGCTTGAGGTGACGCATCAAAATGATAAACCGTTCCGTCCTGTAAATCGGGAACAAACGCTTGCCGCTGTTAGCCTGTTGGAAAAAGCGCGCTATAGCGTCCTGGAACGTGAAGATAAACCGACCAGCAGCAAGCCGAGCGCACCGTTCATTACCTCCACGCTACAGCAGGCTGCGAGCACGCGTCTGGGCTTTGGTGTGAAGAAAACCATGATGATGGCGCAGCGCTTGTATGAAGCGGGTTACATCACTTACATGCGTACTGACTCAACCAACCTGAGCCAGGATGCTGTCACTATGGTTCGCGATTACATCAGTGATAATTTTGGCAAAAAATATTTGCCGGAGAGCGCGAACCAGTACGCCAGCAAAGAGAACTCGCAGGAAGCACACGAAGCTATCCGTCCTTCCGATGTCGCCGTACTGGCGGAGTCGCTGAAAGATATGGAAGCCGATGCGCAAAAACTGTATCAGCTGATCTGGCGCCAGTTTGTTGCTTGTCAGATGACGCCAGCGAAATATGACTCTACCACCCTGACCGTGGGTGCGGGTGATTTCCGTCTGAAAGCGCGTGGTCGTATTCTGCGCTTCGATGGTTGGACCAAAGTGATGCCAGCGCTGCGTAAGGGCGATGAAGATCGCATCTTACCGGCGGTGGACAAAGGCGATACCTTGACGCTTATCGAGCTGACACCTGCGCAGCATTTCACCAAGCCGCCTGCGCGCTTCAGTGAAGCTTCGCTGGTTAAAGAGCTTGAAAAGCGTGGCATTGGTCGTCCATCCACCTATGCGTCGATCATCTCTACGATTCAGGATCGCGGCTATGTTCGCGTTGAAAACCGTCGCTTCTACGCTGAAAAAATGGGTGAAATCGTCACCGATCGTCTGGAAGAAAACTTCCGCGAGCTGATGAACTACGATTTTACCGCGCAGATGGAAGACAGCCTCGACCAGGTGGCGAATCACGAAGCCGAATGGAAGGGCGTACTCGACAACTTCTTCACTGATTTTACTCAGCAGTTAGATAAAGCCGAGAAAGATCCTGAAGAAGGCGGTATGCGTCCGAACCAGATGGTGCTGACTAGCATTGATTGCCCGACCTGCGGACGCAAGATGGGTATTCGTACCGCCAGTACCGGCGTTTTCCTTGGTTGCTCCGGCTACGCACTTTCCCCGAAAGAGCGTTGCAAAACCACCATTAACCTGGTGCCGGAAAACGAAGTATTGAACGTGCTGGAAGGCGATGACGCGGAAACGAACGCATTGCGCGCCAAACGCCGCTGCCAGAAGTGCGGTACGGCAATGGACAGTTATCTCATCGATCCTAAGCGTAAATTGCATGTGTGTGGTAATAACCCAACCTGCGACGGCTACGAGATCGAAGAGGGTGAATTCCGTATCAAGGGTTATGACGGTCCTATCGTAGAGTGCGAAAAATGTGGTTCTGAAATGCACCTGAAAATGGGACGTTTCGGCAAGTACATGGCGTGTACTAACGACGAGTGTAAAAACACCCGTAAGATCCTGCGTAACGGTGAAGTTGCTCCGCCGAAAGAAGATCCGGTTCCGCTGCCGGAACTGCCGTGTGAAAAATCTGACGCGTATTTCGTGTTACGTGATGGTGCTGCAGGTATCTTCCTGGCGGCCAATACGTTCCCGAAATCACGTGAGACTCGTGCGCCGTTGGTGGAAGAGTTGTACCGCTTCCGCGATCGCCTGCCGGAAAAACTGCGTTATCTGGCAGATGCGCCGCAAACTGACCCGGATGGTAACAAGTCTATGGTTCGTTTCAGCCGTAAAACCAAGCAGCAATACGTTGCCGCTGAGAAAGACGGTAAGGCAACTGGCTGGTCCGCGTTCTTCGTTGACGGTAAATGGGTAGAAGGGAAGAAATAACAGCGTTTCGGCTGAATTTCTCCTCAAAGGGTCGCGTAAGCGGCCCTTTTTGTTTCTGGCATATTATTTTTTGTCATACCTATACAGCGGACATATAAATGATATAGTGGTTATAGTTAACAGTCTTTTTATTATTAAATCGTATTAGCAGCGCCCACGAGCCTGCACTGAAACGATGATATGATGGCGCGAATCGGGATGGCATAACATGAAATTACAGCAGCTTCGCTACATTGTTGAGGTGGTGAACCACAACCTTAATGTCTCCTCAACGGCGGAAGGGCTTTATACCTCTCAGCCCGGTATCAGTAAGCAAGTTCGTATGCTGGAAGATGAACTTGGCATCCAGATTTTCGCCCGTAGTGGTAAGCATCTGACCCAGGTTACGCCAGCGGGGCAGGAAGTCATCCGTATTGCGCGTGAAGTACTGTCTAAGGTAGATGCTATTAAGTCCGTTGCTGGCGAACATACCTGGCCGGATAAAGGCTCGCTGTATATCGCCACCACGCACACCCAGGCACGTTACGCTTTGCCGAACGTGATTAAGGGTTTTATTGAGCGATATCCTCGTGTTTCATTGCATATGCATCAGGGATCGCCGACGCAAATTGCCGAAGCCGTCTCGAAAGGGAATGCGGATTTTGCCATCGCGACGGAAGCCCTGCATCTGTATGACGATCTGGTGATGTTACCTTGCTACCACTGGAACCGTTCGATTGTCGTCACGCCGGATCATCCGCTGGCGGGAAAATCCTCGGTTTCTATTGAGGAACTGGCACAGTATCCACTGGTGACCTACACCTTTGGATTTACCGGGCGTTCGGAGCTGGACACCGCGTTTAACCGTGCGGGTCTGGAGCCGCGTATTGTTTTTACCGCGACCGATGCCGATGTTATTAAAACCTATGTCCGTCTGGGTCTCGGCGTGGGTGTAATTGCCAGTATGGCGGTTGATCCTGTTTCCGATCCTGACCTGGTACGTGTGGATGCGCACGATATCTTCAGCCATAGCACCACCAAAATTGGTTTTCGTCGCAGCACCTTCTTACGTAGTTACATGTATGATTTCATTCAACGTTTCGCGCCGCATCTGACGCGTGATGTGGTGGACACGGCGGTGGCGCTGCGTTCCAACGATGATATTGAAGCCATGTTTAAAGATATTAAATTGCCTGAGAAATAATAACGGTTGTTACCTCGTCGGTATCTGTAAGCATAAAGTGATACCGACGGGGGAGTCTGAATTCATTATTTCTCCTCCTATATATTAACCATATATTATTTATGGAAAAAGTTCTCTAAAGTAGTTTCAAATTAGTCAGCTTGCCAAAAATCACGCTCAAATATTCATAATTGATCAAACAATTGATTTATTTATCAGATCGACTCCGAAAATTAACTGGCTTTTTTTTGCCTTTTTTATTAGGATTCCTCCTATCTGATGATTAATTGTACCAATTGTTTGGTGCCTAAATGATAAGTGATTTCGATAGTATGAGGTTAGCGATGCCTTCAGGAAACCAGCCTGCACGCCGGGATCCCGCGATGAAACGTAAAGCCTGGTTCGCCGTGTTTCTTGGCTCTGCGATATTCTGGATTATTGTCGCACTCGTGGCCTGGAACGTGTGGGGGTAAGTATGTCCGCACCGGAGCAGCACTCTACCGTGACGCCAGCGTCTCATGACCATGAGCAAGAGAGCAAAACCGTCGCCGAGAAGGAGCCAAAGATACCCGAATCCTGGAATCTTTCTCCTGAACAACGGGCGTTTATTGATCTGTTAACCGATGATGATAAACAAAAACAATAATTCGTAGGTATTTTATAATAATAACGATTACCTCGTGGCCTTAAATATCGAATTGTTTATCCCATGTATTCACCATCAGCCACCTAATCAACGTATTATCGATTGCGCTATTGCCTGCTGAATATTCATCCTATTAATCTACACGGCTAGACCTTCTTCCCTACCATTGACCTCACTTCGCGCTTTTGTATCGCGCGCTACTTTTATCAATTTGAGTTGTTATCAAAGCGTTACATTTTGTTTGTGTTATCTTTAATACTAACCCTGAGGAAATCAGGGGATCCAACCCTGTCATTTAAGGAGGAGCTATGTCGTCGACCCTACGAGAAGCCAGTAAGGACACATTGCAGGTTAAAGATAAAACCTACCGCTACTACAGTTTACCTCTGGCCGCTAAATCACTGGGTGATATCACCCGACTACCAAAATCGCTGAAAGTGTTACTGGAAAACCTGCTTCGTTGGCAGGATGGTAATTCCGTAACCGAAGATGATATTCATGCGCTCGCGCATTGGCTGAAGACTGCCCATGCCGATCGTGAAATTGCCTATCGACCCGCTCGTGTTCTGATGCAGGATTTTACCGGCGTGCCGGCGGTGGTCGATCTGGCCGCCATGCGCGAAGCGGTGAAACGTTTGGGCGGAGATACAGCAAAGGTGAATCCGCTTTCGCCAGTGGACCTTGTCATTGACCACTCGGTAACGGTGGACCGTTTTGGTGATGATGATGCTTTCGAAGAAAACGTACGCCTGGAAATGGAACGTAACCATGAGCGTTATGTGTTCCTGAAATGGGGACAGCAGGCATTTAGTCGCTTCAGCGTTGTGCCACCGGGAACGGGGATTTGCCACCAGGTTAACCTTGAATACCTCGGCAAAGCCATCTGGAGCGAGTTACAGGACGGTGAGTGGGTGGCTTACCCTGACACGTTGGTCGGAACCGATTCCCATACGACAATGATTAATGGTCTCGGTGTGTTGGGATGGGGCGTTGGGGGCATTGAGGCCGAAGCAGCAATGCTGGGTCAACCCGTCTCTATGCTTATCCCGGATGTTGTGGGCTTTAAACTGGTGGGCAAGCTGCGGGAAGGTATCACCGCGACTGACCTGGTTCTGACCGTCACCCAGATGCTGCGTAAGCACGGCGTGGTCGGTAAATTTGTTGAATTCTACGGTGATGGCCTGGACACCTTACCGCTGGCCGACCGGGCAACCATTGCGAATATGTCACCGGAATACGGCGCAACCTGCGGTTTCTTCCCGATCGATAGCATCACTCTTGAATATATGCGTCTGAGTGGGCGCAGTGAGGAGCAGGTTGAGCTGGTCAGCGCCTATGCCAAAGCGCAGGGCATGTGGCGTAATCCTGGGGATGAACCCGTATTTACCAGTTCACTGGAGCTGGATATGGGCAGTGTAGAAGCTAGCCTTGCCGGACCGAAGCGTCCGCAGGATCGGGTGGCACTGGCTGATGTCCCGAAAGCGTTTTCGGCGAGTAATGAACTCGAAGTGAATAGCTCACTGAAAGATCGCCAGCCAGTGGACTATACAATGAACGGTCACCAGTACCAGCTGCCGGATGGTGCTGTGGTTATTGCGGCGATCACTTCCTGTACCAACACCTCTAACCCAAGCGTATTGATGGCGGCGGGGCTGCTGGCGAAGAAAGCAGTGACGCTTGGTCTGAAACGTCAGCCGTGGGTGAAAGCCTCGCTGGCTCCAGGATCGAAGGTGGTGTCTGATTATCTGGCGCAGGCAGGGTTCACGCCATACCTTGATGAGCTGGGATTTAACCTTGTAGGTTATGGCTGTACCACCTGTATCGGTAACTCGGGTCCGTTACCCGATCCTATCGAGACAGCTATCAAAAAAGGCGACCTCACCGTTGGTGCTGTGCTTTCCGGCAACCGAAACTTTGAGGGGCGTATCCATCCGCTCGTGAAGACCAACTGGTTGGCGTCTCCGCCGCTGGTGGTGGCCTATGCGCTGGCGGGGAATATGAATATCAATCTGACTAAAGATCCTTTAGGGCATGACAGAAAGGGCGATCCTGTATATCTGAAAGATATCTGGCCGACGGCTCAGGAAATTGCCCGTGCCGTGGAGCAGGTCTCTACCGCCATGTTCCATAAAGAGTATGCTGAAGTGTTTGAAGGCACGCCGGAATGGAAAGCAATCCAGGTTGATCGGGCTGATACCTATGGCTGGCAGTCTGACTCAACCTATATCCGCTTGTCGCCGTTCTTCGATGGTATGCAGGCGACGCCGGATCCGGTCCAGGACATTCATGGTGCGCGTATCCTTGCAATGCTTGGAGATTCCGTCACCACCGACCATATTTCTCCTGCCGGCAGTATCAAGCCGGATAGCCCGGCAGGTCGTTATCTGCAAAGCCACGGCGTGGAGCGTAAAGATTTTAACTCCTACGGTTCACGACGCGGGAATCATGAAGTGATGATGCGTGGCACCTTTGCCAATATTCGTATTCGCAATGAGATGGTACCCGGCGTGGAAGGTGGGATGACGCGTCATTTGCCGGGAACTGAGGTAGTGGCTATCTATGATGCGGCTATGCAATATCAACAGGAGAATATCCCTCTGGCGGTTATTGCCGGGAAAGAGTATGGCTCCGGCTCCAGCCGCGACTGGGCGGCGAAAGGCCCGCGCTTGCTGGGGGTTCGCGTGGTTATCGCAGAGTCCTTTGAGCGTATTCACCGTTCTAACCTGATTGGTATGGGGATTTTACCGCTGGAATTCCCACAGGGCGTCACGCGTAAAACGCTGGGACTAACCGGTGAGGAAGCGATCGATATTACGGATCTGCAAAACATCAAACCGGGTGCAACAGTGCCGGTGAGTATGGTTCGCTCGGATGGACGTAAAGAGGTGGTTTTATGCCGCTGCCGTATCGATACCGCGACGGAGCTAACGTACTACCAAAACGATGGCATACTGCACTACGTGATTCGTAATATGTTGAGCTAGAATGTAAAAAGCCTGCAAGAGCAGGCTTTTTTATCGGCGGTAACAATTATTACTTGCCCAGCAAATGTCCCATCTTGGCGGCTTTGGTGTCCAGGTAATGTTCATTGTTCGGGTTACGACCCACAATCAGCGGCACGCGTTCAACAATGTTGATTCCAGCTTCGGTCAGAATTTCCACTTTTTTCGGGTTATTGGTCAGCAAACGAACTTCGTCCACACCAAGCAGCTTGAACATATCCGCACACAGCGTGAAATCACGCTCATCTGCCGCAAAGCCCAACTGATGGTTAGCTTCAACGGTATCATAACCCTGGTCCTGCAACGCGTAGGCGCGGATTTTATTGAGCAGGCCGATATTGCGTCCTTCCTGACGATGATAAAGCAGGATACCGCGCCCTTCTTCAGCAATATGGGTGAGAGCCGCTTCGAGCTGGAAACCGCAATCGCAACGCAGGCTAAACAATGCATCGCCAGTCAGACATTCGGAGTGGACACGGGCCAGGACAGGCGTTTGGCCTGTGATATCGCCAAAAACCAGTGCGACGTGATCGTGTCCGGTTGCCAGTTCTTCAAATCCCACCATCAGGAAATCACCCCAGGGGGTTGGCAGTTTGGCTTCTGCCACACGTTTAAGCTGCATGTAATTCTCCAGATTATGCTGGCACTGTCGTGCCGTCGCCTGTTGGCTTCTGTTCTATATTGCACTATTTTGCCATAAGGCAACGATGTTCACCTAATCGCGACAACGGATTCGCTTTTGGAATGGCACAAAATTGTCAATTTCCCCGGCATGCGCTTTTTTCAGTTATGATTGTGAGACTTATCGACGAAAGGAGAGGCAATGCTGTCAATTGCAAAGCGCACTGCGGTCGGGGCCGGGCTGCTACTTATTATGCCGGTTGCCGTATGGGTATCGGGCTGGAGCTGGCAGCCGGGACATAACGTTTGGTGGCTAAAATCTCTGTACTGGATAACGGAAACGGTGACGCAGCCGTGGGGCATTATCACTCACGTTGTTCTCTGTGCATGGTTTCTGTGGTGTCTGCGTTTTCGTCTGAAAGCTGCGGTAATGCTGTTTGCGATCCTGGCTGCGGCAATTTTAGTCGGTCAGGGCGTGAAGTCCTGGGTTAAAGACAGGGTGCAGGAACCTCGGCCCTTTGTCGTGTGGCTGGAAAAAACGCACCATATCCCTGTTGATGAGTTCTACACTTTAAAACGTAAAGATCGTGGTCACTTAGTTAAAGAGCAATTGGCCGAACAACAGGATATTCCGACGTTTCTACGTAAGCACTGGCAAAAAGAAACAGGGTTTGCCTTTCCGTCAGGGCATACGATGTTTGCCGCCAGTTGGGCTTTACTGGCTGTAGGGCTGTTATGGCCACGCCGACGTACGCTGACGATTGTGTTTTTACTTATCTGGGCTACGGGCGTTATGGGCAGCCGCTTGCTATTAGGCATGCACTGGCCCCGTGATTTGGTCGTTGCAACGCTGATTTCATGGTTGCTGGTAACACTGGCGACATGGCTTGCGCAGCGGGTATGCGGACCATTAACGCCGCCTGTGCAGGAGGAAAAAGAAATCGCTCAGCGTGAACAAGAAAGTTAGCCATGATTGATTTTTCGAATTTTGCCCTTAAATCAGAAAGGGGAAAGCGCTTTTCCGTTTCGCACTCGTTGTGAAAATGGTAATTTAAAGGGCTCAACGCGGTAAGTTGTACACGATTTATTCGCTCAAACCACATAACGGGAAGTAATGTGAAATATTTACTCATTTTCTTACTGGTGTTGGCGATTTTTGTTATTTCGGTGACATTAGGTGCGCAAAACGATCAACAGGTTACGTTTAATTACCTGCTGGCTCAGGGCGAGTATCGTATCTCTACGCTGCTTGCTGTATTGTTTGCCGCAGGTTTCGCGATTGGTTGGTTAATTTGCGGCCTTTTCTGGCTGAAGGTTCGTGTGTCTCTTGCGCGTGCCGAACGTAAAATCAAACGACTGGAAAACCAGCTTACGCCTGCGACCGACGTTGCGGTTTCTGCCGATTCGTCGGTTGTGAAGGAATAATTATTTATGTTGGAGTTGTTGTTTCTGCTTTTGCCTGTAGCCGCTGCCTATGGGTGGTATATGGGTCGCAGAAGTGCGCAACAAACCAAGCAGGATGAAGCTAACCGTCTTTCCCGTGACTATGTCGCCGGGGTTAACTTCCTCCTGAGCAACCAACAAGACAAAGCGGTGGATCTGTTCCTCGATATGCTAAAAGAGGATACGGGCACCGTTGAGGCTCATCTCACCCTCGGAAACCTGTTTCGCTCGCGCGGTGAAGTCGACCGTGCAATCCGCATCCATCAAACGTTAATGGAAAGTGCTTCGCTAACCTACGAGCAGCGTTTGTTGGCCGTACAACAGCTGGGGCGCGACTACATGGCCGCAGGTCTGTACGACCGCGCGGAAGACATGTTTAATCAGCTTACCGATGAAACAGATTTTCGCGTCGGTGCATTACAGCAACTGCTGCAAATTTATCAGGCAACCAGCGAATGGCAGAAAGCGATTGATGTTGCAGAACGCCTGGTGAAGCTCGGTAAAGATAAACAACGTATCGAGATAGCTCACTTCTACTGCGAACTGGCCTTACAGCAGATGGGCAGCGACGATATGGATCGCGCCATGACGCTGTTGAAAAAAGGGGCTGCGGCAGACAAAAACAGTGCACGTGTTTCCATCATGATGGGCCGTGTGTACATGGTGAAAGGCGATTACGCGAAGGCCGTTGAAAGTCTGCAACGCGTGATTTCTCAGGATAAAGAACTGGTCAGCGAAACGCTGGAAATGCTGCAAAGCTGCTACCAGCATCTGGGGAAAAACGATGAGTGGGCCGAGTTTTTACGTCGGGCCGTTGAGGAGAATACTGGCGCCGCCGCAGAGCTGATGCTGGCCGATATTCTTGAAGCGCGTGAGGGGACTGATACCGCTCAGGTTTATATTACCCGCCAGCTACAACGCCATCCTACGATGCGCGTGTTCCACAAGTTGATGGATTACCATCTTAACGAAGCAGAAGAAGGGCGCGCGAAAGAGAGCCTGATGGTTCTGCGCGATATGGTCGGGGAGCAGGTGCGCAGCAAGCCTCGGTATCGTTGCCAGAAGTGCGGATTTACCGCATATACACTGTACTGGCACTGCCCATCCTGTCGCTCATGGTCAACCATTAAGCCTATTCGCGGACTTGATGGGCTGTAATTTTTAAAAAAACTTCACTTTAGTTACAACATACTAATGAACTGTAACCAATCCATCCTCAGCCACCGTTGCCAAATTCGCCTGGCAGAAATGTAATCGCGCCTGTTAATTTTCTATTGCCGCAGGTAGAATGCACGCCGTTTACCCATTTTGCGCCGCCGATGGCGCCCATCCTCAGGAAGGTCTGGTCATGACGTTTACTGCTTCATCTTCTTCTCGTGCTGTTACTGATTCTCCTGTCGTTGTCGCTCTCGATTATTCCAATCGTGATAAAGCATTAGCTTTTGTCGACAGAATTGATCCTCGTGATTGCCGTTTGAAAGTGGGCAAAGAGATGTTCACGCTTTTTGGACCTCAGTTGGTTCGCGATTTACAACAGCGTGGCTTTGACGTTTTTCTTGATTTGAAATTTCATGATATTCCCAACACTACCGCACATGCCGTTGCGGCAGCTGCCGAGCTTGGCGTGTGGATGGTTAACGTTCATGCTTCAGGTGGGGCGCGTATGATGACCGCCGCACGTGAAGCCCTGGCGCCTTTTGGCAAGGATGCGCCGCTGCTGATTGCAGTAACAGTTCTGACCAGTATGGAAGCCAGCGATCTTGCCGACCTAGGCGTGACGTTGTCACCTGCGGAGCATGCGGAAAGGCTGGCGTGCTTAACCCAACATTGTGGTTTGGATGGCGTCGTATGCTCCGCGCAGGAAGCAGTGCGATTCAAGCAGGCATTTGGCCAGGCATTTAAACTGGTTACGCCGGGTATTCGCCCTGAAGGTAGCGAGGCAGGCGACCAGCGTCGCATTATGACGCCGGAACAGGCACAGTCAGCTGGCGTGGATTATATGGTTATTGGTCGTCCGGTCACACAGTCGGCAGATCCGGCTCAGACGCTGAAGATGATCAATGCCTCCCTGAAACGAGGTGCGTAAATGAATGACTCAAATTCTCGTCTGGTCTACTCAACTGACACCGGGCGTATTGATGAACCGAAAGCCGTCCCAGAGCGTCCCAAAGGCGACGGCATTGTCCGTATCCAGCGACAGACCAGTGGCCGCAAAGGTAAGGGCGTGTGCCTGATTACTGGAATAGATCAGGACGATGCTGAACTGACCAAATTAGCTGCGGAACTGAAGAAAAAATGTGGTTGCGGCGGGGCAGTGAAGGATGGCGTGATTGAGATACAGGGTGATAAACGCGACCTGATTAAATCGCTGCTGGAAGCCAAAGGAATGAAAGTTAAATTGGCTGGCGGTTAATAAAAAAAGCCACGGAATTTTTCCGTGGCTTTTTAATAATACAGACCTGAAAAAGTAAACGTATTATTATATCGAGCCGTTTAACCGTAAATTATTTACCCACCTGGTGGCCAATAATACCACCTACTGCAGCACCACCCAGCGTGCCTAGCGTGCTGCCGTCAGTCAGGACTGCACCACCGATTGCACCAGCACCAGCACCAATTGCGGTGTTACGGTCACGTTTGGACCAGTTAGAGCAGGCACTCAGCGACATTGCCAGAGTAATCGCCAAAATGGCAGCGGTCATTTTTTTGCTCGTTACTAACATAATACTTTCTCCTGAATTATTGATTCACGGAATCCAGTGTTCTTTAAGAATAGCGCTAAATTTAGGCTAACGAAGATATTTCCGTGAAACCGTTTAGCGAAGGCATGACAAACACTATCCTGAGATTGGAGGTTCGTTCCTGTTATATCGCTAACATTAATTTTACGACTTAATCCTGTTAACGACAGGTAAAAAGTCTTAATTGGACTGTCAGATAACTCTCAGAGAGGAGATGATTTGCCGACTGACAAATCATCTGCTGAAGATTTTATGCGTTCGCATCAATGATATTGACGGTTAATCCTGAATGCTCAAGCTGCATTTGTACGCTGGCGCTGAGTCTGGAATCCGTGACTACGCGGCTGAATCGCTCTAATGGACCTAGTGTGTAAGGGTGAATGGCTTCGAATTTTGAGCTGTCAGTAAGCACAATAACTTCTGCACCTTTTTCCAGCACCGCGTTAACCACATCAGAACGCATCATGTCGCGTCCGGTGAAGCCGGTGTCAGCCTGCCAGCCATCAATGCCGATAAAGGCCTTACTGAAGTGTACCTGCTGGATAAACTGGCGAGTTAAGGGCCCCACCATGCTTTCGCTTTTTTTCTGATAGATGCCGCCAAGGAGAATCACTTCGCAGGGGGTTTCTTTCAGCAGATGGGCTATATAGCTGCTGACGGTAATGATGGTGACATCTTTTTGCTCCGCCAGCGTTCTGGCCAAGAGCGCATTGCTGCTGCCGTTTTCAATGAATACGGACTCGCCAGGGCTTACCAAAGATGCGGCAAATTCGGCCAGCTCACGCTTCAGCGTAAAATTAGTCATCATGCGCGTTTCCACATCATCACTGTTCAATGAAACAGCAAAACCGTGCGCACGGCGTAAATAGCTCTGTTTCTCCAGTGTGTTCAGATCCTGTCGAATCGTCACTTCTGAGACACCGGTGATTTTTGCCAGTTCGGCAACGCTCATCTGACCTTTATCAGTCACCATCTGCAAAATAGATTGTTGTCGGGAATTCATAATATTAATTTTATTGCGATATCGTATCGGAAATTAAACGGAAACTGCCTCATATGCAGTTTGCTGATAGCAGCGACATTAAAGGGTTAATGTCATCAGATCTCCCAGGGAGCCTTGTGCTTTTTGGGCAAAGACTCGGCATCTTCTTTGGCCGTGTCTAGCAGCTCAGCCTTCAGAATTTCGAGATTGTGGATGGCTGAGTGGTAATCACCTGCAACGAGGATATCCAGCACGGTATCAATGCGTTCGGCCAGACGCTGAGCGTCGATATCAGACATGGTTATCATCCTAATGGCAATCGAGTTTGAATTTCATGATGCAGAATTTCATGGCAAAAGAGAAGGGAAAAATAGTATTAACTATCAATGATAGAAGAATATTATATATTCCGTGATTACATGCAGATAGGATCGTTACGTTATGTCCATTTATGGCTATTAACGACGTTTGATCCCACTGCGTTAGCGCGTTTTTTTATTCAGATGTCGTCGATACCAACGTTCAAATGCAGCCGCTGGCATTGGTTTGGCAAACAAAAAACCCTGACGTTCGTTGACGCCATTTTTGGTTAAAAAGGCATCCTCTTTCGCGCTTTCAACACCTTCGGCGATGACCTGCAGATTGAGTGCTTGTGCGACCGCAACAATGGCACGTACCAGCGACTGCGAAATAGGTTGTTTGTGTACATCCCTGACAAAGGTTTGATCCAATTTAATTGCATCAAGCGGGAAGCGGGCCAGTTGAGACAGTGACGAATATCCAGTACCAAAATCATCCAAATGGATTTGCGCCCCCAACTGGCTAAACTGCTGAATGACGGACAGTGCCAACTGCTCATTTTCAATCAAACTGCTTTCCGTTAACTCGACATCAATGGGGCAATATTCAAAGTCGAGTTCATGAAGCACCTGTTTGAGATCGGTAAATAGCGTCTGATCGGCGAGCTGGCGGGCAGAAACGTTTACCGCCACGCGCAGATTGATTCCCTTGGCGCGCCATTTTGCGACCTGACGCACAACGTCCAGAATAACCCAGCGACCCAGCGGAACAATAAGCCCTGATTCTTCGGCGTAGGAGATAAATTCCAGTGGTGGAATGAGGCCGCGTTCCGGAGACTGCCAGCGTACCAGCGCCTCCAGGCTGCGCACTTCGCCTCGCCAGGTTATCTTTGGCTGATAATGGATAACCAGTTGATCGTTTTCCAGCGCCTTGCGCAGGTTAGTATCCAGCCACAGGTATTCAAATACCCGCTGATTCATTTCCGGAGAGAAAACACAAAACTGTCCGCGGCCGCCTTCTTTCGCGGTGTACATGGCCGTATCGGCGTTACGAATGACGCTCTCGCAGTCCTGACCATGCTGTGGAGCGAGGGAAATACCAATAGAGCAGCCGGTATAGACTTCAATCAGGCCAATGCGAAAGGGTTGACGCAGGCGTGTCAGAATGCGCGATGCGGTAGCTTCCAGAGTGCTCTGGGACGTTTCGGTGGCAAGGACGATAAATTCATCACCGCCAAACCGAGCCAATAGCTGGTTGTCGTCAAGACAACTGAGAATTGCCAGCGACACGCTCTGCAACAGCTGATCGCCAAACATGTGCCCGTAGGCATCGTTCACCTTTTTGAAGTTATCCAGATCGAGATATACAATCCCAACCTGAGTATCACCTGCGTTCTCAATCGCGTCGCTTATCAGCTCATGAATGGCGTTACGGTTCGGTAATCCGGTGATGGAGTCGGTATTAGCCAACATACGCAGGCGTTCCTGCGCGCGGCGTTCTTCAGTGATATCGGTGCCGGAACAGATCAGAAATATTTCGTTCTTGCCGCTACCGTTATGTACAAACTTATTGCGAAAAAGAAACAGGCGCTGACCTTTGCAGGTCTTCACCCAACGTTCGACTTCATATGAGTTGCCTTCGCGAAAAAAGACCTCGATGTTGCGTCTGGAGGCTGCGGCTTCACGTCGACTCATAAACAGTGTGAATACGCTTTGGCCAATGACTTCACGTTCTCTGAGTCCGGTGTACTCTTCGCACAGACGGTTAAAACGCTGAATGTTGCCCATGCGGTCAAGAATGACAATAACGGAATTGGCTTCTGAAACCACCTGTTCGGCAAAAGAGAGACCTTGAGCCAGGTCGCGTGCGACGGAAGGGGTGTCATCCCAGGCTGATGCGCTGCCGGCCCATTCGCGCTTATTGATTTTCCGCCCGACCAAATGTACCGGAATATCGTCATCTTCAATGGGTAACGTCATCAACAGGCTTGACGTAATTACCGTCATCTCGCGAATGCGGTCGGCCTGCTCGGGTGATAATTCGATGGTCTGCTCAGCGTCTGCTGTTTCGTCAATAGAGAAATGCAGGATGTTGCAATCCTCTGACAAACGCCAGTAGGGGTTATGAGTGCCCACATAGCTATACAACGTAACCAGCTCCCGGACGTCTTTCATGATGTGTACTATCCCGTTTAAAGCGCATAAAGCCTCAAAAGTAAGGGTAGCCATGATTCATTCAGGGTGATTATGGCTGAACGTATTGTTTTATTTATATATTTATATGTAATCCAGAATCCATAAAAAGCAAAGCCAGCGGAACTGAAAAATAGTAAAAAAAAATTTTGACTGGATAAGAGAAGTGTAGTGTGTGGTTGAAATTTGGCCGCTAAAAAAAGAAAACGACCTTTCAAAAAAGAGAAAGGTCGTTGGATTTGTCAGTTTACGCTGCTGGACGCGCGATAACGCTACGGGTTTCCATGCGAACTTCGGCGATAGTTACGTCAATCACATCAGTGACTTTGTAAACTACTTCACCTTTGATTTGTACGGTACCACTTTCCTGGCTGCAGACCAGTTCATCACGCACGGCGTGCAGGAAGGGGGCAGGAATAAAGGCAACAGCGCCATTATCAACCAAACGTACGCGCATGCCGCCGCGGCTGACGTCGATGATCTCGGCCGCAAAGCGGGTGTCGGTTCCGGCTTTATCACTCAGGAAACGGGCGTATAGCCAGTCACCCACGTCACGCTCAGCCATCCGGTTCAGGCGACGACGTTCTGCCATTTGCACGGTGGTATCATCCTGAGGTCGAGCGACGGTTTCGCCTTTGATGACAGCCTTAAGCAGACGGTGGTTGATCATATCGCCGTACTTACGGATTGGGGAAGTCCAGGTGGCATATGCCTCCAGACCCAGCCCAAAGTGTGGACCTGGCTCAATACTAATTTCAGCGTAAGACTGGAAGCGGCGAATTCGGCTGTCGAGGAAACCGGATGGCTGTGCATCCAGTTCGCGGCGCAGTTTGCAGAAACCTTCCAGTGTTAGAACTTCTTCGGCATCGACGTGCATACCGTGGGTTTTCAGCAGCGAGGCCAGAGCGTCGGCGTTGGCATGGTCGAATCCCATATGGATGTTATAAATACCGAAGCCCAGCTTGTCGCGAAGCACACGGGCGGCGCAAATATTTGCCGCAATCATGGATTCTTCCACGATACGGTTTGCGATGCGGCGTGGTTCAGCGACGATGTCCAGTACTTCACCTTTTTCACCGAGAACGAAACGGTAATCCGGGCGATCTTTAAAGACCAGCGCGTGGTTATGACGCCACTCTCCTCGGCTCAGGCAAATACGATGCAGCAGACGGATTTGTTCCGCAATCGCGTCGTTTTCTGGTTGCCACTCGCCAGTACCTTCCAGCCAGTCGGAAACATTGTCATAGGCCAGCTTCGCTTTAGACTCGATGGTTGCGGCGAAGAAGGTGATGTTGTCTTCAATCGTGCCATCGGCGGTAATGCTCATACGACAAGCTAAAACCGGGCGCACTTCGTTCGCGCGCAGAGAGCAGAGATCGTCAGACAATTCACGTGGTAACATCGGGATATTGAACCCCGGTAAATAATTGGTGAACGCGCGAATTTTAGCCGTTTTATCCAGCTTGCTGCCTTCTGCAATCCAGGCTGTTGGGTCGGCAATGGCGACGGTTAATTGTAGCGTGCCGTCAGCTTGTTCTTCAGCATACAGCGCATCGTCCATATCTTCGGTGCTGGCGCTGTCGATGGTGACGAAATTGAGGGCGGTTAAATCTTCACGAACCAGGCCTTCGTCCAGCATTTCGGTTGCTACACCGTCTGGTGCTTCTTTTTCCAGATTATGGCGTGCCAGTGTGACCCACCACGGGACAAAGTGGTCATCAGCAAAAGTGATAAATTGGGTTAACTCGGCGTAGAAGGTGCGATCGCCTTTCAGCGGATGGCGGCGCATTTCTGCAACAGCCCAGTCGCCTTCTTTAAATTCATGTTCAACGCCGCGGGCTGCACGACAAGGAATAGCATCTTTCAGTAACGGATGATCCGGCACAATGGACAGACGGTCATTTTTGCCCTGAACTTTACCCACGAAGCGCGTCAGGAAGGGTTCGATCAGTTCTTCCGGCTCAGCAGACTCACGGTCTTTTTCTGTATGGATAACCGCAACAATACGGTCGCCATGCATCACTTTTTTCATCTGCGGCGGTGGAATGAAATAGCTTTTTTGTGCATCGACTTCCAGGAAGCCAAAGCCTTTTTCCGTGGCTTTTACCACCCCTTCAGCACGTGGCGTCTGGGAATGTAGTTGCTGTTTAAGCTGCGCTAGCAGCGGGTTGTCCTGAAGCATAATTGTCTATTTTCGTGGCTAAAAGAGCGGCTGACAGTTTTACGCGATTCTGCCAGTTGCAGCAAGCGCTCTTTCAGTAAGTGGATCGGTTAATCAGTGTCGCCCAGCGCGATTTTCAAGCGATTCAACCATCCGCACAATCCACTCCAGGCTAGCAGGTTAATGGCCTGCTCTGAAGAGATTCCCTGATCGAACAAAGGCGTTAACAGTGCGGTGCTAAAGCGGTCGGGCGCCCGGGTCAGCCATTGTACCGCCTGTAGGGTGACGCGCTCAACCGGATGTCGTTGTTCCCACCGTTGTAATTCACGTTCATCCTGACGAAGAACGGTAATGGCCTCGGTTAATTCATGAGCTGAATACGCATGTTCATTAAAACAGGCCACGCTGCCATTAATCCGCGAAGTCATCAGCGCCGCCAATGAAAATGCCTGTACCGGTATCCCGCTACGTTGCGTGCTGGAAATGAGCGACCCGAATAAATCCAAAATGACGGGGGAATGTATCAGTAATGGCAGTAACGCTTGCAGTTCCTCGGGATAACGTCTGTCTATCGACTCATCATGATTAAGATGTTTTTCAATCGGAAATGGCGAAGCGTGCCAGGTAGCGTGTGCTGCACTAAATGGTGAAGCGTGAGCGAATTGTTGTATATCGAGACCCGGAATTCGGCGCACCGGATGTCCACACCAGGCCTGAAACAGGGCCACGATACGGGCCTGAAAACCGACGAATCCGATAATTTGATTCATCAGAATGCTATCGCTGGTGGTCAGCCCGACTGCATCCAGATGATGGCGATCGCGCGCGCCTATCACGGCAGGAGAGCTGGCAAGTTGACGAGCATATTGGGTGATTTGCGCCAGTCGATGGTTACTTTCCCGCGAGGAGTCCGGCCCAGGAAGCGGTGTTAGACGCGCGGCATAGTGATTACATAATCGCTGGACGCCATATACCTGAGCGACGGTTAACGCCGTACTCATCCGTTCATAGGCGCTGAATGTGTGCATCTGACTCAGGTTTACGTGGATCGGGAAGAGGATCTGTGCAAGTTTACGGGCAGGGATTAACCAGGATTGAAAAGGTAAAAGGGCGTCATCAGATATCGCCAGATCCAGTAAAAAGCAGTCGTCGACATGAGCGGCTTCCGGCACCAGCGGCAGAACATCTTGTGGATACATGCTGGATTGCGTCTCATGATACCAGTGGCTTTTGCCTTCAATTCGGCGTTGTTCCATGGGCGGTCCTTGGTCTAAAAAGTGGCGACCCGGACACGTCGTCATACCACTACGCCGGATCGTTTGCGCTGCAATATCCTGACGTAAGCAGAAGAGGGGATGAAAGATTGTTACGTGATAATAAATATCAGAAAAGCATATATGGGACTGGGTAGAGGGGAATTAAAAACGAGCATCACGGGCGACGGTGGGCCGCCCGGAGAAGAGTGGAAGATTATTTCAGCTCCAGTTCGTTCATTGCAGCGATGCTGAAACCACCGTCAACGTGTACAACTTCACCTGAGATACCGGCAGAAAGATCGGAACACAGGAATGCCGCAGAGTTGCCCACATCTTCAATGGTAACAGTGCGACGAATCGGCGTAACGGCTTCGCAATGGGCCAGCATTTTACGGAAATCTTTGATACCGGAAGCAGCGAGGGTGCGGATTGGACCTGCGGAAATTGCGTTTACGCGTACGCCTTCAGGCCCCATTGCGTTAGCCATATAACGGACGTTTGCTTCCAATGAGGCTTTCGCCAGGCCCATCACGTTATAGTTAGGGATTGCACGCTCTGCGCCCAGATAGGACAACGTCAGTAGCGCAGAGCCAGGGTTTAGCATGGAACGACATGCTTTTGCCATCGCAACAAAGCTATAAGCGCTAATGTCATGCGCAATTTTAAATCCTTCGCGGGTAACTGCGTTCACATAATCGCCTTCCAGTTGGTCAGCAGGTGCGAAGCCGATGGAGTGTACGAAACCGTCGAATTTCGGCCAGGCTTTGCTCAGTTCAGCAAACATGGCGTCAATGCTGGCATCTTCAGCTACATCACACTGCAAAACAATGTTGGAGCCTAACTGCGCTGCAAATTCTTCCACACGACCTTTCAGCTTGTCGTTCTGGTAGGTGAACGCCAGTTCGGCACCTTCGCGATGCATCGCCTGAGCGATTCCCCATGCGATAGACAATTTACTGGCAAGGCCTGTCACCAGAATGCGCTTACCTGATAAAAAACCCATGGCTTTAATCCTTTTGGTTAACACTTATCTTTTATCAATCAATGAGTTATGATTGACACATTAAATGCACTCGAAATTGGCCTGAAATTATATCCCACGCTTTTTCCCTGGAGAATGGTTATCCGCCTCACGTGACCTGTCACGTCATTACATGTGAGGAGTATATCATCCCCCTCCGCTTATGCTTCGTTCAGGCATCTAACGTCGGTGAATCAGAGAAAATACGAGGTTTCAAAGGCATTGAAATGGTATTATTTCATTGCTAGCTGATGTTAATAAACATAGCAAGGTAGGAACTTTCTTAAAACATAAAATATGACAATATTCAGCTTGTTATGATATATTGTTTTTATCGATCAATATCGATTCATTGATCGATATTATTGATTGATTGTGATTAGAAGTGCATTATCAGGATGTTATGATCAATTGGAGTGGTCTTATGCACTATCATTTCATCGCGGAACCGATGAGAGACACAACAGATAAATTACTGGGTGTAGAGATTAACGCCCGGTTTACTTCAGATACGGTTCACCCGTTGCATCCAGATTTCATCATTTCAGCGTGGGATAGCGAACAAAAGCGTAATTTCATGCTCGAGCAAATTCGACTAATTGCCGAAAAGCGTGACTGGTTTGAGCGCAACAGCCTTATTTGCACCCTGAACCTCATTGACGAAATGGCACTGCTGGCGATTGGTGATCCAGCCATCAAGTCGGCCTTACATGCTCTACCATTTATTGCACTGGAACTTTCAGAACGTTTTCTGTCGAATACCGTGTGCCTGAATAATCTGCTGATTAATTCACTTCGCGACGGCCCAAACGCATTGTGGTTGGGCGATCTTGGCTCCGGCAGCGTAGGGGCCAGTCCGCTGGTTTGCGGTCATTTTGACGTTGTGAAACTGGATCGCGGTTTCTTCCTGGAACAGGTAGAAAAACCGATGTTCCCGGTGCTGATCAAAAATATCAGGGAATATTGCGACCGTGTTGTGGTGAAGGGAGTAGAAACAGTACGACTTATCGACGAGGCCAGTACCGCAGGTGTCTGGGCAATGCAAGGTGGTGCCCTTTACCCGTCAGTCGCGTTTACCGAAGTTGATACGCTGCTCTTACCCACGTTGTGTCACTGATGACAGATTGCCCCCCGGTTGAGGAGGGCTGCCGTTTGCTAACGATCTTTTCGCCAGGCATCAGCGGTAAGCGCTTCGCCGAAATGACCTGCAATCAGGCGGCGGGTAAGCTCATGAAGCGGGGACGCCAGAACATCCGCTGTACTGCCGCGTTCTACCACTTCGCCCTGATGCATGACTAATACCTGATCGCTGATGTGCTTCATCATGCCAATATGTTGGGTCACATAGATATACGAAATCCCCTGTTTTTCCTGCAATTCCAGCATCAGATTGATGAGCTGTGAACGCATCGACATGTCCAGAGAGGCCAGGGCTTCGTCGGCGATAATGACTTTGGGGCGTAAAATGAGCGCACGGGCAAGGCCCAGACGCTGTTTTTGCCCTGGGGCCAACATATGTGGGTAATAGCTTACGTGATCGGGCAGCAGCCCGACCATGCGCATGGTCTCCACGATCTGTTTACGACGCTGCTCAGGCTCGAGGTCGGTGTTCAGACGTAGCGGAAAATCGAGGATCTGCGAGATACGTTGCCGCGGATTAAGCGATGTTGACGGATCCTGGAAAATCATACGGATCCGCTGGCTACGAAATGAATAATCGCCATATTTTAACGGATGATCGTCAATCAGCAGCTCACCGCTGGTGGGTTCAATCATACCCGCCAACATTTTTGCCAGCGTAGATTTCCCCGAACCGTTTTCACCAATGACGGCGAGCGTCTGACGTTCACGCAGGGTGAAACTCAGGGGCTTAACGGCCTCAACGGTCTGGCGGCGAAATAAACCTGTCCGGTAGCGAAAGGTTTTGCTCAGATTACGAACTTCGAGCAGGGTTTCTACCATCTCACTCTCTCTCCATGTTCAGCGGGAAATGACAGGCGTAGAGATGATTCTTTGCTCCGGTCAGTCTTGGGGTTTCAATACATTCGCGTTGTGCATAAGGGCAGCGTGGCCCCAGACGACAGCCGATGGGTAATTGTTCCAGCAATGGAATAGCTCCTGGCATGGTATTCAGGCGGCTTTTGTGCGGCATTGCGCTACCAAAATCAGGAATAGCGCGAATCAACGCTTGAGTATAAGGATGATGAGGAATGGTCACCAAATCTTTACTTGGCGCGGTTTCGACCGTTTGCCCGCAGTACATCACGTTGATTTTGTCAGCCCACTGGCTGAGCATTTGCAGGTCATGGCTTATCAACAAAATGGTGGTATTGCTGTTTTGATTCAGACGGGTTAGCAGACGGAAAATTTGCGCCTGGGTGGTTGGCTCCATCGCGTTCGTCGGTTCATCGGCAATCAGCAAACGCGGCTGATTCGCTAATGCGATAGCGATCATGACCTTCTGACATTCACCGTCGGTTAGTTCATATGGGAAGCTGCGCATGGCGTCTTTATGGTCTTTTATCCCGACGCGGTGCAAGAGTTCAATCGCACGGCGCTTGCGCCAACCGATGCGCTGCCACCAGCGACCTTTGTAGGTCCATGCCGGAATATTTTGCATCAGTTGACGTCCGATACGCTCGGACGGATCGAGACATGACTGCGGCTCCTGAAAGATCATGGAGACGTTATGACCGACCAGTTTGCGTCGTTCACGCGCGGAAAGGCGTAGCAGATCGATATCATCAAAACGCATACGGTCTGCGGTTACGCGCCAGTTATCTTTAGCGACGCCGCAAATGGCCTTAGCGATCAGACTCTTGCCGGAGCCAGATTCGCCGACCAGCCCGCGGATTTCACCCTCATTCAAGGTCATGCTGACACGATCAACAGCCTTTACCCAGTCGTCACCGGTCCTGAATTCAATGGTCAGGTTGCGGATATCAAGTAATGGCATTACTCCACCCCCGCAATAATTGCGCGGCGCACGCCGTCACCCAATAGGTTAACCAGCAACACGCTTATCATAATTGCCGCGCCTGGCAGCATCACCGTCCACGGTGCGACATAAATCAGCTCCAGCGCGTCGCCGAGCATGGCTCCCCATTCCGGGGACGGCAGCTGTGCGCCAAGATCGAGAAAACCCAGCGCGGCGATATCCAGAATCGCCATCGACAGTGCGCGGGTGATTTCAGTAATAAGGCCAGCGGTAATATTGGGCAGAACGGCGAACCACAGAATATTCAGTGTGGTTGCACCGTCCAGGCGAGCGGCAATGACGTACTCTTTCTCCAGCTCGTCATGCACCATGCTGTAAACGGAGCGCACCATGCGCGGCAGCAGCGCCAGCCAGACGGCAAACATGGCGTGTGTCAGGTGCGGCCCGGCAAAGGCCACCACAATAATCGCCAGCAGCAGAGAAGGGATCGACAGCAGGGTGTCCAGAATGTGGTTCAGCACCGCAGAGCGCAAGCCGTGCGTCGCACCGGCAACTACGCCCAATACCAGGCCACACAGCGTGGCGGCAAGAGTGACGACAAACGCGCCGCCAACGGTCGGGGCCGCGCCGCTGAGCAGACGACTTAAAACGTCACGTCCTAGATCGTCAGTCCCGAGGAAGAATGAGACTTCGCCATAGCGCGACCATGACGGCGGTAAAAGCTGATAGCCGAGAAATTGCTGATCGATGCCGTAAGGGGCAAACCAACCACCAAAAATACACAGAATAGCCAGTCCCGCACAGCCGTACAGGCCAATCATCGCAGTCGCATCGCCATAGAAATTGCGCCATGCGGTGCGCAACGTACCTGGCGGGCGTTTTTCGCTGTAGACGCTATCGTAAGGCATACCATTCCTTATGTTTCAGAGGGTTAGCCATAGCACCCAAAATATCAGAGATGACGTTAACGATAATAACCAGTGAGCCAATCACCATCACGCCCGCTGAAATCGCCGCGTAATCCTGCTGGCGAATCGCGTTAATCAGCCAACGACCAAGACCTGGCCAGCTAAAGACCATCTCGGTGATCATCGCCAATGTCAGCATGGTGGAAAACTGTAAGCCCAGACGCGGGATCACCGGCGGAAGAGCGTTGTGCAGGACGTGACGACGCAGAATCGTTAATCGTGACAGACCGCGCGTGGCCGCCGCTTTGACGTAGTTCTGGTCAAAGACCTCAATGGTGCTGATACGCATCAGGCGGATAACTTCTGTGGTGGGCGCAACGGAGAGCGTCAGCACCGGGAGCACCATATGACGGATAGCGCTGACCAGCATTTCATCGCGCCAGGGCGAGTCGGAGATCCACGCATCAATAATGGCAAAACCGGTAACAGGTTTCACCTCGTAGAGAAGATCAAAACGCCCGGAAACGGGTAACCAGCCGAGGGTCAGTGAGAAGAGCAATGTCAGCAGCAGCGCCAGCCAAAAAACGGGGATAGAAAACCCCATCAGAGCCAATGCGCTGATGCAGCGGTCCTGCCATTTGTTCCGCGTGATACCGGCCAGCATACCAACGGGGATCCCAACCATTAGTGCAAAACCAAAGGCAAGAATGCACAGTTCCATTGTGGCCGGGAACACCTCTTTCAGCTGCTCTGAGATCAACTGACCGTTGATACTGGATACGCCGAAATCCCAGTGAATGAGACCATTGAACCAGAATACCCATGCGTTCCACAGCGATGCACCCTGTAACGGCGCATGAGGCGTGAAGTAGCTCAGGCTGAAGCCAATAAAGGTCAGGAAGAACAGGGTTACCAGTAGCAATAAAAATCGACGCAAGGTGAAGATAATCATGGTTTTTTCACCTCATCTTTCTTTTCCCTGGACACGCCGGCAAAAGAGGCATTACCGAATGGACTGAGCACCAACCCTTTGATGTCGTAACGATAAGCCTGCAGACGCAGTGAAGAGGCCAGTGGCAGGATCGGTAACTCTTGTGCAAGAATATTTTGCGCTTCGTCATAGGCATCAATTCGCGATGATAGCTGCTGCGAAGAGAGGGCCTTGCGCAGAATGCTGTCAAACTGTGGATTACACCAGTGGGCAAAGTTGGTCTGCGAATTGATGGCGGCACAGCTGAGCAACGGCCGGAAAAAACTGTCAGGATCGTTACTGTCCGTCGCCCAGCCGGATAACGTCAGATCATGGTTCATATCCATTAATCTCGCCTCCTGAAAACGACCTTCTACCGGGATGATCTTCACTTTCACACCCACCTGAGCCATATCTGCCTGAATCAGCTCGGCGGTTTTCAGCGGACTGGGGTTCCAGGCCTGAGAGCTGGTAGGGACCCAAAGTTGTAACGTCAGATTCTCCAGCCCCAGCGTTTTTAGCTGCTCGCGCGATTTTGCCGGGTTGTATTCTGTAATTTTAGCTTCGTTATCATAAGCCCACGAGGCGCGAGGCAAAATAGATGCCGCGGTTTCTGCTGTCCCGTAGTAGATAGACTGCATTAAGCGCTGGTTGTTGATCGCTAGCGCCAGCGCATGCCGCACGGCAGGGTTATTCAACGGCGGTTTATTGGTGTTGAACGCCAGATAGGCAATGTTCATCCCCGGGCGCAGCGTCAAACGCAGGCGAGGGTCATCACGCAATATGCTGAGCTGGCTGGCGGCAGGCCAGGCAAGGACGTCACATTCGCCAGTGAGTAATTTCGATAAGCGTCCGGTTCCACCAGAACCGAGATCCACTACGACCTGCGGCATCAGAGGAGTGCCACGCCAGAATTTTTCATGTCGCTGCAACCGAATATATTGGCCGGCACGATTCTCCGAAAGCTGGTACGGGCCTGTGCCGACGGGTTGTCTGTCGAGCAACTCCTGGCGATCCTGTTTTGCCAGATTAGCGGCATATTCCGCCGACATTACGGAGGCATAGTGTGTGGCAAGGTGCCACATAAAGGAGGCATCCGGTTGCGTTAAGCGGAATTCAACGGTGTTGTTGTCCAGTTTGCGCACGCTTTGGACGTTATCGGCAAACTGCAGGCTGTCGAAGTAGGGGAAACTGCTGCCGTTCACATTG